>NZ_JABWRW010000004.1:0-380446 GCF_014269095.1 Pseudomonas sp. SWRI50 | reverse complement strand
TCCCATCCCGAACTCAGTAGTGAAACGATGCATCGCCGATGGTAGTGTGGGGTTTCCCCATGTGAGAGTAGGTCATCGTCAAGATTCATTTCGCAAAACCCCTATCTGCGCGAGCAGGTAGGGGTTTTGTCTTTTGGGCTGGAAAAGATTTGTCGCCATGCCCGCCATAACCCCGGGCATGCCCCGTGATATGGTTCCGCATCACAACCCACCGCTTCCAGGGAATGCTCAATGGTCAACACCACCGCCCTCCATCCCGGCTTCATGATCGTACATGGCAACCGCCTCGACGATTTGCGCAGCTTGGTGGTGAGCTGGATGCGGCGTTACCCGTTAGCGCCACTGGAAAACGAAATCGCCCTGGTGCAGAGCAACGGCATCGCCCAGTGGCTAAAACTGGCGCTGGCTGAAGACCCTGAAGAAGGGGACCTAGGCGGCTGTGGTATTGCCGCCGCGATCGATGTGCAGCTACCTGGTAGCTTCATGTGGCAGCTTTACCGGCGAGTGCTGGGCCGCGATGAGATCCCCGAAGTTTCCCTGCTCGACAAAGCACCGTTGACCTGGCGCCTCATGCGCTTGCTTCCGGCGTTGATCGAGCGCCCGCATTTCGAGCCCCTGCGCCGTTTTCTCATCGACGATAGCGACCTGCGCAAGCGTTACCAGCTTGCCGAGCGCCTGGCCGACCTGTTCGACCAGTACCAAGTCTACCGAGCCGACTGGCTCAAGGACTGGGCTGCCGGCGAGCACATCCTTAATACCGCCCGTGGCGAGCGTAAACCTTTGCCCCCTGGCAATCGCTGGCAGGCCGAATTGTGGCGGGCGCTGCTGGACGATGTCGGCGAGCAGGGCATGGCGCAAAGCCGTGCAGGTGTGCATCAACGGTTCATCGAGCGTATCAACAGCCTGGAGCAGGCACCTGTCGGCCTGCCATCGCGCGTGATCGTGTTCGGTATCTCCTCCCTGCCAGCGCAAGCATTGGAGGCTTTGGCGGGGCTTGCCCGGTTCAGCCAGGTACTGCTTTGCGTTCACAACCCGTGTCGCCATCACTGGGCCGATATCGTCGCCGACAAAGACCTGCTGCGGCATCAGTACAAACGTCAACAACGCAAGCAAGGCATGCCGCTTCTGCTGGATGACCAATCGCTACACCAGCATGCCCATCCGCTGCTGGCCGCCTGGGGCAAGCAGGGTCGTGATTACATCAACCTGCTCGACAGCTATGACGACCCCGGCAGCTACCGCGGCGTGTTCAGCGAAGGGCGCATCGACCTGTTCAGCGAAGCTTCGCCGACCACGCTGCTCAACCAACTGCAGGATGACATCCTCGAACTGCGCCCACTGGCCGAAACCCGCGAACGCTGGCCGCAAGTCGACCTCGCGCAGGACCGTTCGATGCGCTTCCATGTCGCGCACAGCCCGCAACGCGAGGTGGAGATTCTCCACGACCAGTTACTGGCCCGCTTCAGCGCCGACCCTATGCTGCGCCCGCGCGATGTGATCGTGATGCTGCCGGCAATCGACACTTATGCACCCCATATCCGCGCCGTGTTCGGCCAATTGCAGCGCAACGACCCGCGCTACATCCCATTCACCCTAACCGACCAAGGCCAGCGCGGTCGCGAGCCCTTGCTGATTGCCCTGGAGCACCTGCTCAAGCTGCCAGACAGCCGTTTTGCGGTCAGTGAAGTGCTCGACCTGCTCGACGTGCCAGCAGTACGGGCCCGCTTCGGTATCCGTGAAAGCGATTTGCCCACGCTTCATCGCTGGATTGAAGGTGCCGGTATCCGCTGGGGCCTGAACGCCGAGCAACGGGCCAGCCTCGGCCTGCCTGAAGGCCTGGAACAGAACAGCTGGCGTTTCGGCCTGCGGCGCATGTTGTTGGGTTATGCCGTAGGTGTGGGGGAGGGGTGTGATGGCATTGAACCCTATGACGAAATCGGTGGCCTCGATGCGGCACTGATCGGCCCCTTGGTAGCCCTGCTGGACGCCCTTGAGGTGGCCTGCCAGGCACTGGCACAGCCGGCGACCGTCACCGAGTGGGGCGAGCGCTTGAATGCCTTGCTGCAGGTGTTTTTCCTGGCCGAAGGTGAGCACGACGAGTTTCTGCTGATGCAGTTGCAGGACCTGCGCGACGCCTGGCAGGAAGTGTGCGAAACCGTCGGCCTGCAAGATGCGCTACCGCTGACGGTGGTCCGAGAAGCGTGGTTGTCGGGGCTTGACCAAGGCAAGCTGTCACAGCGTTTTCTGGCGGGTTCGGTGAACTTCTGCACCCTCATGCCCATGCGCGCCATCCCGTTCCGCGTGGTCTGCCTGCTGGGCATGAACGATGGCGACTACCCCCGCGCCCAGCAGCCGCTGGACTTCGACCTGATGGCCAGCGACTACCGCCCCGGTGATCGCTCGCGCCGTGAAGATGACCGTTACCTGTTGCTTGAAGCGCTGCTGTCGGCACGGGATCAGCTTTATGTCAGTTGGGTCGGGCGCAGCATCCGCGACAACAGCGAGCGCCCCGCCTCGGTGCTGATCGGCCAGTTGCGTGATCATGTGGCTGCCGGCTGGCGTTTGGCCGGTGCAGATGACGCGCCAGGCCAAGGGCCGGATGAGCGCTTGCTGCACGCCTTGACCCAGGAGCACCCGCTGCAGCCGTTCAGCCCGCGCTACTTCCAGAAGGGCAGCCCGTTGTTCAGCTTCGCCCATGAATGGCAGCTGCTGCATCGGCAAGGGCAGGACGCCACGCAGGTCGAGCCGGCTTTGCCTCCTTACGTCGACGACGAAGCGTTGAACCTGACGCAGCTGAACGATTTTCTTCGCCACCCGGTGCGGCACTTCTTCAGCCAGCGCCTGAAGGTGTTCTTCGAGGCCCTGGAGGCGCCGACGCCGGATGAAGAGCCGTTCGTCCTCGACACCCTGCAACGCTACAGCGCCAGTGAAACCCTATTGAATGCCGCGCTGGCCGACCCGGCGAATGCCGAGCAGGCCTTGCAGGTGCAGGCGCGCCGCCTGCAAGCGTGTGGCGTGTTGCCGCTTGCCGGTTTTGGCGCACTGCTGCAGGCCGATCTGATTCAGCCGCTGCCAGACCTGCTGCAACGTCATCGTCAGTTGTTGCAGCGTTGGCCACACCTGGTCGAAGGCGCATTGCCTGTGCATTACGAACAGGGCACGCACCGGCTGGAAGGCTGGCTAGGCCGGGTGTACCAGGCTGATGATCAAAGCCTGCTAAGCATCACCACCGTCCCGAACACCATCAGTGCCGGGCGCAACAACTATAAATGGCACCGGTTGATCGCACCCTGGGTCATGCACCTGGCTGCCTGCGCTGCGGGTTATCCGCTGAACAGTGCGCTGGTGGCCAGTGACCTGACCTTGCTCCTCGCACCTTTACCGCAAGACCAGGCGGCGCAATTGCTCGGCGACCTGTTGGTTGCACGCCAGGCCGCCATGAATGCGCCGCTGCCGGTGGCCGCCAAAACGGCCTTCGCCTGGCTGGCCCAGGACGATGCCGACAAAGCGCTGGCCGCGGCTGCTCGCGCCTATGAAGGCGATGAGCGCAACAGTTTTGGCGAGCGCAGCGAGAGCATCGCCCTGGCGCGGCAGTTCCGTGACTTCGCCGCGCTCACCGCCGACGAAACCTTTGAAGGTTGGTGCGAAACCCTGTACCGCCCCTTGTTCAACGCACCCTGGCAGGCCCTGGGCAACCCGGAGAGTGGCGCATGACCCAGGACCGTCCCCTGGCACTGAGTTTCCCCTTGCACGGCAGCCAGCTGATTGAAGCAAGTGCCGGTACCGGCAAAACCTTTACCATCTCGGCGCTGTACCTGCGGCTCATCCTCGGGCATGGGGGCGAACAGGCCTTCGGCCGTGAACTGCTGCCCCCGCAGATTCTGGTGGTGACCTTTACCGACGCCGCCACCAAAGAGCTGCGCGAACGTATCCGCGCCCGCTTGGCCGAGGCGGCGCGGTTCTTCCGTGGCGAGCTTGACGCTGCCGACCCACTGCTGCACCAGTTGCGCGACGATTACCCGCAAGAGGCTTGGCCACGTTGTGCCAGCCGCCTGGAAATCGCCGTGCAATGGATGGACGAAGCCGCAGTGTCGACCATCCACGGTTGGTGCCAGCGCATGCTCCGCGAGCACGCGTTCGACAGCGGCAGCCTGTTCACCCAGACACTCGAGACCGATCACAGCGATTTGCTGGGCCAGGTCATGCGCGATTACTGGCGCCGGTTCTGCTATGGCATGCAAGGTGAGGCCCTGGCCTGGGTGCGTGGGCATTGGGGCAGCCCCGACGCGCTGTTGCCGCGGATTCGCCCGCTGTTCGGCCGGGTACGGGCACAGCAGGACGGGCAAGCGCCCGAAGCGTTGATTCAAAACGCGCTTGGGCAACGTACCGAGCAGTTGGCTGCGCTCAAGGCGCCCTGGGCACAATGGGCCGAGGAACTGCGGCAGATCTGCCGCGATGCCGTGGCCGCCAAGCAGGCCGACGGGCGCAAGATGCAGGCACGCTATTTTGAACCCTGGTTCGACAAGCTGTGCGTCTGGGCCGGCGACGAGCAGGCCGTGGAGCTCGATCTTGGCACCGGCTTCACCCGCCTGACGCCAGCGGGCATGGCCGAGGCCTGGAAGTCTGGCGAGCCACCCGATCACCCCGGGCTGCACGCCATGCAAACGCTGCAGCAACAGTTGCAGGCCCTCGCCAGCCCGGATGCGCAGTTGCTTGAACACGCTGCTGGCTGGGTGTCGGCGCGCTTCGAAGTGGAAAAGCGCCGGCGCGCCGAGATGGGCTTCGACGACATGCTGCTGCGGCTGCAACATGCCTTGGCCAGTGAGGCCGGCGAGCGCCTAGCCGGGTTGATTCGTGAGCAGTTCCCGGTAGCGCTGATCGACGAATTCCAGGACACCGACCCGGTCCAGTACGGGATTTTCGAGCGGATCTACCAGATCAGCGAGAACCGCCCTGAAACCGGGCTGTTCATGATTGGCGACCCCAAGCAGGCGATCTATGCCTTCCGCGGTGCCGACATCTATACCTACCTCGCTGCCCGGCGCGCCACCACCGGGCGTCTGCACAGCCTGGACACCAACTACCGTTCGAGCCAGGCCATGGTCGCGGCGGTCAACCAGGTGTTTCTCCAGGCCGAGGCCAGAGGCGAGGGGCGAGGGGCGTTTCTGTTCCGTGAAGCGCAAGACAACCCGTTGCCCTTCATCGAGGTCCGCGCCAAAGGCCGTAGCGAGCACCTGCTGGTGGACGGCCAGCCAAGCGCAGCCCTGCAATGCTGGCACCTGCAGAGCGAAGAGCCGGTATCGAGTAGCGTTTACCGCCAGCACCTGGCTGCCAGCTGCGCCAGCCATATTGTCGCCTTGCTCAACGGTGGGCAGCAGGGTACGGCGGGTTTCCGCAACGGCGAAGGTGAACTGCGCCCCTGCCTGCCTTCGGATATCGCCATTCTCGTGCGCGACGGCCACGAGGCACAGATGATCCGTGCCGAACTGGCCGCGCGTGATGTGCGCAGCGTGTACCTGTCCGACAAGGACTCGGTGTTCGCCGCCCAAGAGGCGCATGACCTGCTGGCCTGGCTCAAGGCCTGCGCCGAGCCGGATTCGGAGCGCCTGCTCAAGGCCGCGCTGGCCAGCCTTACCCTCGACCTGTCACTGGCGGCGCTGGACAAGCTGAACCAGGACGAACGGGTGTGGGAAGACTGGGTCATGCGTTTTCGGCGCTATCGCGATACCTGGCAGCGCCAAGGCGTGCTGCCGATGCTGCGCCACTTGCTGCACGACTTCCAGCTGCCGCGCACGCTCATCGCCCGCAGTGACGGCGAGCGTGTGCTGACCAACCTGCTACACCTGGCCGAGCTGCTGCAACAGGCGGCGGGCGAGCTCGATGGCGAGCAAGCGTTGATCCGTCATCTGGCCGAACACCTGGCCAGTTCCGGTCAGGCCGGTGAAGAACAGATCCTGCGGCTGGAGAGCGACGAGCAACTGGTCAAAGTGGTGACCATCCACAAGTCCAAGGGCCTCGAATACCCCTTGGTCTACTTGCCGTTCATCTGCACCAGCAAGCCCGTGGACGGTACCCGTCTGCCCTTGGCCTGGCATGACAGCCAAGGCAACGCGCACCTGACGTTAACCCCTGATCAGGAGCAGATCGCACGCGCCGACGACGAGCGCCTGGCCGAGGACCTGCGTCTGCTCTACGTGGCCCTGACCCGCGCCCAGCATGCGTGCTGGCTTGGCGTCGCCGACCTCAAGCGCGGCAACCAGAAGAGCTCGCAACTGCACCGCTCAGCCCTCGGTTACCTGCTTGGCGGTGGCCTTGCGTTGACGGGGTCCGGGCAATTGGCGGACTGGCTGCAGGCGTTGGCATCAAGCTGCCCGTACATTGAGTGCCCACCGCTGCCGCTGGCCGACGATCAGCTGTACCGCACGCCGCACGCCGAACGTGAGCTGCTGCCTGCGCGCAAGCCCCGGCGAGCGGCCGCCGAGCACTGGTGGATTGCGTCCTATAGTGCCTTGCGCGTCGGGGACCAGACCCTCGGTGCCGACAGCTCACAGGCTCAGCAGCTGCTGGATGACGAAGTCCTCGATGCGCAGCTGCTGCGTGAGGTGCCGGCTGAAGGGGGGGATATCCACCGCTTCCCACGCGGGCCAAACCCCGGCACCTTCCTGCATGGCCTGCTGGAATGGGCCGGCCGAGAAGGCTTCGCGGAGGTCAGCGGCAACCCCGAGCTGATCGAGCGCACGGTCGGCCAGCGCTGCAACCGCCGTGACTGGACCGGCTGGATCCCGACGCTGACGCCGTGGCTGCGCCAGTTGCTGAACGAACCGCTGCCTGTACTGGCCCACGACGTAAGCCTCACCCTGGCGGACCTGCGTCACTACCAGATCGAAATGGAGTTCTGGTTCGCCAGCCATCAGGTCGACGCCGAACAGCTCGATCAACTGGTGGCGCGTTATACGCACCCAGGCCAGGCGCGGCCGGCGGCACAGCCGACGCTGCTCAACGGCATGTTCAAGGGCTTCATCGACCTGGCCTTCGAGCTGGACGGGCGCTATTACGTGGCCGATTACAAATCCAACTGGCTGGGCCCGGACATCCAGTCCTACGACAGCCAGGCCATGGAAAAGGCCATCCTCGAGCATCGTTACGACCTGCAGTACGTGCTCTACCTGCTGGCCCTGCACCGCCAACTGCGCGCCCGCCTGCCTGACTACGATTACGACCGCCATGTCGGCGGCGCCCTGTTCATCTTCCTGCGCGGTGCCAACAGCAGCGGTCATGGCGTGTACTTCGTCAAGCCGCCGCGGGCACTGATCGAAGCCCTCGATGCGCTGTTCCGTGGCGAGCATGCACCCGCACAGCAGGACCTGTTTGCCGGAGCCGCACCATGAGCCGAACCCTCACCGACCTGCTGCCCACGCCGCTGCACGCCGAACACCTGCTGGCCCTGGCGCCGCAGCGTGTCAGCGCTGACCTGCTGCAACTGCTGGACCGTTGGGTCGAGCGTGGCTGGCTGCGAGCCCTCGACCGCGCGTTCGTGTCGTTTCTCGAAGAACGCGCCCCGGGCAGCGACCCCTTGCTGTTGCTGGCGGCTGCCCTGGCGAGCCATCAGCTGGGCCACGGCCATGTCTGCCTGGACTTGCAGCAAACCCTGGCCGAACCGGACTTTGCACTGTCGCTGCCGCCTGAAGGCGACGCCTTGATCGGCCCCTTGCTGCTGCCTTCGCAACTGCTTGCAGACCTGGACCTTCAGGCCTGGCGCCAGCGCATCGCTGCCAGCCCACTGGTGGCCGCCGGCGACACCCCAGGCCAGCAGGCACGGCCGCTGGTGCTCAGTGGCGAGCGCCTGTACCTGCGCCGCTATTGGAACTACGAACGGCGCATCGACCAGAACTTGCGCCAGCGCCTGAACCAGGATGAAGCCGCACCGGCTGACTTGCCGGCGCGCCTGGCGCAGCTGTTCGACGCGGGTGCCCTGGCCGGTCAGGTTGATTGGCAAAAGCTGGCGTGCGCCCTGGCGACCCGCGCTGGCTTCAGCATCATCACCGGCGGCCCTGGTACCGGCAAGACCACCACGGTGGTGCGCCTGCTGGCCTTGCTGCAGGCCCCAGCAGTGGAGCAGGGCAGGCCTCTGCGTATTCGCCTGGCCGCGCCGACCGGCAAGGCCGCTGCGCGCTTGACCGAATCCATTGGCCAGCAGGTCGAGCGCCTGCACGTCAGCGCAGCCGTGCGCGGGCACATTCCTACCGAGGTCAGCACCGTGCACCGGCTGCTGGGCAGCCGCCCCGGGTCGCGGCATTTCCGTCATCACGCGGGCAACCCGTTGCCATTGGACGTGCTGGTGGTCGACGAAGCCTCGATGATCGACCTGGAGATGATGGCCAACCTCCTCGACGCCCTGCCACCCCGCGCACGGCTGATCCTGCTGGGTGACAAAGACCAGTTGGCCTCGGTCGAGGCGGGGGCGGTATTGGGCGACCTGTGCCGGGATGCCGAAGAGGGCTGTTACTCACCCGCGACCCAGGCGTGGCTGGAGCAGATTGGTGGCCAGTCGCTGGAAGGCAGTGGTCTCAAACCCGGTGATGCGCAGCGCAATCCGCTGGCCCAGCAGGTAGTGATGCTGCGTTTCTCCCGGCGCTTCGGCGAAGGCAGCGGGATTGGCCAGTTGGCGCGGCTGGTCAACCGTCAGGAATCCCATGCGGCGCGCAATCTGCTCGCGATGCCACCGCCGGATGTCAACGGCCTGGCGCTGAAGAACGAACACGATCGCGCCTTCGACCGTCTACTGCTCGACGGCCTCAACCGCGGCGCAGAAGGGCCTCAAGGCTATCGCAGCTACCTGCGGACCCTGGGCCGCTATCGGCCGGCTCCGGCCACCGCGTTCGATGACCCGCTCTGGGAGCAATGGGCAAGCAAGGTGCTGCACAGTTTCGAGAACTTCCAGCTGCTCTGCGCGGTACGCAGGGGCGCATGGGGTGTCGAAGGCCTTAACGAACGGGTGGCGCGGGTGCTGCACAACGCCGGGCTGATCGACGCTCAGCAGCCTTGGTATGAGGGCCGTCCGGTGCTGGTGACCCGCAATGATTATGGCCTGGGCCTGATGAACGGCGACATCGGCATCGCCTTGCGCCTGCCCGATGAGCGGGGCGAGCCCCTGCTACGGGTTGCCTTCCCGCGTAACGACGGCAACGGTGGGGTACGTTTCGTCTTGCCAAGCCGGCTCAACGAAGTGGAAACCGTGTTCGCCATGACGGTGCACAAGTCCCAGGGCTCGGAGTTCAGCCATACCGCCCTGGTGCTGCCGGACGCCCTTAACCCGGTGCTGACCAAGGAGCTTGTGTACACCGGCATCACCCGCGCCAAGCATTGCTTCAGCCTGATCGAACCACGGCAGGGCATCTTCGAGGAGGCGGTGTCGCGCAAGGTGCGGCGCATTTCCGGCCTGATGCTCGAACAGGTCTGACACTGGCCGCCAGGTACGATTGGCGGCCATGTGCTATCGTTGCGCCAACATCTGAAAGGACTTCGAGAGATTTCCCACATGACCGTGGCCGGAAGGCGAGTGACGCGCTGTACGCTTTCGCTGTTGCTGGCGGTCCTGTTACTACTGGCAGGCCCTGCCTGGGCGGAAACCTCAGCAACCGCTGTGCAGGCACAGCAACGTGCCAAGGCTGTTACCCAGGTGGTGTTGGGGATCTTCAGTTACGCCCGCTGGCCCATCGAGCCTGTGCCCCTGCGCCTGTGCCTGATCGGCCCCACCGAATACGCAGACGACCTGATCAAGGGTCACGTGCAGGAGTCCGGGCGGCCGCTGCAGGTGCGTCGGCTGCTGGCTGACGATGCGCAGGTTGCCCAGGCCTGTGATGCCCTCTACATCGGTAAACTCGATCAGGGCCAGCGCGACCGCTTGTTCCAGCGTGTCAGCGGCCATCCAGTGCTGAGCATCAGCGAGGCCGACGACCCGTGTACGGTCGGCAGCCTGTTCTGCCTGCGGGTCAGCGACCAGCAGGTCGCCTTTGAAGTGAACCTCGATTCCGTGGCCCGTTCCGGCGTACGCATCCACCCCAGCGTGCTGCAATTGTCGCGGCGCCGAGGTGCGCAGCCATGAAAACGACCAACAGGCGTATTCGCCCGACCTTGCGTTCAGTGCTCGGCCGTGGCCACCTCAGTGTCGCCCTGCTCGCCGTGGGCCTGGTCGGTATTTCGCTGACCGTGCTGGGCGTGCTTGCCTTGCAGGTCTATGCCAACCACAACCTGCACCTGATCGCCCGCTCGATCACCTACACCGTCGAAGCCGCCGTGGTATTCGACGACAGCGTTGCGGCCAGTGAGGCGCTGGCACTGATTGCCAGTACCGAAGAGGTGGCCGACGCCAAGGTCTTCAACAATGAAGGCGAGCAACTGGCCCACTGGCAACGCAACGACAGCGGCATGCTTGCGCACCTGGAAACCCAGGTCGCCACCGCGCTGCTGGACGAGCCGGCCAACCTGCCGATCATTCACCAGCAGCAAAAGGTCGGGCATATCGAACTGATTGGCCAAGGCCGCAGCCTGTTGTTGTTCCTGCTCGGTGGCTTAGGCGGGATCCTGTTGTGCATGGTACTCAGCGCCGTCATCGCCCTGTACTTGTCGCGGCGCCTGCTCGGCAACATCGTTCGCCCATTGCGTGCCCTGGCCAGCGTTGCCCATGCTGCCCGCCGTGAACGTCGTTTCGACCGCCGTGTGCCAGAAGCCCCGATTGCCGAGCTTAACGAGCTGAGTAACGACTTCAACGCCTTGCTCGATGAACTGGAGGTGTGGCACAGCCACCTGCAGAGCGAAAACCAGACCCTTGCTCACCAGGCCAGCCACGACAGCCTGACCGGCCTGCCCAACCGCGCCTTTTTCGAAGGCCGCCTCAGCCGCAGCCTGCGCAACGCTGCGCGGCAGCAAGATCATCTGGCGCTGCTGTTCCTCGACAGTGACCACTTCAAGCAGATCAACGACAGCCTCGGCCATGCCGTGGGCGATGAAGTGCTGATCAGCGTGGCCGACCGCATTCGCGCCCAACTGCGTGAGCATGACCTGGTGGCGCGCCTGGGCGGCGACGAGTTCGCGGTGTTGCTGACGCCGCTGCAGTCGCGCTCAGACGCCGAACTCATCGCCGAGAAAATCGTCGCCAGCATGAAACTGCCGGTACAGCTGGACAGTGGCAGCAGCATTGCCACCTCGCTGAGTGTCGGCATCGCCTTTTACCCCCAGGATGGCACTGACCCTGCCAGCCTTCTGGACGCCGCCGATGCGGCAATGTACCAGGCCAAGCGTAAGCACCGTGGCCATTGGCAAGTGGCGCAGACGGAACGGTCCGCCACCGAAATCAAGAACAGGAGTTGAACCCGTGATTCATCGTTTGCGTTTTCCCCTTTGGGCGTTGCTGCTTGCCATGCTGGCGCTTACCGGTTGCCAGACCACACCCAAGGGGCTGACTGCCGAGCAAATCGCCGTGCTCAAGCGTGAAGGCTTTGCCCCGACTGATGAAGGTTGGGCCTTTGACCTGTCCGGCAAGGTACTGTTCGGCAGTGACCTGGACAGCCTCAATGGCCAGAGCCAGGCGATCGTCGAGCGAATTGGCAAAGCGTTGCTGGGCGTAGGTCTCCAACGTGTGCGGGTGGATGGCCACGCGGATGCGTCGGGCAGGGCCACCTATAACCAGCAATTGTCCGAGCGCCGCGCACAGAGTGTGGCCAGAACGCTGATCGGCGTCGGCATGCCCGCGCAGAACATCCAGACCCGCGGCCTGGGCAGCACCCAGCCGGTGGCGGACAACCGCAGCGCCGCCGGGCGCACCGAAAATCGACGCGTATCGATCATCGTGGCGTCCTACTGAACAGCCCCCCCTGTTAGGTTTTGTACGAAAAGTATGGTCATCCGTCGTTGTGGGAGTGGGCTTGCCCCGCGATCTGCCGCAACGCGGCAGCAAAGCCTGAATTCGCGGCGTCTTTGCACTATTTGATATCGGGTATAGGAGCGCTTCGCACTCCATCGCGGGGCAAGCCCGCTCCCACAAAACGTTCGTACAGAGCCTAATACTGGTTAGGATGGGGCACCCTGACGCCTTATCGATCTACCCCTGAGCAAACCGCATCTCGCGCGTCTCGCCCATCAACAACGGCGCATTCGCCTCGGTCACCTCGCGAATGTAATCCCACAACAGGGTTATCCGCTTCAGCTTCCTCAAGTCCTCCCGGCAATACATCCAGAACTGCCGCGTCACCTCGATCTCCGCCGGTAACACCGTCACCAGCCGCGGGTCCTGCGCCGCCAGAAAACACGGCAAGATTGCCAGCCCACGCCCCTGCAATGCCGCGGTGTACTGGGCAATCACACTGGTACTGCGCAAATGCGCGTTGGCATTGGGAATCAGGTTGGCCAGGTACAACAGCTCCGAACTGAACGCCAGGTCATCCACATAACTAATGAACGGGTGCTTCGCCAAGTCCCCGACCTGCCGAATCGGCGCGTGGTTATCCAGGTATGTCTGGGTGGCGTACAGCCGCAGCCGGTAGTCGCACAGCTTGCAGCACACATAGGGGCCGTGTTCAGGGCGTTCCAGGGCGATGACGATATCCGCCTCGCGCTTGGACAGGCTGATGAAGTGCGGCAACGGCAAGATATCCACCGAAATGGCCGGATACGCATCGACGAAGTGGCTGAGTTGCGGCGTGACAAAGAAGCTGCCAAAACCTTCGGTGCAGCCCATGCGCACATGCCCCGACAACGCCACGCCCGACCCCGAAACCTGCTCGCACGCCATGTGCAAAGTGCTTTCGATCGACTCGGCATAACCCAGCAGGCGCTGACCTTCGGCGGTCAGGACGAAGCCGTTGGTCCGGGATTTTTCGAACAACAACGTGCCCAGCGCACCCTCCAGCGAGGTGATGCGCCGTGACACCGTGGTGTAGTCGACGCTCAGGCGCTTGGCGGCGCTACTGGCTTTGCGGGTGCGGGCCACTTCGAGGAAGAACTTCAGGTCGTCCCAGTTGAGCGCGCTCAGGGATGTGAGGTCTTTTTGCATGATGATCCGGTTTTTTTGTGCGTTCTTGTTGGATGTTTGCACATCTATACTCGAAAAAAGCCCCAGGACGCCACCTCGCGTTTGCACGGCGCTGGCGATCTCGACCCGACAATAATTCCAAGGAGAACCCAGATGAACGCACCTCAATCCCCCGACCAGACCAAGGTCGCGCAGGTCAAGCTGCTGATCGATGGCCAATGGGTCGAATCCAAGACCACCGAATGGCGCGACATCGTCAACCCGGCCACCCAAGAGGTGTTGGCGCGGGTGCCGTTCGCCACCGTCGAGGAAGTCGACGCTGCCGTGGCCGCTGCCCATCGCGCCTTCAAGACCTGGCGTGACACCCCAATCGGCGCGCGCATGCGCATCATGCTCAAGCTGCAGGCGCTGATCCGCGAACACACCAAACGCATCGCCCAAACCCTCAGCGCCGAGCAGGGCAAAACCCTCGCCGATGCCGAAGGCGACATCTTCCGCGGCCTGGAAGTGGTCGAGCACGCCGCTTCGATCGGCACCCTGCAGATGGGCGAGTTCGCCGAGAACGTTGCCGGCGGCGTCGACACCTACACCCTGCGCCAGCCGATCGGCGTGTGCGCGGGCATCACCCCGTTCAACTTCCCGGCCATGATCCCGCTGTGGATGTTCCCCATGGCCATCGTCTGCGGCAACACCTTCGTGCTCAAGCCTTCCGAGCAGGACCCACTGTCGACCATGATGCTGGTGGAGCTGGCGCTGGAAGCCGGCGTGCCGGCCGGTGTGCTCAACGTGGTGCATGGCGGCAAGCAGGTAGTGGATGCGATCTGCACCCATCAAGACATCAAGGCGATCTCGTTCGTCGGCTCTACCGAAGTCGGCACCCACGTCTATAACCTGGGCAGCCAGCACGGCAAGCGCGTGCAGTCGATGATGGGCGCGAAGAACCACGCCGTGGTGCTGCCTGACGCTAACCGCACCCAAACCGTCAACGCCCTGGTCGGCGCGGCTTTTGGCGCGGCCGGCCAGCGCTGCATGGCAACCTCCGTGGCGGTGCTGGTGGGCAAGGCCCGCGAGTGGCTGCCGGACATCAAAGAGGCCGCCAGCAAGCTCAAGGTCAATGCCGGCTCTGAGCCTGGCACCGATGTCGGGCCGGTGGTGTCCAAGCGGGCCAAGGAGCGGGTACTGGGCTTGATCGAAAGCGGCATCAAGGAAGGCGCCAAGCTCGAACTCGATGGCCGCGGCGTCACGGTGCCGGGCTATGAGCAAGGCAACTTCGTTGGCCCGACCCTGTTCTCTGGGGTGAAAACCGACATGCAGGTCTACACCCAGGAAATCTTCGGCCCGGTGCTGGTGACCTTGGAAGTCGACACCCTCGATGAAGCCATCGCCCTGGTCAACAGCAACCCGTTCGGCAATGGCACCGGCCTGTTCACCCAGAGCGGCGCGGCTGCACGCAAGTTCCAGAGCGAGATCGACATCGGCCAGGTCGGCATCAACATCCCGATCCCGGTACCGGTACCGTTCTTCAGCTTCACCGGCTCGCGCGGCTCCAAGCTGGGTGATCTCGGCCCTTACGGCAAGCAAGTGGTGCAGTTCTACACTCAGACCAAGACCGTCACCGCCCGCTGGTTCGATGACGACAGCGTCAATGACGGTGTGAACACCACCATCAGCCTGCGCTAAGGAGTTCGCCATGCGTATTGCATTCATCGGCCTGGGCAACATGGGCGCGCCCATGGCCCGCAACCTGATCAAGGCCGGGCATCAGCTGAACCTGTTTGACCTGAACAAGACCGTGCTGGCCGAGCTCGCTGAACTGGGCGGGCAGGTCAGCCCGTCACCCAAGGAAGCGGCGGCCAACAGTGAGCTGGTGATCACCATGCTGCCGGCCGCAGCCCATGTGCGCAGCGTCTACCTGAACGATGATGGCGTGCTGGCGGGCATACGCCCCGGCACGCCGACCGTGGACTGCAGCACCATCGACCCGCAGACCGCCCGCGAGGTGTCCAAGGCCGCAGCGGCCAAGGGCGTCGACATGGGCGATGCGCCGGTGTCCGGTGGTACGGGCGGCGCGGCGGCCGGCACCCTGACTTTCATGGTCGGTGCCAGTGCCGAGCTGTTTGCCACGCTCAAACCGGTGCTGGAGCAGATGGGCCGCAACATCGTGCACTGTGGTGAGGTCGGCACAGGGCAGATTGCCAAGATCTGTAACAACCTGCTGCTGGGCATCTCGATGATCGGCGTGTCAGAGGCCATGGCCCTGGGTAACGCACTGGGCATCGACACCAAGGTGCTGGCCGGCATCATCAACAGCTCGACCGGGCGTTGCTGGAGTTCAGACACGTACAACCCGTGGCCGGGCATCATCGAGACCGCACCGGCTTCACGCGGTTACACCGGCGGCTTTGGCGCCGAATTGATGCTCAAGGACTTGGGGCTGGCTACCGAAGCTGCACGCCAGGCGCACCAGCCGGTGATTCTGGGTGCCGTGGCACAGCAGCTGTATCAGGCAATGAGCCTGCGCGGGGAGGGGGGCAAAGACTTCTCGGCCATCGTCGAGGGGTACCGCAAGCAGGATTGACGAGCGAGGTGTATTTCATCGCGGGCCAGGCGGCCTTCCCTCTGTAACTGCGCACCAGAGGGAAGGGCACCTGCTCCGCGATTTTTTTTGCCCGAACGTGCTGGTGAAGCCTCTTGTAGGAGCAGCCTTGTGCTGCGAAGAGGCCAGCCAAGGCAACACAATTGCTATGCCTGGTTTGGCCCTTTCGCAGCGCAAGGCTGCTCCTACAGGGGGATTTGCAGCCTAACGAATCAGGCGAACACGAAGTACTTACGCACCGTTTCGACCACTTCCCAGGTGCCTTTCATACCAGGTTCGATCACGAATACATCACCGGCTTTCAGGTGCTTCGGCTCTTCGCCTTCAGGGGTGATGATGCAGTAGCCGTCGAGGAAGTGGCAGAATTCCCACTTGTCATAGTTCACCTCGAACTTGCCCGGGGTGCAGATCCAGGTACCCATGATTTTGCTGCCGTCGGCCGACAGGTAGGCGTTCAGGTTGACGGTGTGCGGATCGCCGCCGATGCGCTTCCACTTGGTGGCGTCCACGACCGGCGTCGGGCAGGTTTCGCGCAGGACGGTGATGAAATCGGACATGGCACAACTCCTGGTGACTGGCTGAATGACTCGACACCATAGGGCCATTGGCCGCGCCGCAGTTGTCTGGGCTCGACGTCCAGGTGCCTGACTGCGCTATGTGGATCAGCGGCAGCTCTGACACTGGAGTCGGCCCTGGCGGAGCAGGGCGGGGGCAGCTTGATGTGGGCGGCGCACTACCTGAGTGGTATGGCCAAAGCATTGCTGGATGATGCGGCGCAGGGGTTAGAAGGCTGAGCTATGTGTCGGTTGGGCCGGCCTCTTCGCGGGTAAACCCGCTCCCACAGGGATTGGCGTTGCACCTGTGGGGGCAGGTTTACCTGCTAAGAGGCGCATCTTTCTCAAGCCCACCAATACCGCACAAAGTGGAAAAACACCGGCGCCGCAAAGCACACCGAGTCCATCCGGTCGAGCATGCCGCCGTGGCCTTCGATCATGTGCCCCCAGTCTTTCACCCCACGGTCACGCTTGATCGCCGACATGACCAGCCCGCCGAAGAAGCCCATGGCGTTCACGGTCAGGGCCATCAGTGCCGCCTGCCAGAAGTTGAACGGGGTAATCCAGCACAGCAGGGCGCCGATCAGTGTGGCCAGTGCCACGCCACCGACGAGGCCTTCGAGGGTTTTCGAGGGCGATAGGTTGGGCGCCACCTTGCGTTTGCCGAACAGCTTGCCGCACACGTATTGCAGCACGTCGCTGATTTGCACCACGAGGATCAGCCAGGCGATCAGCAGCAGGTTGCGGCCCTCGAACCCGGGGATGTCGAGGGTCATCAGCGCGGGCACCGAAGACACGCAATACACCGCGATCATCAGCCCCCATTGCACCTTTGATGCGCGCTCGAGAAAGCGCGTGGTGTCGCCGCCGAAACTGGCAAGGATCGGCAGCAGCAAAAACAGATAAACCGGGATGAAAATACTGAACAAGCCATACCAGTCCATGGCGATCAGCACGTACTGCACCGGCAGCGCCACATAGAACGCCGCCACCAACGCCGGGTAGTCGCTGCGCCGGGTGGGGGTGAGGGTCATGAACTCGCGCAGCGCATAGAACGACACGCCGTAGAACAGCACGATCACGCCGTACTTGCCGAACAGGAAGGCGATGCCGATCACCAGCACCATCACCCACCAGGCGTTGATGCGGGCGTTGAGGTTGTCGATCACCGCATGCGGCGCGGGGCCGGCACGCCACTTGAGCAGGCGGCCGATCACGCTGGCGAGCAGCAGCAGGGCGCCGATGCCGGCGAACAGCGAAAGGGTATTGTCGTCCATGTCAGGCATCCTTCGGCGCCAGGTTCAGCAGGGCCTGGCTGGCCCGCTCGAGAAAGGCCTGCTTGTTTTCATCAGCCAGCAGGTGGAGAGGTTCGCCAAAGCTCAGCGTGCACAGCAGCGGCAATGGCAGGGCGCGGCCCTTGGGCATGACCCGGTTGAGGTTGGCGATCCACACCGGCACCAGCTCGACGTCGGGGTTGGCCGCAGCCAAATGGTACAGGCCGCTTCTGAATGGCATGAGCGGCTCGTCGCCCAGGTTGCGGGTGCCTTCCGGGAAGAAGATTAACGAATCGCCCTGGGCCACGGCCTCAAGAATCGGCTGCAGGGGGCTGCCTTGGCCTTCTGCGCGCTGGCGGTCGATCAAGACGCCGTTGAACACCTTGCGGATGAGAAAGTCGCGAATACCGGGCTTCGCCCAGTAGTCGGCCCCGGCCACCGGACGGGTGCGCCTGCGCAAGGGTTCTGGCAGCGAGGCCCAGAGCAGCACGAAGTCGCCGTGGCTGCTGTGGTTGGCGAAGTACAGGCGTTGCACCGGCTGCGGTGTGCAGCCGAGCCATAACGCACGGGCGCCAGTGATCAGCCGGGCGGCCGAAGTGATGACGAAAGCAGTCAAGGTCGCAAGCATGGGGCGGTGGTCATCCGGTAAAGGGCAATGTCAGCAGGGTAGCCAAGGCCAGCAACAGTTGTAGGCCCAGGCACATGGCTTGGCGGCGCAGCAGGGCTAATGCGGCTTGGCTGCGAGCGGGCCAGTCGCGGCTATCCTTGGCGTGCGGTTTCAGGTTGAGGTCGAACAAGGCACGGTCCAGCGCTTGCGTGTCTGCAGGTAGGTCTTGGCTGGCGCCAAGGTGGGCGAACAGTTCGGCGTCCAGGGCCACGCGGATGGCCCAGTACTTGTGCAGCACGCCGAGCGCCAGCAGCAGCGCGCATAGCAGGCTGCCCAGTGGCGGCAGCGCGGCGCCCAGCAAGGGCGCCAGGCCAACGCCCAG
The DNA here is from genome assembly GCF_014269095.1 of Pseudomonas sp. SWRI50. Taxonomy (NCBI): domain Bacteria; kingdom Pseudomonadati; phylum Pseudomonadota; class Gammaproteobacteria; order Pseudomonadales; family Pseudomonadaceae; genus Pseudomonas; species Pseudomonas sp. SWRI50. The sequence goes on along the minus strand of NZ_JABWRW010000004.1, from coordinate 362,003 downwards.
GGCGAGCAGCGTGATGCCGTCCGACAGGCGCTCCAGCTGGGGGCCCCGGGCCAGTAGGCTGGCAGTCAGTTGCAGGTTCATCGCTGTGCGCCAAGTTGTTGCAGGGCCTGTCGATGGGCCGCGTGCAAGACCACGCCAGCGCGTGCGCTGCGTATCCGCTGTTCAGCGTGGTCAGCATCGGCGCAGCGCCCCGTGAGTACCAGCCAGGCCGCCACGGCGCTGGCGCTGCGCGAATATCCCAGAGCGCAACAGACCAGCAGAGGGCCTTGCTGGCGCAACTGCTCGATAGCATTTGCAGCTTCGTGCAACAGGTTGCTGTCGGGCACGATCAAGTCCAGGGTGGGAAGCGAGCGGTAGTTCTGAGCGGTGAGAGCGGCCTCAGTGCGGCACGGCAGCTCTGCGCAAAGGTCGACGATGGCAGCGAACTGCGCGCCCTCACCACGGCCAGGAATCCGCCCCAGGAATACCCCGTCACACACCTCATCCGCCTGCGGATGGCGCCGTGTCCAGACCCTGGAATTGATCCACGCCCCGATCAGATAGGGCAGCAGCAGCCAGGTCGCGGCGCTGGACAAGCGCCCATCGGCGCCCTTCTGAAAACCACCCGCGCCGAACAAACCGTAGTTCAGTGCCACCCACAACAGCGCCACGGCTGGCCAAGACAGCCACAACCCGGCACCTCCCACCGCGTAGGCCAGCCCCGCACACAGCAAGGCCCCAACGCCATAACACAGCGCCAGCCGCTGGCATTTGCCATCGTGCGCAAGGCGGGCCTGCTGCCATGGCAGGCGACCTTGCCACGGCCATAGCCATAAGCAGACAAACCCTGCCAATGCCCCGGTGGGCACGTCGATGAAGTGATGCTGCCAGGTGGTCAGCACCGACACGCCGATCAACGCCATCCAGCCATGCATCACCCAGCGCCAGGGCTGGCGGTGCACGTGCCGGGCGAACATCGTCCAGATGATCACCAGCAACGCGATGTGCAGCGAAGGCGCCTGGTTGTAAGGCTTGTCGAAGCCCATCAGCACATCGAACAGCCAGCCGAACAGCCCAGCCATTTCTGGCCGTTCGAAGGTGAACCGCAGCGGCCAGAGCAGGAAGCAACTGACGCTGATCACCTGTGCCGTGAGCAGCGCCAGGGCATGCCGGTCCATCTCTTGGCGCGTGCGTGGCAGCAGGAAGGACAACCCGTACAGCAGGTCGATCGACCAGTACGGGATGATCGTCCAGGGCCACAGCGGCATGCCGTGCTCCCAGCCGAACACCAGGCTGCCGACATCACTGCGGCTGGCAGTGTGAGTATTCACCAGCCCATAGCTGAGGAAGAAGAACGGCCCCAGCAGCAACAGCCAGAACACGCCCCGCCGAATCAGCCCGGGCTCACGCGTTGGGTTCATTCACGCACCCGTTGCGCCAGGCTGACGCTGAAGATGCCCCATTCGTCGATGCGCTGGGCCAGCTTGCGGAAGCCCGCTGCCTCGACCAGTTGGTCCATCTCTGCCTGGCTGCGCCGGCGCATCACCCACGCCTCGCCGCCACGATGGCTGGTCAGGGCACGCGCGATCATCTCCAGTTGAGGGTGCCAAGGTTGCCCTGTGTAGACCAGGTAACCGCCTGCTTCGACGGCATCGGCAAGGCCGGCCAGGGAATTGCTCACCAACGCGTTGCTGGGGAACAGTTCGTACAGGCCAGACACCACGGCCAGCGTAGGCCCTGGCTGCAGCGCCGCGAGGCTGGCGCGGTCGAAGGCATCGCCCTGGACGAAGCGAGCAACCTCGGCCAGGCCTTTTTCGGCGATCAATGCGCTGCCTTGTTGCACGTTCAGTTCGCTGTAGTCGCGCAGCAGGATGGAGTCCGGCCGTTGTTCGAGTTCCTCCAAGGCTTCGAGGATGTAACGGCCGTGGCCGGCGGCGATGTCGACGATATGCACTGGCCGCTGCTCGGCGCGCAGGCGGGCAATGGCCTCGCGCAGCAGTTCTTCGACGTGCAGTTTGCGCTGGCGAATGCCGCGCCAGCCGATGGCGTTGAGGTAGTTCTGGTCGACCATGCGGCCCAGCTTGCCTTTGCCCGTCGGTTGGTTGCGGTAGACGTAGTCGAGGGTGCTGCCAGAGTCGAAGCCGGTGTCGAACCCCAGCTTCACGCCCTCGGCCAGCCCTTTGCCCAGGCGCAGGCTGGCACGGGTGGCGCGCCAGTAGAGGTCGCGGGGCGAGTTGCGTGGCAAGGGCGCGGCCAGGCTTTCGGCTTCGGCGCAGCTGGCGCCGACCTTGTCGGCATCGAGCAGCGAAGGCGCGGTAACAGGGCTGTCGAAGCAATGTGCGACGAAGCGATCGATGCGCTTCAGCGCATGGGCGCGGTCGCGTTCACCGAGGGTGTCATGGAAAAAGCCCGGGAGGATGTGCATTTCTTTACGTGCACTGCCCAGGCGCTCGAAAAAGCGCTCCTGCGGTTTGCGCTCGACCACAAGGTCCGCGCCAGAGACCAGCAACTGCGTCGGTACCTGAATAGCCTGGGCGTCAGCCACCACACGGTCGGCGGCTTCGTACAGGCCCAGCAGCATGGTCACCGAAATCGGCCGGCTGATCAGCGGGTCGGCCACGTACGACATGACCCGCTCGGGGTCATGGGTAAGCAGGCGCGGCTTGACGTAACTGTTGACGAAGAAGTTGCCGCGCACGGCCTTGAGCAGCTTCAGGCCGGGCCGTGCGAAGGGCACGTACAGCTTGACCTTGAACGCCGGCGAGGCCAGCACCAGGCAGCGTACCTTGGGTGCGTAGTCGTGGGCCCAGGTGGCGATCAGCACGGCGCCGACGCTTTGCGCCAGCACCACCATGTCGTGCTCGGCGATGCCGTGCACGGTCTGCAGATGCTCGATGAAGGTCTGCACGTCGCGCACGCTGGTGGCAAACCCTGGGCTGTCGCCGCGGGCGCCCGGCGACTGGCCGTGGCCGCGGGCATCCCAGGCGAAGAAATCGTAGCCCGGCATGTCCAGTTCGTCGGCCAGGTGGGCCATGCGCCCGCCGTGTTCGTGGCCACGGTGGAACATCACCACGGCGCGGCGCGGCTGGTGTTCATTGCGTGTCGCGGGCCAATGACGGTAGTGCAACTCGACACCGTCATGGGTAGAGAAATGCAGCGATTGCGCTTGGCGCATGGCGAGAATCCTTGTCCGGCGGCGATGGGCTCAGCGGGCTTCGACCAGCCCTTGGCGAACCCGGTTGTAGAGGGTATAGAGCGAGAGCGCGAAGATGACCAGCAAGAGGCCGTTGAGCCAGGTGGCGTTGAGCAGGCCGAACGCAACGCCGGTGCCCAGCACGCCAAAGGCGAATGCCCGGTCGCTCTTGCCCATCGGCCCGTCGTAGCGGCGCGAGGCGCCTGCCAGCGGGCCCATGACGCCGGCGTATTCGCTGAAGGTCGCACTCAGCACCACCAGCACCACCAAGCTGGGCCAGACGCCAGCCAGCAGGGCGAAAGGCAGGTACAGCGCGGCGTCAGCGATCACGTCGCACAGTTCGTTGAGGTAGGCACCGAGCCTGGATTGCTGGCCGAATTCCCGCGCAAGCATGCCGTCCACGGCGTTGAGCGCCATGCGCAGCAACATCCACAGCGGGATCAGGATGAACAGCCAGGTGATGTGGCTGAACTCGGCCAGCAGCAGGCCCAGCAGGACCGAGACCAAGGCGGCGGCGACGGTGACCTGGTTGGCGGTGACGCCACGGTCGTAGAGGCGCTTGACGCCGGGCCGGAGCAAGGCCTGGAAGCGGGGTTTGAGCTGGTAGATCGAGGGCACTTGGAACTCCTTTTCGTGGTGCAGCGTGATTGTGGGCAAAGAGCCCCGGTGGCCGCAAGCGCCGGAGCAGATTTACGCCTATTCGTGTAGGAGCGGCCTTGCGTCGCGAACGGGGCGCGCAGCGGCCCCAGAATTCAGGGTCCTTGCAGATATTGCTGGGGCCGCTGCGCAGCCCTTTCGCGACGCAAGGCCGCTCCTACAAAAAACGTGCATTGAGCGAATGTAGCCTCAGCCTGCCAAGCGCTTGACCAAGTTCGCCGCATACCCTGGCAACGCTGCAAAGTCCCGCGCGCACACCATCAACTGGCGGTTGGCCCAGTCCTCGCGAAGCGCCACCCAGTGCAGCGGCAGCAGCCCTTGCCAGCGTTGCACCGAAGCCAAGGGCACAACGCCGACCCCGGCGCCCCCCGCGACCATGCGCAGCACCCCATCGAAGCCATCGGCTCGTACCCGTACGCGCATCCGCAAGCCTTCACGCAGGGCCTGTTCCTCCAGGTACAAGGCCAATGCGCTGTCTGCTCCCAGCCCGACATGACCATGGGCCAGGCTGTCGATGAAGCTCGGCGCAGGGTGTGTCGCCAGCGGATGCGCAAGGGGGGTCACCAACACCAGTGGGTCATCGCGAAAGGGCAGGGTCTGCAAATGCTCGCTGGGCGCCGCAGTCGAAATGATCCCCAGGTCGGCGATGCCTTGGGTAATCGACTGCACGATGCGCAAGCTTGGCAGCTCTTGGACATCGACACTGACGCCGGGGTTCTGTGCCAGATAACTGGCCAGCAATTCGGGCAGGTACTCGGTCAGCGCCGCGGTGTTGCACAACAGCCGCACCTGGCCTTGCAGCCCCTGGGCGTACTGGCTCAGGTCGAATTGCAGGCGCTCCACTTGCTGCGCGATCAGGCGGGCATGCTGCAACAGCGCCTGCCCGGCAGGCGTCGGTTGTACGCCGCGGCGATTGCGCGCTAGCAATTGCGTGCCCAGGGACGCTTCCATCGCGCGGATGCGCGCACTGGCAGCCGGCAGCGACAGATGGCTGCGCCGGGCGCCGGCAGTGATGTTGCCGCATTCCAGGGTGTGCCGGAAAAGCGCGAGGTCGATCAGGTCGAAATGCATGTGCCTCTGTCCTACCAATAGTCAGGCTGAGTATATGGCAGATTTTCAGCCAGCCTGGCGCACGCCATCATGGCCCTATGAATACCTTGATCGCGTTCTATCAACACATTGGCCCGGCACTGACACTGCTGGTGGTCATCACCTTTCTGCTGGCCGGCACCGTCAAAGGCGTCATCGGCCTCGGCTTGCCGACCATCGCCATGGGCCTGCTGGGCCTGGCTATGCCGCCTGCGCAGGCTGCCGCTTTACTCATCGTGCCGTCGACACTCACCAACCTCTGGCAGCTGGCTGCCGGTGGTCATCTGCGGGTGCTGCTGCGTCGCCTGGGGCCGATGCTGGTGATGATCTTTGTCGGCACCCTGCTTGGCAGCGCATGGCTGGGCATCAACAGTGGCGCGTGGGCCGCGCATGCGCTGGGCGCCGCGTTGCTGGTGTATGCGGTGTATGGGCTGATGGGCCCAGGGTTGCGCGTGGCGCAAGCGCGGGAAGGGTGGCTGGGGCCGCTGTGCGGCTTGGTGACGGGCGTAGTCACGGCCGCTACCGGCGTATTCGTGATGCCGGCAGTGCCGTACCTGCAAAGCCTTGGCCTGAACCGCGACGAGATGATCCAGGCTTTGGGCCTGTCGTTCACGGTCTCGACCCTGGCGCTGGCCCTGGGCCTGGCCGGGCAAGATGCCTTGGGCGGCCAGGCGCTAGGTGCTTCATTGCTGATGCTGGCGCCAGCACTGGTGGGCATGCTGGCGGGGCAGTGGTTGCGTCAGCGCATCAGTGCCGCGCTGTTCAAACGCTGCTTCTTCATTGGCTTGGCCGTGCTCGGCGGCCATCTGCTGATCAACGGTTAGCAGACGAGGCGCTGAGCATGTCGATCAACTGGATATCGAACTCGCGCTCCAGGTAGTCCATGCGCTTTTCGAAGAACGCGACCATGTGCGGCAGGGCCGAGTGCACATCCAGTGCAGCTTTGTCCGCCCACACTTCGTAGAACACGAACAGGCTCGGGTCGGCCTTGTCGCGCAGCATGTGGTACTCGATGCAGCCCGGTTCCTGGCGGCTGGGTTCAACATAGGCGCGGAACAGGGTTTCGAAGGCTTCGGCCATTTCCGGGCGGGTCTTGGCTTTGAGGATAAAAGCGTACTGCTCGCTCATGGATCGCTACTCGCTGGTGAATGATGAACCGATTCTAAGGCAATAATTAGCTGGCCATTCGTGATTTGAAAGCAATTGTATTTTGACTCATAGCCGCTGTTTCCCCTGCCGCTGAGTCTCTAATCTGCCGGTCATCCAATTTGACTCGACCGAGGCAGAACGCCCTCGGATCGACATCGCCAAATCGAGGCCAGCATGAAAAACATCCTTCAGCTCAACGGTGGTAAACAGTTCGCTCACTCCGATGGCCGCCTTAACGCGACCCTGCACGAAGCGGCCCTCGCGCACCTGGACCGTGCCGGTTTCGACGTGCGGCAGACCTTCATCGATGGCGGCTACGATGTGCGGGAAGAGGTCGAGAAGTTTCTCTGGGCCGACGTGGTGATCTACCAGATGCCCGGTTGGTGGATGGGCGCACCGTGGACGGTGAAGAAGTACATCGATGACGTCTTCACCGAAGGCCATGGCAGCCTGTACGCCAACGACGGCCGTACCCGTTCGGATGCCTCGCAGAAGTACGGCAGCGGTGGCCTGATTCAAGGCAAGCAGTACATGTTGTCACTGACCTGGAACGCCCCGCAGCAGGCGTTTGACGACCCCAGCGATTTCTTCGAGGGCAAGGGTGTGGACGCCGTGTATTTCCCGTTCCACAAGGCTAACCAGTTCCTTGGCATGACCGGCTTGCCGACCTTCCTGGCGGTGGATGTGATGAAGCGCCCGGATGTGCCAGCGGCGTTGGCAGCGTATGAAGCGCACTTGGACAAGGTGTTTGGCAAGGCTGTGTAAGTGCCTGTGACTGGGGCTGCTGCGCAGCCCAATCGCCGGCAAGCCGGCTCCCACAGTGGGTTCGACGACAACGCGAACCCTGTGGGAGCTGGCTTGCCAGCGATTGGGCCGCGCAGCGGCCCCCTTGCACAGACCCCACCGACCCGCTATGAATCACGGCACACTCCAGCCAAGGCCAAGCGCGTGAAAACCCGATCCGAAGAACTCCAGGTATTCGTCGCTGTGATCGACTGCGGTTCGATCTCTGCTGCTGCCGAGCAGGTGGGCCAGACCCCGTCAGCCGTCAGCCGCACCTTGTCGCGCCTGGAGGCCAAGCTTGGCACCACCCTGGTCAACCGCACCACCCGGCGCATGGACCTGACCGAAGAAGGCCGCTTCTTTCTTGAGCGCTCGCGGCTGATCCTGGAACAGATGGACGCGATGGAAGAGCGCCTGTCGATGAACCACCAGACCGCCACCGGGCGCCTGCGCATCAACGCCGCCGCGCCGTTCATGCTGCACGCCATCCTGCCCTGGATCGGCGAGTTCCGCCGCCAGTACCCCGGCATCGAGCTGGAGCTCAACACCGACGACCTGATCATCGACCTGCTCGAACAGAGCACCGATGTGGCGATCCGTATCGGCGAGCTGGCCGACTCCAGCCTGCACGCCCGCAACCTGGGGTGCAGCCCGGTGCAGGTGCTGGCCAGCCCCGCCTACCTGGAACGCCACGGCACCCCGCAGCGCGTCGAAGACTTGGCCAACCACTGCTTGCTCGGCTTCAGCCAGCCCGAGTCGCTCAACCACTGGCCCTTGCGCCATGCCCAGGGCGACCGCTGGGCGATCCGCCCCGCGCTGATCGCCTCCAGCGGCGAAACCCTGCGCCAGCTGGCGCTGGCCGGGGAGGGCATCGTCAGCCTGTCGCATTTCATGACCCACGAAGACATCCGCAGCGGCCGCCTGCAGGTGCTGTTGGGCGACGCCAACAACGGCTATCGCCAGCCGATCCATGCGGTGTACTACCGCAACACTCAGTTGGCGCTGCGCATCCAGTGCTTCCTCGATTTTATCCAGCGCAAGCTGGCGATGTACGCCTGCTGAGTTGCCTGAACGCGACACATCCTGCCCAAAGGCGGCGAAACTTCCTACGTTGGATTGCACAGTCGACACGCTTCGGCCTTACTGAGTGATCAACAAAAACAACACCAAGGAAGTGTCATGCGTATTGTCCTGTTCCCGACCATGGCCCTCGGAGCCGCGATCCTGACCTGTTCCTCGGCCTATGCAGCCGCCCTGGAAGGTGGCGCGGTGGCTGCGCCCGATCAATATGGTGCACAGGTTGCCGCCGATATCCTGAAAAAAGGCGGCAACGCCGTGGACGCCGCCGTGGCAACGGCATTCACCCTGGCGGTGACCTACCCAGAAGCCGGCAACATCGGCGGCGGTGGCTTCATGACCCTGTTCGTCGACGGCAAGCCCTACTTCCTCGACTACCGCGAAGTGGCGCCAAAGGCAGCCAGCCGCAACATGTACCTGGACGACAAAGGCGAGGTGATCGAGAACCTCAGCCTGGTCGGTGTGCGGGCAGCAGGTGTACCCGGCACGGTGATGGGCCTGTGGGAGGCGCACCAGAAGTTCGGCAAGTTGCCGTGGAGCGAGCTGCTGACGCCGGCCATCGGCTATGCCAAAAACGGTTTCAAGATTGCCGAAAAACAGTACCAGTACCGCAACGATGCCCAAGGCCTGTTCAAGACGGCGACCAACTTCAATGACTACTTCGGCAACATGAAGGTCGGCGAACTGTTCAAGCAGCCAGAAATGGCCCAGACCCTCGAGCGCATTGCCGACAAGGGCGTAAGCGAGTTCTACCAGGGCAAGACCGCCGACCTGCTGGTGGCGCAGATGCAGGCCGACAAAGGTCTGATCACCAAGCAAGACCTCAAGGACTACAAGGCGGTCTGGCGTGAGCCGATGGCCTTGAGCTGGCGCGGTAACGTGGTCTACACCGCGCCACCGCCAAGCTCCGGCGGCGTCGCCCTGGCCCAGTTGCTGGGCATCAAGGAAGACCGCGCGGCAGACTTCAAGGGCGTGGCGCACAACTCGGCGCAGTACATTCACCTGCTTGCCGAGATCGAGAAGCGCGTGTTTGCCGACCGTGCCGACTACCTGGGTGACCCGGCCTTCACCAAGGTGCCGGTCGATCAGTTGATTGCCAAGGAGTACCTGGCCAAGCGCGCCGCGCAGGTCAACCCCAAGGCCATTTCGGTCACCGATGACGTCAAGCCGGGGCTGGAGCCGCACCAGACCACGCACTTCTCCATCGTCGACAAACAGGGCAACGCGGTCAGCAACACCTACACCCTCAACCTCGACTACGGCAGTGGCGTGGTGGTCAAGGGCGCCGGCTTCCTGCTCAACGACGAGATGGACGACTTCAGCGCCAAGCCGGGTGCGGCCAATGCCTTTGGTGTGGTCGGCGGGGATGCCAACGCCATCGAGCCGGGCAAGCGCATGCTGTCATCCATGAGCCCGAGCCTGATGACCCGCGATGGCAAGGTCGAGCTGGTGATCGGCACGCCAGGTGGCTCGCGCATCTTCACCTCGATCTTCCAGGTGATGAACAACCTGTACGACTACGACATGCCGCTGGAAAAGGCGGTAGCGGCACAGCGTATGCACCATCAGTTGCTGCCTAAAGACACTATCTACTTCGACAGCTATGCACCGCTGACCGGGGCGGTGGCGGATGACCTGAAGAAAATGGGGTATGTGCTGGAGGACCAGGGCTGGGAGATGGGCGATATCCAGGCGATCCGGGTGAACGGGGACAAGCTGGAAACGGCGTCCGATCCGCGTGGGCGTGGGGTGGGGATGATCGTCAAGTAATTCGGTTGACTCAGTGCTGGCCTCTTCGCGGGGCAAGCCCGCTCCCACAGGATTGTGCAACGTTCAGTATTTGCACTGTCCCTGTGGGAGCGGGCTTGCCCCGCGAATGCTATCTGAAGGTCAGACGCGGAACTGGCTAACCAGCATCTGCAACTGCCCGCCCAACCGTGCCAGCTCAACGCTGGACGCCGCCGTCTCGTTATTGGCCGCTGCCGTCTGCTCGGACACATCCCGCACATTCAGAATGCTCCGGCTGATTTCTTCGGCCACCGCGCTCTGCTGTTCCGCCGCCGCCGCAATCTGCTGGTTCATCGACTGAATGCTCGACACCGTGCCGGTGATGCTTTCCAGTGAGGCGCCGGCCTTGCGCGCCAGTTCGACACTGCTGTCGGTCAGGGTCCGGCTACCCTGCATGGCCGTCGCCACTTGCTGGGTGCCGTGCTGCAGGCTGGCAATCAGCTCTTCGATCTCTTCGGTGGACTTCTGCGTGCGCTGGGCCAACCCACGTACCTCGTCAGCGACCACGGCAAAGCCACGGCCCGCCTCGCCGGCACGGGCCGCTTCGATCGCGGCGTTGAGTGCCAGCAGGTTGGTCTGGTCGGCTACCGACTTGATCACGTCCATCACGCTGCCGATCTTCTGGCTTTCCTGTTGCAGCAGGTTCATGGCCTCGGTGGAGCGGTGCATTTCTTCGGCCAGGCGTTCGATTTGGCTGATCGCCTCACCGACCACCTGATCACCCGCGCGGGCTTCGTCGTCGGCACCGGTGGCGGCATGCGAGGCCTGCTCGGCGTTGCGCGCGACTTCCTGAACCGTGGCCGCCATTTCGTGCATTGCAGTGGCGACTTGGTCGGTTTCGACTTTCTGGCTGTTGGCCCCTGCGCTGGTTTGCTCGGTGACCGCCGACAGCTCTTCGGCAGCGCTGGCGATCTGGGTGACGCCGTCGCGGATGCCGCTGATCAGCTCGCGCAGGGTGGTGCCCATGCGGGCGATGCCCTGTTGCAATACGCCCAGTTCATCACGGCGGGTGACGCGCAGGTCGTGCGTCAGGTCGCCGCCAGCGATGCGCTCCACCGCTTGCAAGGTTTCTTGCAGCGGGCGGGTGATCTGCCGGGTGATGAGCACCGCGGCCAGTACGCCGACAAGCAACGCCAGCAAGGTCGCGATGGCCTGCAGGCTACGGGCCTGCGTACTCTCGATGTCGCGGCGCTCCAGCTGGATTTTGTACAGCGCGTCGCTGGTCTTGACGATGTCGGCACCCTGCACAGTCATTTCAGCGCGCGCGCTGGTAATGCTGGCCAGCGCATCACGGAACTGGCGCACGGCGTCACGGTAGGCCAGCACTGACTGTTCGAACTGCTGCAGACGCGCGTCGGCGGCCGGCAGCCGGCGCTTGAGGTTGTCGGCCTCGGCCAGCGCCGCTTCGAGCTGGCGCAGGGCGGCCTGTTCATTGGTCGCGCTGTTATCGGCCATGTAGCCGCGCACGTCGATGCGTACCTGCAGCAGTTGCTGGCGGGCCTTGCTGATCAGCTGGTACTGGGCCAGGCGCACGCTGTCGGTTTCGGGGCGTGCCATGACTTCCTGGCTAAGGGCGTCCATGGCCTGGTCGGCCTTGGCGCCCGACGCATTCATGGCATCACGCGCGGCCCGGGTGGCGTTGTAGCCCGTGCGCATGGTGGCCAGCGAGACCTTGTACTGGCTGATGGTCTGCCCCAGTTCGTGCAGCAGCTTGACGTTGTCCGGGCTCTTGAACGTGCTGACCAGGCGTTGTTGCTGGTTACTGAAGGCATCGAGCTTGTTCAGCGTGTTGGCCGCCGCCGCATCATCGCCGTTGGCAATCATGTACTGCAGGCGGGCGATGCGCAGGTCAGTCAGGTCCTTGTTGAGCTGGCTGATATCGCTCATCCAGTTGCTGCGGTCGATCAGGCTGCCCAGGCTGGTCCAGCCGGTCAGGGCCAGCAGGCCGGTGAGGATCAGCACCAGGCCGAAGCCCAGGCCGAGTTTGAGGTTGACGCTGATGTTGGCAAACCAGCTGTTCATGCACGCACTCCAGAAGTTGTTTTCGCTCTCTTGATCGTCGATCGCAAGGCGTTGTTGTTCTGGATGCCTGCTGATTCGTGCAGGGGTTATCGGCAATGATCAGGGAAGCTGAAACGCTTTTTCAGCAGATTTGTAACTTGTCGTTAGGGTGAGGCTGGGGCTGCCAGGCAGCCCCAAGCGTGTCAGAGGTTACGGGCACTGAAGGTATCGCAGCTGTTCACTTCGCCCTCGGCAAACCCCGCCTTGAACCAGCGCACACGCTGCGCCGAGGTGCCGTGGGTGAAGGAGTCGGGCACCACGCGGCCCTGGCCTTTTTGCTGCAGGCGGTCATCACCGATGGCATTGGCCGCGTTCAGCGCTTCCTCGACGTCACCCGGCTCCAGCCAGTTCAAGCGTTTTTGCGCTTGGTAGGCCCACACCCCTGCCAGGCAGTCGGCCTGCAGCTCCTGGCGCACCAGCAAGCCGTTGTCGCCTTCCATGCGCTGGCCATTGCGGCGAGCGGCATCGATCTTGGCCGACACGCCGAGCAGGGTCTGCACGTGGTGGCCGATCTCGTGGGCGATGACATAGGCCTGGGCAAAGTCACCCGCGGCCGCGAAACGGGTTTCCATCTCGCGGAAGAACGACATGTCCAGGTACACCCGCTGGTCGGCCGGGCAATAGAACGGGCCGACGGCCGCCGAAGCGAAGCCGCAGGCCGAGTTGACCTGGCCGCTGAACAGCACCAGTTTGGGGTCGCGGTACTGCTTGCCCGCCTGGGAGAACAGCGCTTTCCAGGTGTCTTCCGTGTCACCCAGCACCGAGGCGACGAAGTCGGCCTGCTGGTCATTGGCCGGCGGCGCCTTGCCGTCTGCGCCACTGGGCGCCTGTTGCTGCTGCTGGGTCATCTGCCCGGTGAGCTGGCCAAGTATCTGCAGCGGGTCTTGCCCGGTCAGCCAGCCAATGCCCACGATCAGCAGGATCGCCCCCAGCCCGAGGCCCTTGCCGCCGCCGAAGCGCATGCCGCCACCACCGCCACCTTCGCCTCGGGCATCGACCACGTTGTCGCTGCGTCGGCCTTTTCGCCATTCCATGAATGCTCTCCGGAGCGTGAAACAAGAAGACAAAGATTAGTTCACCAACGGGGAGGGTGTCAGACAAAGGTGTTAAACCATAACCATATGGTTATGTATGTGAGGGCTGATTTCAGTATTCATCCCGCGCGGCTTATCTGAAACTGTAAGTCCGCCTGCCCTGCAAGGCGTCCAGATAATTCCAAGAGAGGAAAACGGCATGCCCGCCCAGGACACCAGCCGCTTCGTGATCCGTGATCGCAACTGGCACCCCAAAGCCCTGACCCCCGACTACAAGACCTCCATTGCCCGCTCGCCGCGCCAGGCATTGGTCAGCATCCCGCAGTCGATCAGCGAAACCACCGGCCCGGACTTCACCCACTTGGGTTTCGGCGCCCACGACCATGACCTGCTGCTGAACTTCAACAACGGTGGCCTGCCGATTGGTGAGCGCATCATCGTTGCCGGTCGCGTGGTCGACCAGTACGGCAAGCCCGTGCCCAATACCCTGGTAGAAATGTGGCAGGCCAACGCTGGCGGCCGCTACCGCCACAAGAACGACCGCTACCTGGCACCGCTGGACCCTAACTTTGGTGGCGTCGGCCGTTGCCTGACCGACCGCGACGGCTATTACAGCTTCCGCACCATCAAGCCGGGCCCCTACCCATGGCGCAACGGCCCGAACGACTGGCGCCCGGCGCACATCCACTTCGGCATCAGCGGCCCATCGATTGCGACCAAGCTGATCACCCAGCTGTACTTCGAGGGTGACCCGCTGATCCCGATGTGCCCGATCGTCAAGTCGATCGCCAACCCAGAAGCCGTGCAGCAGTTGATCGCCAAGCTCGACATGAGCAACGCCAACCCGATGGACTGCCTGGCGTACCGCTTTGATATCGTGCTGCGCGGCCAGCGCAAGACCCACTTCGAAAACTGCTGAGGACCCCGCCATGCCAATCGAACTGCTGCCGGAAACCCCTTCGCAGACTGCCGGCCCCTACGTGCATATCGGCCTGGCCCTGGAAGCGGCCGGTAACCCGACCCGCGACCAGGAAATCTGGAACCGCCTGGCCAAGCCTGAGGCGCCGGGTGAACACATCCTGTTGATCGGCCAGGTCTATGACGGTAACGGGCACTTGGTGCGCGATTCGTTCCTGGAGCTGTGGCAGGCCGATGCCGCCGGCCAGTACCAGGATGCATACAACCTGGAAAACGCCTTCAACAGCTTCGGCCGCACCGCTACCACTTTCGATGCCGGTGAGTGGACCGTGCAAACGGTGAAGCCGGGTGTGGTGAAGAACGCGGCCGGCGTGCCGATGGCGCCGCACATCAACATCAGCCTGTTTGCCCGTGGCATCAACATCCACCTGCACACGCGCCTGTATTTTGATGATGAAGCCGAAGCCAACGCCAAGTGCCCGGTGCTCAACCTGATCGAGCAGCCGCAGCGCCGTGAGACGCTGATTGCCAAGCGTTGCGAAGTGGATGGGAAGACGGCGTATCGTTTCGATATCCGAATTCAGGGGGAAGGGGAGACGGTGTTCTTCGACTTCTGACTTCTGATAGAAACGGGGGCCGCTTTGCGGCCCTTCGCGGCACAAGGCCGCTCCTACAAGGACCGCGTGATCCCTGTAGGAGCGGCCTTGTGCCGCGAAGGGCTGCAAAGCAGCCCCAATTTCTCACAATCAACGCCGAACCAGCAAAACCCCACTTTCCATGTGATGGGTATACGGGAACTGGTCAAACAACGCACAACGCTCGATGCGGTGTGTGTCCTGCAACTGCTCGATGTTCGCCGCCAGCGTTTCCGGATTGCACGAGATGTACAAAATCCGCTCGAAGCGCCGGGTCAGCTCGCAGGTATCCGGGTCCATCCCCGCACGCGGCGGGTCGACGAACACGGTACCGAACGCGTAACTTTTCAGGTCGATCCCTTCCAGCCGCCGGAACGGGCGCACGTCATTCAGCGCCTGGGTCAGCTCTTCAGCCGACAGCCGCACCAAGCGCACGTTATCCACACCGTTCTCATCAAGGTTGCTCAGCGCAGCGTTGACCGAGGTCTTGCTGATCTCGGTGGCCAGCACTTGGCGCGCACGGGTGGCCAGTGGCAGGGTGAAGTTGCCGTTGCCGCAATACAGCTCCAGCAGGTCATCCTCGCGCTCGCCCATGGCGTCGAACGCCCAGCTCAGCATCTTCTGGTTCACCGCGCCGTTAGGCTGGGTGAACGCGCCTTCCGGCTGGCGATAGCTGAACACACGGCCCGCCACGTCCAGTTTCTCTACCGCGTAATCACGGCCAATCACCAGGCGCTTGCCCTTGGAGCGGCCGATCAGGCTTACCCCCAGTTCGTCGGCCAGCTGCCGCGCGGCCACTTCCCAGGCCTCGTCCAGCGGGCGGTGGTAGCACATCGTGACCATCGCATCGCCGGCCAGGGTGGTGAGGAACTCCACCTGGAACAGGCGATTGCTCAGTGCCTCGCTGGCCTGCCAGGCCGCCTTCAGGCGCGGCATCAAGTCATTGATGCGCTCGCTGGCGATGGGGAAGTCGTCGATCAGGATCGCCTTGTGCTTCTCGCCCGGGGCGAACATCGCGTAGTGGCGCTGGCCGTCCTCGCGCCACAGGCGGAACTCGGCGCGCAGGCGATAGTGCTCGCGCGGCGAATCGAAAACAGCCGGTTCCGGCGCGCCGAACGGCGCCAGCAGCGCGCGCAGCCGGGCAACCTTGGCGTCCAGCTGGGTGGCGTAGGAGGAGGGGTCGAAAGCAGCACTCATGCGTTGAACCAGCCCAGCTTGATGACGAACAGGATGGAAAGGATCACCAGGGCCGGGTTCAGGTCGCGGTGGCGACCCGAGATCAGCTTGACGGCGGTCCAGGAAATGAAGCCGAAGGCGATGCCGTTAGCGATCGAGTAGGTCAGCGGCATGGCCAGGGCGGTCACCACCACAGGTGCGGCTTCGGTGACGTCGTCCCAGTTTATTTCCGCCAGGCCCGAGGCCATCAGCACGGCGACGAACAGCAGCGCTGGCGCCGTGGCGAAGGCCGGTACGCTACCGGCCAGCGGTGCGAAGAACAGCGCCAGCAGGAACAGCACGGCCACCACGATGGCGGTCAGGCCGGTGCGCCCGCCCGCGCTCACGCCGGCAGCCGATTCGATGTAGCTGGTGGTGGTCGAGGTGCCCAGCAGCGAGCCGGCCATGGCGGCGGTGCTGTCGGCAATCAGGGCGCGGCCCATCTTCGGCATGTGGCCGTCCTTGCCCATCAGGCCGGCGCGTTTGGCCACGCCGATCAGGGTGCCGGAGTTGTCGAACAGGTCGACGAACAGGAAGGCGAAGATGACGCTGACCAGGCCCACATCCAAGGCACCGGCGATGTCCAGCTGGAGGAAGGTCGGTGCCAGCGATGGCGGCATGGACACGACGCCGGCGAACGGCGTCACGCCCATCGCGATCGCGGCGATGGTCACGGCCAGAATGCCGATCAGCACCGCGCCGCGAACCTTCAGTGATTCGAGGCCGACGATCAGGAAGAAGCCCAGGGTGGCGAGGATCGGCGCCGGCTGCTTGAGGTCGCCCAGGCCTACCAGGGTGGCCGGGTTATCGACGACGATGCCGGCGTTATGCAGGGCAATCAGTGCCAGGAACAAGCCGATACCGGCAGCAATGGCCGAGCGCAGCGGCAGCGGGATGCTGTTCACGATCCATTCGCGGATGCGGAAGATCGACAGCAGGAAGAACATTACCGCCGACAGGAACACCGCGCCCAGCGCGACCTGCCAGGTGTGGCCCATGTGCAGGACCACGGTGTAGGTAAAGAAGGCGTTCAGGCCCATGCCCGGCGCCAGGGCGATCGGGTAGTTGGCGATCAGGCCCATGGTCGTCGAGCCGATGGCCGCGGCCAGGCAGGTGGCGACGAAGATCGCACCTTTGTCCATGCCGGTCTCGCCGAGGATGCTCGGGTTGACGAACAGGATGTAGGCCATGGCCAGGAAGGTGGTGACGCCCGCAAGAATCTCGGTGCGCACATTGGTGTTGTGTGCTTTTAGTTGAAACAGCCTTTCCAGCATGCCCGCTCCCCAAGGCGCCCCCGGCGCCGTGATTTGTATCGACCCCATCAGCAAAGCACAGACCGTACCGGTTGCCGTGGTTTTATCTGGGGCGGAAAAAAGCCGCGCATCATACCAGCATGCATGGCGGGGGCCTATGGCCATTGGGGAATGGGATTTTGCAAACCCACGCCACCCTCAAAGCCTGTGCTGAAAACCGTGTAGGAGCAGCCTTGTGCTGCGAAGAGGCCGGTCTGACAGAAGAATCTTTAATGACTGTAAGGGCCTCTTCGCAGCACAAGGCTGCTCCTACAAGGCTCCGCGCAGGGCCTGAGGCCGGTGATCAGCCGCTGTGCAACCGATCGCGTTTGGCCAACGTTGGGAACAGTTTTATCCACACCCCGGTCACCACCAGCGTGCCCACGCCACCGAGCACCACCGCCGGCACTGTGCCAAACCAGTGCGCCGTGACCCCCGATTCGAACTCGCCGAGCTGGTTCGAGGCACCGATGAACAAGCCGTTGACGGCGCTCACCCGCCCGCGCATTTCATCTGGCGTTTCCAGCTGCACGAACGAACTGCGTATGACCATGCTGATCATGTCCGCCGCCCCCAGCACCACCAGCACCGCCAGCGAGAACCAGAACGACGTCGACAGGCCAAACGCGATGGTCGCCACGCCAAATACGCCCACCGCTGTGAACATGGTACGCCCGACCTTGCGCTCGAACGGGAAGCGCGCCAGCCACAGCGACATCAGCAACGCGCCCACCGCGGGCGCAGAGCGCAGCAGGCCCAGGCCCCAGGGGCCGGTGAGCAGGATGTCCTTGGCGAACACCGGCAACAGCGCGGTGGCGCCGCCCAGCAGCACGGCGAACAGGTCGAGCGAAATGGCCCCGAGAATGTCTGGCCGGCTGCGGATAAAGCGGATGCCGGCCAACAGCGACTCCAGGCTGGCACGGCCGCGTTGGGCCACTTGCTGGCGCGCGTCCAGGCTCAAGGTCAGCACGCAGGCGATGGCGTACAGCCCTACGGTCGGCCCATACACCCAGATGCTGCCAAAGGCATACAGCAAGCCGCCCACTGCGGGGGCGACGATGGTGGCGGCCTGGGTCGCCGAGGCCGAGGCCGCCACCGCCCGAGGGAACAACCCCGGCGGCACGACGTTGGGCAGCAGGGCCTGGGTCGCCGGCATCTCGAATGAACGCGTCGCGCCCAGCAGGAAGGCCAGGGCGAAAATCAGCTCGCGGCTGACGTTGTCGGTGGCGCTGCCCACCGCCAGCGCCAGGGCAATCAACCCCTGCAGGCTCTGGCACAGGGCGGCGACCTTGCGCCGGTCATAGCGGTCGGCAACATGCCCGGTGTGCAGCATGAACAGCACGCGCGGGGCGAATTCGACCAGGCCGACCAGGCCCAGGTCGAGCACATTGCCGGTGAGCTGGTAGAGGTGCCAACCGATGGCCACGGTGAGCATCTGGAAGCCGCTGGCGGTAAACACACGCGCCAGCCAGAAGGCGATGAAGGGGCGATGATGACGCAACAACTGCGGTGCGGAATCGGACATCTGAAACCTGTGGCCTCGGCGCAGTAGAGGGGGCGGCAGATTATCATCTGTTTGTAACAAGCAGTTACTGTTTGCCGTAATCGGCACTTTTTCACGGTTTATGAAAGAGGGTGGGGCAACGGGTCACGCGGCAATCAACCACACGGCCCGCCTGGCCATTCAGGACTATGCTTCCAGTCAGTCGTTGACCTGGATCAATCGTTGTAAATGCAACGATCAGCCGACGATGTGGCCTTTGGGCCGGAATCCCTGCGATTGCACAGAACAATTCCAACTCGCCGCACTCGATACCGTGGGGGCAGTAGGCGCGAGGGCCACGAGCCCAAACGCCGGATTATCTGAAGAGGAAGCACTATGTTCGGTTTAGAGGCCCTAGATCTCGCCCGAATCCAGTTTGCATTTACCGTGTCCTTTCACATCCTGTTCCCGGCCATCACCATTGGCTTGGCGAGCTATCTGGCGGTCCTCGAAGGCCTTTGGCTGCGGACCCACAACCAGGTCTACCGTGACCTCTACCACTTCTGGTCGAAAATCTTCGCCGTCAACTTCGGCATGGGCGTGGTTTCTGGCCTGGTCATGGCCTATCAGTTCGGCACCAACTGGAGCCGCTTCTCCGATTTCGCCGGCGCCGTCACTGGCCCCTTGCTCACCTATGAGGTGCTGACGGCGTTCTTCCTCGAGGCAGGCTTCCTGGGCGTCATGCTGTTTGGCTGGAACCGTGTCGGCCGCGGCCTGCACTTCTTCGCCACAGTCATGGTGGCGCTCGGCACGCTGGTCTCGACCTTCTGGATCCTGGCCTCCAACAGCTGGATGCAGACCCCGCAAGGCCACGAGATCATCGATGGCCGCGTGGTACCGGTGGACTGGCTGGCGGTGATCTTCAACCCCTCGTTCCCCTACCGGTTGATGCACATGGCCACGGCCGCGTTCGTCGCCACTGCCTTCTTCGTCGGCGCCTCGGCGGCCTGGCACTTGCTGCGCGGGCGTGACAACCCGGCCGTGCGCAAGATGCTGTCGATGGCCATGTGGATGGCGCTGATCGTTGCGCCGATCCAAGCGGTGATCGGTGACTTCCACGGGCTCAACACGCTCAAGCACCAGCCGGTGAAAATCGCCGCCATCGAGGGCCATTGGGAGAACGTGCCGGGCGAACCGACCCCGTTGATCCTGTTCGGCATCCCTGACATGAAAGCCGAGACCACGCGCTTCAAGGTCGAGATCCCGGCCCTCGGCAGCCTGATCCTGACCCACAGTCTGGACAAGCAAGTGCCCGCGATGAAGGAATTCCCGGCAGCGGACCGGCCCAACTCGACCATCGTGTTCTGGTCGTTCCGGGTCATGGTCGGGCTTGGCTTCCTGATGATCTTCGTGGGCCTGTGGAGCCTGTGGCTGCGCAAGCGCGGCACGCTGTACAGCTCCAGGCCGTTCCTGTACCTGACCCTGTGGATGGGGCCTTCCGGCCTGATCGCCATCCTTGCCGGCTGGTTCACCACCGAAATCGGCCGCCAGCCGTGGGTGGTGTATGGCCTGATGCGCACCTCCGAAGGGGTCTCCAACCACAGCTACGTTCAGCTCGGCTTTACCTTGGTGGCGTTCGTGGTGGTGTACTTCGCCCTGTTCGGCACCGGCCTCGGCTACATGATGCGCCTGGTGCGCAAAGGGCCGAAGACGGGCGAGGGTGATGAACCCAACCCAGGTGGCCCAGGCCAGAAACGCACGCCGGCGCGGCCGCTGTCCGCCGCCGATGATGGCCATGAGGCCAACACCGTCAGCCTGAGCAAGGGGAACTGAGCCATGGGTATCGACCTTCCGCTGATCTGGGCCGTGATCATCATCTTCGGCGTCATGATGTACGTGGTGATGGATGGTTTCGACCTGGGCATCGGCATGCTCTTCCCCTTCGTCAAGGGCGAGCGTGACCGTGATGTGATGATGAACACCGTCGCCCCCGTGTGGGACGGCAACGAGACCTGGCTGGTGCTGGGCGGCGCCGGGCTGTTCGGGGCCTTCCCGATGGCCTATTCGGTGGTGCTCGAAGCCTTGTACCTGCCGCTGATTCTCATGCTGATTGGCCTGATCTTCCGCGGCGTGGCCTTCGAGTTCCGTTTCAAGGCCAAGGATGACAAGCGGCACATCTGGGACAAGGCGTTCATTTGGGGTTCGTTGATCGCGACCTTCTTCCAGGGCGTTGCACTGGGCGCGTTCATCGAGGGCTTCAAGGTGGTCGACCGCCACTATGCTGGTGGCACCCTCGACTGGCTGACCCCGTTCAGCGTGTTCAGCGGGTTGGGCCTGATCGTCGCCTACACCCTGCTGGGCTGCACCTGGCTGATCATGAAGACCGAAGGGCCGCTGCAATTGCAGATGCATGACCTGGCCAAGCCGCTGGCGCTGGTGCTGCTGGTGGTGATCGGTATCGTCAGCCTGTGGACGCCGATCGCCTACCCGCAAATCGCCGACCGCTGGTTCAGCATGCCTAACCTGATCTGGTTCATGCCGGTGCCGATCCTGGTGCTGGTGACCTTCTACGGGTTGCTCAAGGCGGTCGCGCGCAATGCCAACTACACGCCGTTCCTGCTGACTTTGGTGCTGATCTTCCTTGGCTACAGCGGCCTGGGCATCAGTGTGTGGCCAAACATCATCCCGCCGTCGATCTCGATCTGGGATGCCGCAGCGCCGCCGCAGAGCCAAGGGTTCATGCTGGTGGGTACGTTGTTCATCCTGCCGTTCATCCTGGGGTACACCTTCTGGAGCTACTACGTGTTCCGCGGCAAGGTGACCCATGAAGACGGCTATCACTAGGAGGCGCGCATGATGACCGGCAAGCATGGCTTGGAAGAGAAGAAGCCACTGTGGCAGCGCCTGGGTTGGCTGGTGCTGATCTGGGCAATGAGTGTGGCGGCCCTGGGTGTGGCGGCCTATGTGATGCGCCTGTTCATGGGGGCAGCTGGCCTCACCACCCATTGATCAAAAGGGTTTAGCCCTTCCTTGGAGCAGCCTTGTGCTGCGAAGAGGCCAGTGGCAGCACGTAGATATTCGCTGCTGTCACCGGCCTCTTCGCAGCACAAGGCTGCTCCTACCTGGGTTGCGCAGGCCTGGATTTAAGCAGCCGCAGCGTGTTACTTGCGGGCTTTGAGAATCACGAACTTCGGCGTCGCTGCCACTTGTTCAACCCCGCGGAACAGCCGCGCCAGCTTGCTGTGGTAACCCAGGTGGCGGTTACCGACGATGTACAGCGCACCCCCCACCACCAATGCCTCGCGGGCCTGCTGGAACATGCGCCAGGCCAGGAAGTCGCCGACCACTTGCTGCTGGTGGAACGGCGGGTTGCACAGCACCACGTCCAGCGATTGTTTTTCCACCCCCGCCAAGCCATCGGCCGCCAGCATCACTGCTGGGCGCTCGCCCAGCGCTGCCTGCCAGTTTTCGCGTGCCGATTGCACCGCCATGTACGATTCGTCGACCAGCGTGTAATGGGCCTCAGGGTTGTCCAGGGCGCTGGCAATCGCCAACACGCCGTTGCCGCAGCCTAGGTCTGCGACACGGGCAGCGCCCAGGTTGCGCGGCAGGTGCGGGAGAAACGCACGGGTGCCGATATCCAGGCCATCGCGGCAGAACACATTGGCGTGGTTGACCAGTTCCAGCGCCGGCGATTCGAGCTGATAGCAGCTAGGGTAGGGCGAGCGCGCAGTCGGGCGCTCGGCAACGGTGGCCGTCAGCAGGCGGGCCTTTTTTTGCGCCAGCGAGGCCTGTACCGGGCCGATGTACTTTTCCATCAGGTCACCCGCCGCGCGTGGCAAGTGCTTGATCATCGCCCCGGCGATCACCTGCGCGCCGGGCACCAGGTGGCCCTGCAGGCGGATGAGTTGTTCTTCGAGCAAGGCCAGGGTCTTGGGCACGCGCACCAGTACCCGGTCGAACGGGCCCTGCCACGGCTCACTGGCCGGCACGAACGGCACGCTGTCGAACGGCTTGCCGTTGCGGGCGAGGTTTTTTTCCAGGGCCAGGTGCGCCAGGTGCGAGTCACCGCTGCTGACCACCGCAAGCTGTCCGGCGAGGCTGGCTGCCAGGGCGCCGAAGCTGTCATTGAGCACCAGTACCCGGCAGTTCGCGTCAGGCGCCTGCTCATGCAGTTGCGCGAGCAGGTACTCGTCGGCGGCATCGAAGGCCTGCAGCGGGTCGTTGGCCTGGTCCGGCTGGCGGATCAGGTCGAGTTCGGCGTAGGGGGTGGTCAACAAAGGCATGGCGTCTGGCTCGGGTACGAATCTGCCCGTTGCGGATCGCCACGGGCTTTGCCGCGCAATTCTACAGGGCTTTGCCGATGGTCGCAGAAATGGCTGTCAGATCCACCCACGCAGGGCGGCAATAGCGATGGCGCCGGCCTTGTTGGCGGCGTTGGTCTTGGTGATCACGCTGCGGATGTGGAAGTTCACCGTGCTTTGCGACAGTGACAGGATGCAGGCGACGTCAGCGGCGGTCTTGCCGGCGGCCGACCATTTCAGCACTTCCAGTTCCCGTTCGCTCATTTTTGGCTGGGGTGGGCAGAGGGCGTTCAGGTGGTGCTCGCACAGTACGGCGTGCAGGGTGTGGCACAGCCACTGCACGCTGCCGCCTTTTTCATAGAGTTCGTCGATCGCTATCCTGCCCGCCGGCCTGGCGACGCTCACCTGGCTCTCGTTGTGTTGCAGGTCGTGCAGCGACTGCGTCCAGCCATGACGCAGGCCATGTTCGCAGGCTACTTCGCGAAAGTGCGGGGCTTCACGGTACAGCTCGTCAGTCCAGAGCACGGGCGTGGTCTGGCAATGGCTTACGCGTGCGGCAGGGTCTTGCTTGTAGAACTCATCGCGCTGATAGCACTCGATCCACTCGGCGGGGTAGTTGCTGTAGAGGTACACCCGGGGCGACTGGGTGGCGATTTGGATGCGGATGTTCAGCCCGAGGTGTTGCATGCCCAGGTCCTGCACCAGGTGCACAGCGATGTCGAACAGCTTCCGTGGGGATCGCTCGCTGACAAAATGATGAAGATGCTCAGGCTTCCAGTGATGCATCCGTAACACTCCGAAGGGGCAACAGGATCCAATCCGATTGCATACCCGAAATATTGTAGGAAAAGACCTAGTGTAGCGTTGGGATTTTTTGTTATAGCGATCAGGATTATCTGCGTCATCGGCGGCATCGGCGTGGTGAGGCCTTACAAACCGGTGGTTTTTATCCAGGCCGCTTTGCGCGACACTGTGCGCACGTCAACCTTGGAGCCCGATATGACCGCCAGCGCCGAAAAGTTCACCCGCCAGACACTGCTCGATGTTCAGCCATTGACGCCGAACCTCTTCAGCCTGCGGGTCACGCGCGATTCGGGTTTTCGCTTCCGTGCGGGCCAGTTCGCTCGCCTTGGCGTGACCAAGGCCGATGGCAGTGTAGTCTGGCGCGCCTATTCCATGGTCAGCGCACCCCATGACGAGTACCTCGACTTCTTCTCGATCGTGGTGCCCGGCGGGGAGTTCACCAGCGAACTGAGCCGGCTGGGCGAAGGTGACAGCTTACTGATCGACCGGCAGGCCTTTGGTTTTCTGACCCTCGATCGCTTCATCGGCGGCCGCGACCTGTGGCTGCTGGCCACCGGCACCGGCATCGCACCGTTCATGTCCATCCTGCAGGACTTCGAGGCCTGGGAGCGGTTTGACAGCATCAAGCTGGTGTATTCGGTACGCGAGGCGAAGGAGCTGGCCTACGTGGACGACATCGCCGGGTTGGAGCAACGGGATTACCTGGCCGAGTTTGCCGGCAAGTTGCAGTTCATTCCGGTGGTCACGCGCGAGCAGCACCCCGGTGCGTTGAATGCGCGTATTACCACGTTGATCGAGAATGGCGAGCTGGAGAAGGCGGCGGGGCTGGAACTGTCGCCCGAGCATTCGCGCATCATGCTCTGCGGTAACCCGGAGATGATCGATGAAACCCGAAAGGTGCTCAAAGCGCGTGACCTGCAGTTGAGCCTGAGCAAGCGGCCGGGGCAGGTGGCGGTGGAAAACTACTGGTAACGTACGGGGCCGCAATGCGGCCCCAGTACGTTTCAGGGCAAGCGATTCTGGTTCTGCGTCTTGAGCAGGTCACGAATCTCGGTCAGCAGCGTTTCTTCAGCGCTTGGCACGGGCGGTGCGCTCGGTGCCACGGCTTCTTCGCGCTTCAGGCGGTTGATCGCCTTCACACCCATGAAGATGGCAAACGCAACGATCACGAAGTCGATCACGGTCTGGATGAACTTGCCGTAGGCCAGCACCACCGCCGGAATGTCACCTTCTGCAGCTTTCAAGGTAATCGCCAGGTCACTGAAGTCCACGCCACCGATCAACAGCCCCAGTGGCGGCATGACCACGTCACCCACGAAGGACGAGACGATCTTGCCGAATGCCGCGCCGATGATGATACCGACCGCCATGTCGACGACATTGCCTTTGACCGCGAAGGCCTTGAACTCACTGATCATACCCATGTTCGATTCCTTTGTAACAAATGGTGAGGTAAACGCAGTGTAAGCCACTTAAACGCTTCATGCGTTATGTACAGCCCTAATGACTGTGGTTAGAACGAATAGTTTTGTCGCATCTCGAAGCGTTCGAGACACGTCTCGCTCGGCTATCATGGCGGTTTTTCCAGGAGATTCCGCCCATGGCCAAGGCCAAGCGCTTGTATGGCTGCACCGAGTGCGGCGCGACCTTTCCCAAATGGGCCGGCCAGTGCGGTGAATGCGGGGCCTGGAACACCCTGGTCGAAACCATGATCGAAAGCGGCGGCGCGGCCGCGCCCAGCAGCGGCCGTGCCGGCTGGACCGGGCAGCAGGCGCAGATCAAGACACTGGCCGAAGTCAGTGTGGAAGAAATCCCGCGGTTTACCACCAGCAGCACCGAACTGGACCGCGTACTGGGCGGCGGCTTGGTCGACGGCTCGGTGGTGCTGATCGGGGGTGACCCAGGCATCGGCAAGTCGACCATCCTGCTGCAGACGTTGTGCAACATCGCGGTGCAGATGCCCGCGCTGTACGTCACCGGCGAAGAGTCGCAACAGCAGGTGGCCATGCGCTCGCGCCGCCTGGGCCTGCCCCAGGACCAGCTCAAGGTGATGACCGAAACCTGCATCGAGACCATCATCGCCACGGCCCGGGTGGAAAAACCCCGGGTCATGGTCATCGACTCGATCCAGACCATTTTCACCGAACAACTGCAATCGGCGCCCGGCGGCGTGGCCCAGGTGCGCGAGAGCACGGCATTGCTGGTGCGCTACGCCAAGCAGAGCGGCACGGCGATTTTCCTCGTTGGCCACGTCACCAAGGAAGGCTCGCTGGCCGGGCCTCGCGTGCTCGAGCACATGGTCGATACGGTGCTGTATTTCGAAGGTGAGTCCGATGGCCGCCTGCGGCTTCTGCGGGCGGTGAAGAACCGTTTTGGCGCGGTCAACGAACTGGGCGTGTTCGGCATGACCGACCGCGGCCTCAAGGAGGTCTCGAACCCGTCGGCGATCTTCCTCAACCGCACCCAGGAAGAAGTGCCGGGCAGTGTGGTGATGGCTACCTGGGAGGGCACGCGGCCGATGTTGGTCGAGGTGCAGGCGCTGGTCGATGACAGCCACCTGGCCAACCCGCGCCGGGTGACCCTGGGCCTGGATCAGAACCGGTTGGCCATGTTGCTGGCGGTGCTGCACCGCCATGGCGGCATTCCCACCCACGACCAGGACGTGTTCCTTAACGTGGTGGGCGGGGTGAAGGTGCTCGAAACCGCGTCTGACCTGGCGTTGCTGGCTGCGGTGATGTCCAGCTTGCGCAACCGGCCGTTGGCCCATGGGCTGCTGGTGTTTGGCGAAATTGGCCTGTCGGGTGAGGTGCGGCCGGTGCCCAGCGGCCAGGAGCGGTTGAAAGAGGCGGCCAAGCACGGCTTCAAGCGGGCCATCGTGCCCAAGGGCAATGCGCCGAAGGAGCCGCCTGCGGGTTTGCAGGTGATTGCCGTGACCCGGCTGGAGCAGGCCTTGGACGCCCTGTTCGAGTAATCCTGTGCCGGCCTCTTCGCGGGGCAAGCCCGCTCCCACAAGGTGGACTGCAAACCTGTAATTCCCTGGACTGCCCCCAAGAAGTTGGACACCAATACAACCCTTGGGGGATCTATGGGCAAGTACACCCTGTGGGAGCGGGCTTGCCCCGCGAAGAGGCCGGTGCAGGCAAACAAAAAGGGGAGCCGACGATGCGCATCGGCTCCCCCCGCGTAACCGCTCAATCAGCGGTCAATGCTCGGCAACCGCACTGCGCCTGGGCGCCTCGTTGCCATGCTCGTCCAGCTCCATCATCGGCACTTCATTGCCCTCGGCATCGAACAGCTTGCCCTCCTTGAAGTAGTCGCCATCGCGCAGTGCAGAGATGTCCGAGTACTGGATGGTGCGCTCGTAGGCCGCAGCGAACACCGACTGCTGGTCCGAATTACCGGCTGTGAAGTGGTTGAAGATCAGGTTCAGCAGAATGGCCATGATCGCCGCCGAGCTGATGCCGGAGTGGAAGATGGTCTCGAACCAGTTCGGGAAGTGGTGATAGAAGGTCGGTGCGGCAATCGGGATCATGCCGAAGCCCAGCGACGCGGCGACGATGATCAGGTTGACGTTGTTCTTGTAGCTGACCTTGGACAGGGTCCGGATGCCGCTGGCCGCCACGGTGCCGAACAGCACGATGCCCGCGCCACCCAGTACCGGGGTGGGTACCGCGGCAATCACCCGGCCCATGATCGGCAGCAGGCCGAGCACCACCAGGATCACGCCGCCGGTGGCCACCACATAACGGCTCTTGACCCCGGTCACGGCCACCAGGCCGACGTTCTGGGCGAAGGCACTTTGGGTGAACGAGCCGAAGATCGGCGCCAGGATGCTCGACGCCATGTCGGCACGCAGGCCATTGCCCAGGCGCTTGGAGTCGACCTTGGTTTCAATGATGTCGCCCACTGCGAGGATGTCGGCCGAGGTTTCCACCAGGGTCACCATGATCACGATGCACATCGACAGGATCGCGGCGATGTGGAATTCCGGCATGCCGAAGTGGAACGGCGTGGGGAAGGCGAACATCGGGCCTTGGGTGACCTTGCTGAAATCGGTCATGCCCAGCGCCCAGGCGATCAAGGTGCCTACCACCATGGCCAGCAGAATCGACAGACGGGAGATGGTCGCGCTGCCCAGCTTGCTCAGCAGCAAGACGATGGCGAAGGTCAGCGCCGCCAGGCCGATGTTGGCCATGCTGCCGAACTCCGGCGAGGCGCTGTTGCCGCCCATCACCCAGCGTGCGGCCACTGGCATCAGGGTCAGGCCGATGGTGGTGATGACGATGCCGGTCACCAGCGGCGGGAAGAACTTGGTGATGCGCGAAAACACGGGGGTAATCAGGAAGCCGATGAACGAGGCCGCCATGACCGCGCCCAGCACACCTGGCAGGCCACCGCCGCCCTCACTGCTGAGGATCGCGCCCATGGTTGCCACGCCAGCGAACGACACGCCCTGCACCAGCGGCAGCTGACAGCCGAAGAACGGCAGGCCCAGCGTCTGCAGCAAGGTGGCCAGGCCACCGGCAAACAACGAGGCGGCGATCAGCATGCCGATCTCGGCACCGTTCAGGCCTGCGGCCTGCCCCAGAATCAGGGGTACCGCGACAATCCCTCCATACATGGTCAACACATGCTGCAGACCATAGGCCAAGTTGGCCCCAAGGCCGAGGTTTTCATCCTCGGGGCGCTTGGCGGGAGACGTGCTAGGGGACGTAGTCATGGAGCAGGCTCTCTGCGTTTATTGTTGTGCCGCTACTGTAGACACTTCCTACAAATGATTGCCACAACAATTGTATACAATATTTTGATCGGAGCGCGAACAAGCAGGCTCGCAAGGTGTGCTAGAGCCCAATGCAGAACGCGTACCAAGTCGACAGAGGCTGTACTAGAGGGGTGTGTACAAAGCACTGCTACCCAGGCTTAAAGCTGTCTGGGTAGACAGGAAACACGGGGTGGGGAGGATGTTAGCTAGCTAAAAGATCCCATTATTCGATGAGTTCACGCAGCTCACGCATCATTTCGGTGCTGTCGGCCACGTTCAATTCCACAAGACGGTGCAAATGGGTCATCGAATCGATGTCGATGTAGAGGCAAACGAAGCCCAGGCGGGAGGGTTCTTCGTGGCGCAGTTCCACTTGCATCTCTACCCGCGTGGAAGGGTCGAGGTGGATAATTGCCTCGAAATCCTGGGTCAAGTCCGCTTCCCAGTTCGCCGGCCGTTCCACTAGCAGGCCTTTGAGTGAAACGTCCAGCAACTTCGTCGGCCAGCGCTGCAGGCCTTGGCGCAATTCGGTCGTTGCATCGAACTCGATGCGTTGAAAACGGCGGCGTTCGTCGTGATCGCTCATGGGCGGACTCTCCGGGTGACAACCTGACTATAGTGAGTATGGTAGGTACATCAGGTACCGCAATCTGGCCGCAGAGGCTCTAGACCAAAGCAAGTGTGGCAATGCGCGATGACTCGCCCTAGACTCGATAGGCGGTCTTTCCAATCCACTAGCTGGAAGCAAACCATGAACAACAATAATAGCCTGCTACGCCATATTCCGTGGCTGGCGCTGGCAGTCATAGGGGCCTGCGCGCTGGGTGTGGTTGCCCTACGTCGCGGTGAGGCGATCAACGCCTTGTGGATCGTGGTCGCGGCAGTGGCCATCTACTTGGTCGCCTATCGCTACTACAGCCTGTTCATCGCCACCAAGGTGATGCAACTCGACCCTCGGCGCGCCACGCCGGCGGTGCTCAACAATGATGGCCTGGACTACGTCCCGACCAACAAACACATCCTGTTCGGCCACCACTTCGCCGCCATCGCTGGCGCCGGCCCGCTGGTCGGCCCGGTACTCGCCGCGCAGATGGGCTACCTGCCCGGCACACTCTGGCTGATCGCCGGTGTGGTGCTGGCCGGTGCGGTGCAGGACTTCATGGTCCTGTTCATGTCCACCCGCCGCAATGGCCGCTCGCTGGGCGACATGGTGCGCGAGGAAATGGGCCGCATCCCGGGTACCATCGCCTTGTTCGGCTGCTTCCTGATCATGATCATCATCCTCGCGGTGCTGGCGCTGATCGTGGTCAAGGCCCTGGCTGAGAGCCCATGGGGCATGTTCACGGTGATGGCGACCATCCCGATCGCGATGTTCATGGGCATCTACATGCGCTATATCCGCCCGGGCCGCATTGGCGAGATCTCGGTGGTCGGCGTAGTGCTGCTGCTGGCGTCGATCTGGCTCGGCGGCGTGATCGCTGCAGACCCGGTCTGGGGCCCGGCGTTCACCTTCACCGGCGTGCAGATCACCTGGATGCTGGTGGGTTATGGCTTCGTCGCTGCCGTACTGCCGGTTTGGCTGGTACTGGCACCGCGTGACTACCTGTCGACCTTCCTCAAGATCGGTACCATCGTGGGCCTGGCCATCGGTATCCTGATCATCGCGCCTGAGCTGAAAATGCCGGCCCTGACCCAGTTCACCGACGGTACCGGCCCGGTCTGGAAGGGCACCCTGTTCCCGTTCCTGTTCATCACCATCGCGTGTGGTGCAGTATCGGGCTTCCATGCGCTGATCTCTTCGGGCACCACGCCCAAGCTGCTGGACAACGAAACCAACGCCCGTTACATCGGCTACGGCGGCATGCTGATGGAATCGTTCGTCGCCATCATGGCCATGGTCGCCGCCTCGGTGATCGAGCCGGGCGTGTACTTCGCCATGAACAGCCCGGCCGCCGTGGTGGGCGCCGACGTGGCGTCGGTGGCGCAGACGGTCAGCAGTTGGGGCTTCCTGATCACCCCTGAGCAGCTCGAAGCGGTCGCCCGCGACATCGGCGAGCACACCATCCTGGCCCGTGCCGGTGGTGCGCCAACCTTGGCGGTGGGTATCGCGCAGATCCTTCACCAGGTGCTGCCGGGTGAAAACACCATGGCCTTCTGGTACCACTTCGCGATCCTGTTCGAAGCGTTGTTCATCCTGACCGCCGTAGACGCCGGTACCCGTGCCGGCCGCTTCATGCTGCAAGACCTGCTGGGCAGCTTCGTGCCAGCCCTGAAACGCACCGAATCGTGGGGCGCCAACCTGCTCGCCACCGCTGGTTGCGTGGCACTCTGGGGCTACTTGCTGTACCAAGGCGTGATCGACCCGCTGGGTGGCATCAACACCTTGTGGCCGCTGTTCGGCATCTCCAACCAGATGCTGGCCGGTATCGCCTTGATGCTGGGTACCGTGGTGCTGATCAAGATGAAGCGCCAGCGCTACATCTGGGTGACCTTGCTGCCGGCTGTGTGGCTGCTGATCTGCACCACTGCCGCGGGCCTGATCAAGCTGTTCGACCCGAACCCGGCCGTGGGCTTCCTGGCCCTGGCCAAGAAGTACAGCACCGCCCTGGACGCTGGCCAGGTACTGGCCCCGGCCAAGGACATCGGCCAGATGCAGCACGTGATCTTCAACGCCTACACCAACGCGGGCCTGACTATTCTGTTCCTGCTGGTGGTCTTCAGCATCCTGTTCTTCGCCATCAAGGTCGGCTACGCCGCCCTCGGCCGCAAGGAACGCACCGACAAGGAAACCCCGTTCCAGGCGCTGCCTGACGCGTAAACGAGAGGACTGCAGCTATGTTCAACGACCTGGGTCGACTGGGTAAGTACCTGGGGCAGGCAGCCCGCCTGATGGTCGGCATGCCCGACTACGACAACTATGTCGAACACATGCAGAACAAGCACCCGGACAAACCGGTGATGAGCTACGAGGCGTTCTTCCGCGAACGCCAGGAAGCGCGCTACGGTGGCAAGTCCGGGCCCAAGTGCTGTTGACCCTGCAACACCTGTGAACCTGTGGGAGCCCGGGCAACTGGGCTCCCACAGTCATTTTCAGCTTCAGGAGTACATCGCGTGCAAACGCCTATCCCCGTCACTGTATTGACCGGCTTTCTGGGTGCCGGCAAGACCACCTTGCTCAAACACATGCTCAAAGCCGAGCACGGCCTGAAGATCGCCGTGATCGAAAACGAGTTCAGCGAGGCTGGCATCGACAGCCAACTGCTGGGTGACGAGCCGGTGCAAGTCATGACCCTGGCCAACGGCTGCGTGTGCTGCAGCATCCATGGCGACCTGACCCGAGCCCTGTACCTGCTGCTGGAACGCCTGGACGCTGGCGAGATCGCCTTCGACCGCCTGGTGATCGAGTGCACCGGCCTTGCCGACCCGGCACCGGTGGCACAGACCTTTTTCATCGACGAGGACCTGCGTGACCGCTACATCCTCGACGGCATCATCACCTTGGTCGATGCCGCCCATGCCGAGCTGCACCTGACCCAGGCCATCGCCCAGGCCCAGTTGGGTTTTGCCGACCGGCTGTTGCTGAGCAAGACTGACTTGGTCGAGCCTGCGGCGGTGGAGGCCTTGCGCGAGCGGCTGTCGCGCATCAACGGCCGTGCCGCTGTGCGTGTGGTCGAGCACGGGCGAATCGATTTGGCCGAGCTGCTTGATGTGCGCGGTTTCAACCTCAATACCGACTTGGGCGCCAGCCTTAAACCCACCCTGCGCCCGGTGCTCAAACCGGCCACCCCGGACCGCATCTCCACCCTGGTGCTGCGCACCGACACGCCGCTGGACATCGACCGGCTCAGCGACTTCATGAACGAACTGCTGGAAACCCATGGCAAGCAGTTGCTGCGTTACAAGGGCGTGCTGAACATTGCCGGCGAAGACCGTCGCCTGGTGTTTCAGGGCGTGCTGAAACTGTACGGCTTCGACTGGGATGCCGAGTGGGCAGCAGGCGAGGCACGCGAAAGCGTGATGGTGTTCATTGCCGACGAACTGCCCGAGGCTACGATTCGGGCTGGGTTCGAGGCTTTGAGCAAGCCTTGAGCCGCTGAGGTGCCTGAGCCGCGAACCAGGCCGGCCATGAACTGCGGTGGCGGGTTTGCACCTCGATGCACGGGATCAGGCGCTCCGTCAGCACGGCAGTCTGCCGCACGGCCTTGGCGGTGCGGTATTTGACGCTGTGGATGCACTCGCGGTCGCCGAATTCGCAGCGGTTCAGCGAGGTACCGCCGCAGGGGCCGTTGGCCAGGCCTTTGGGGCAGGTTTCCGGGCAGATGTAGAGGGTGTCTTCGAGGCGGCAGCGGCCGCAGGTGTCGCATCCCAGCAATGGGCGTTTCACCGCACGTTCCACCCCGTGCAGCACGCGGGCGCCCGAGGCCGAGGCCCATAGCGGTTGGCGAACGGCCCAGCCGAATGCCTTGCTCAGCCAGTTGTTGCGGCTGAACAGCAGGGCATGGAAGGCGTGCAGCAGGTGGTAGCGCGCTTTTTCTGTGCTCGACGCGCTGACCTTCGACTCGCCCTGGCGCCAGCTCGCTGCTGGGGGGTGGAAGACCACGGCGGGCAGGCCGGGCTCCTGCCAGCTTGCGGCCCAGGCGGGCGCCCACTGTTCCAGCGAATGGAGCTGCGCTTGCCAATGTTCGAGGCGTTGTTCCAGGGCCAGCAACTGCTTGAGTTCGTGAATGCCCGACAGGTGCACACCGGCGTAACCCATCAACTTCACACCGATGACCTGCAGGGCCAGACGGTCAACGCTGCGCGCCTGTGCGTACGCCTTGGACACGGCGGCCTCGGCTTCGAGCATGTCGCGCATGGACGGGCTGACCGTCACCCCGGCCACGTGATCGAGCATGGCGGCGCGCCCGTGGGTAAGGCTCATGAGGCACGCCAGCAAAGGTTTAGGGTTGGGCTGACGGTTCATCCACGCCTGGGCTTCCTGATGCTTGCTGGCATCGAAGCCCAGTTGCAGGGTCAGGAAATCGGCCCCTGCGGCGAGTTTTTTCTCGGCTTTGAAGTACTGCGCCCCCCCTTCTTCCTCGCAGTACTTGAACGGGTTGAGCGCGGCACCCAGCAGCCAGTGCGGGCAGGCTTGGCGCGCGATCTGCAGGGCGGCCACCGATTCCAGGTAGCGCACCGGGCGCTGCCCAGGTTGATGGCCGGGCAGGCGGTCGCCGGTGAGCAGCAGTAACTGGTCCAGCCCATCGGCGTCCATGCGTTGCAGTTGCGCGAGCAAGTGGTGGCGTTCGCGGTCCTTGCCCGAGAAGTGCGGCAAAGCCGGCACGGGCGAGCTGAAGCTGGCCAGGGCGTCGAGGGGCGACATGTCCAGTGGGCTGCCAACGCGATCACCGATGGCCACCGTCATCGGCCAGCCACACAGGTGCCCGCGGGCCATGATCGCTTGCATGGCGGCGAAGCGTTCCGACGACGGCTTGGGGACGAACTCCATGACGCAGACGAAGGTTTTTTCGTGCAGCGCCGTTTTCAGCAGGCTCATGGATCGGGCACCGAATTGGGGCAGGGTGGCATTGTGCGGCAAATGGTCGAGAGGGTCATGTCCGCATGCGTAGCGCGCTGCTCTGAACAAGACATCCCCGTACTCTGCACCGGTATTTTCGCGCGCTTCTGTGTAGGAGCAGCCTTGCGCTGCGAAGAGGCCCGTATGCCGGGTAGAGATGTATTAGCCGTAAGGGCCTCTTCGCAGCACAAGGCTGCTCCTACAGACCTCGCATGAACATGAGTAAATCTTGATTTCATCTCAAATTAAATGAGTTTGTCTCAAAGACTCGATGCCGGGAAAATTTCCCTTAATCATTTATGCGTTCTGAGGGGCAAGACATGGCACTGGCACATAACCTGGGTTTGGCGCGCATCGGCCACGATCGCGAACTGAAAAACGCCCAGGAAGCCTTCTGCAACGGTGAGCTCGACGAAGCCGGGCTGCGCGCGGTAGGCCGTGATCTGCGTGTCACCCACTGGCAGGAACAGAAAGACGCAGGTATCGACCTGCTGCCTGTGGGCGACTTCGCCTGGTGCGACCAGGTGCTCACCCACTCGTTGACCTTCGGCGTTGTGCCCGAGCGTTTGCGCAGCCACGACGGTGCCAAGCCAACCCTGCAAACCCTGTTCGCCATGGCACGTGGCCAGGAAATGACCCAGTGGTTCGACACCCACGCTTACTACCTGGCACCTGAGTTCAGCGCCGATCAGCAGTTCGCCCTGAGCTGGGAGCAGCTGTTCGAAGAGGTTGCAGAAGCCAAGGCCCTGGACCACGCGGTCAAGCCCGTGGTGATCGGCCCGCTGACCTACCTGTGGCTGGGCACCACCCAAGGCGCCGACTTCGACAAGCTGGAACTGGTCGATCGGCTGCTGCCGCTGTACGACGAAATCTTCAATCGCCTGGCCGCGCAGGGCGTCGAGTGGGTACAGATCGACGAGCCGATCCTGGTGCTCGACCTGCCGCAGGACTGGAAAAACGCCTACGAGCGCGTCTACAACATCCTGCAGCGCGCACCGCTGAAGAAACTGATCACCACCTACTTCGGTGGCCTGGAAGAAAACCTCGGCCTGGCGGCCAACCTGCCAGTCGATGGCCTGCACATCGACCTGGTGCGTGCCCCAGACCAATACCCCACCATCCTCGACCGCCTGCCCGCCTACAAGGTCCTGTCGCTGGGCTTGGTCAACGGCTATGACGACACGGCCGGCGACCTGGAAAAAGCCGTTACCGTCCTGCAGCACGCCGCCGAACGCCTGGGTGACCGCCTGTGGGTCGCGCCGTCCTGCTCGCTGCTGCACAGCTCGGTGGGCCTGGCCGTGCAGAAGTGCCAGCAAGTGGCCGTGCTGGCCAACGCCGTCAAAGCGCCAGAGGCTTTTGACGTGGCGGCTGCCTAACGCCTCCTTGCCGTGTGATGAGGTGCTTATAATGCCGGCTCGAAACGTACTCGACAGGGAGTGATGCGATGAGAGTTCTGGTAGTCGGCGCCAGCAAGGGGCTGGGCAAGGCCTTCATGGAAGGGCTGGGCAAGCCGGGCGATACGCTGATAGGTGTGTCCCGCTCGCGCCCCGAAGGGGTGGTGGTCGGCAAGGGGGTTGAGGTGCAGTGGATTGCGGCCGACCTCGGTCAGCCGGCTGCCGCCGTCGAGGCCGTTGCCCAGGCGCTGGCCGAGGGTGGGGTGGATACCCTCATCTACAACCTCGGGCTGTGGGAGGCCGAGGCGTTTTCAGAACACTACAGCTTCCTGGACGATCATGACCCAGAGCTGCAACGCATGGTCGACTGCAACATCACAGCCACTGTCCTGCTGATCAAGCGCTTGCTGCCGATGCTGCTGGAAAGCGAGAAACCACGGATTATCCTTACCGGTTCCACTTCAGGCCTGCCGCAGAGCGGGCGCCCTGAAGTGACGTTTGCTGCGTCCAAGTTCGCCCTGCGCGGGATTGCCGAGGCTTTGCGTGAGGGGTATCGCGAACAGCGCCTGGGTGTGACGTGCCTGAATTTGGGTTACCTGAACACCGAGGATGGCCTAAATGTGCCAATTGCCGACGCTGCGGCGCGGGGGGAGGGCGGGTTGATTCCGCTGCACGATGTGGTGCTGATGGTGCGGACGATGCTGGAGCTGTCGGCATCAAGTTATGTGCGCGAGTTGACCTTGCCGGCCATTGCCGATGAGCGGTTCTGAGTAAGCAGGCCTGGCCTCTTCGCGGGGCAAGCCCGCTCCCACAGGTAAAGCACAGCTCTCAAGGTTGTGCTTTAGCTGTGGCTCCCGCAGGTTAAGCACAGCTCTCAAGGTTTGTGCTTTAGCTGTGGCTCCCGCAGGTTAAGCACAGCTCTCAAGGTTTGTGCTTTAGCTGTGGCTCCCACAGGTTAAGCACAGCTCTCAAGGTTTGTGCTTTACCTGTGGGAGCGGGCTTGCCCCGCGAAGAGGCCGGGCCTGCTGGCATCAATGACTGATCAGCGCTCGATCGCCAACGCCACACCCTGGCCACCACCAATGCACAACGTGGCCAGCCCTTTCTTCGCATCACGCTTGATCATCTCGTGCAGCAAGGTCACCAGCACCCGGCACCCCGATGCCCCAATCGGGTGGCCCAGCGCAATCGCCCCACCATTCACGTTCACCCGTGCCGCATCCCATTCCAGCGCCTTGCCCACCGCCAGCGCCTGCGCGGCAAAGGCTTCGTTGGCTTCGATCAGGTCCAGGTCCGCCAGCTGCCAGCCAGCCTTGTCCAGGCAGCGCTGGGTGGCCGAGACCGGGCCGATGCCCATGATCGCCGGGTCTACGCCAGCACTGGCATAGGCCGCGATCTTGGCCAGCACCGGCAGGCCCAGGGCCTTAGCCTTGGTGGCGCTCATCAGCAGCACGGCGGCGGCGCCGTCATTAAGGCTGGAAGCATTGCCAGCCGTGACGCTACCGTCTTTTTTGAAGGCCGCGCGCAGCTTGCCCAGCGATTCGGCGGTGGTGTCCGGGCGGGGCTGTTCGTCGCGTTCGAAGACCTTGGGCTCACCCTTTTTCTGCGGCATCACGATGGGGGTGATCTCGTCCTTGAAACGGCCCGCCTCAATCGCGGCCACGGCCTTGCGCTGGGACTCGGCGGCAAAGGCGTCTTGCTGCTCACGGCTGAGGCCGTACTTATCCACAAGGTTCTCGGCGGTAATGCCCATGTGGTAGTCGTTGAAGGCATCCCACAGGCCGTCGGTAATCATGCTGTCGATCAGCTGGCCGTGGCCCATGCGCTGGCCCGTGCGCGCCGAAGGCATGACGTAGGGGGCCAGGCTCATGTTTTCCTGGCCGCCGGCAATCACCACCTCGGCGTCGCCGCAGCGGATGGCCTGGGCCGCGAGGTGCAGGGCTTTCAGGCCCGAGCCGCAGACCTTATTGAGCGTCAGCGCGGGCACGCTGAAGGGCAGGCCGGCCTTGATCGCGGCCTGGCGGGCCGGGTTCTGGCCTGCGCCGGCGGTAAGCACCTGGCCGAGGATGACCTCGTCGACCTGGGCGGGGTCCAGTTGTGTCTGTTCCAGCAGCCGCTTGATCACGGCGGCGCCGAGGTCGACGGCGGGCACTGTTGCCAAGGCGCCCTGGAAGCTGCCGATGGCGGTACGGGTGGCGGCGACGATGACCACGTCGTTCATGTTGTTGTTCTCCGTGCAATGGTGAGCGCCGCAAGGGCAGGATGCCGTCAGCATCGGTGGGTTTGGTTCATTTGTTAAGTTTGTTTTTCTTTTGGATTGATCTGGAAAACAAATGAATGACGCGGGCACGCTTGCGCTCTCCTGATCGGCAGCAGCACAGCATTCGCCGCCACCCAATGCACCACAGCCGATAAAAGCACCTGGCAAGACCCGGAAATCAAGACCGAGTACGAAGATTGAAGGCTGATGCCAACGAGCGCGCTTTTGAATCCCCCCGAATCACCCCGTAAGATGTGTCCGATAACCTGCGGGGGTAGTCTCACCCTCTGATCAATCGGAATCGCCCGTGGCGGCGCTTCCCTGGCATAAACCTGACGAGGTACAGACATTGGCCATCATTCATCCTAAGGTCCGCGGTTTCATCTGCACCACGACCCACCCGAAGGGCTGCGAGCTCAACGTCCGTGACCAGATCGAAGCCACCCGCAAGCTGGGCGTGCGCGAGGATGGCCCGAAGAAGGTCCTGGTGATCGGTGCTTCCAGCGGCTACGGCCTGGCAGCGCGCATTACCGCAGCGTTCGGCTTCAAGGCCGACACCCTGGGCGTGTTCTTCGAAAAACCAGGTACCGAGACGAAGGCCGGTACCGCTGGCTGGTACAACTCTGCCGCGTTCGACAAGTTCGCCAAGGCCGAGGGCCTGTACAGCAAGTCGATCAACGGCGACGCCTTCTCCGATGAAGCCCGTGCCAAGGTCATCGAGCTGATCAAGAACGAAATGGGCGGCAAGGTCGACCTGGTCATCTACTCCCTGGCGTCCCCGGTGCGCAAGCTGCCGAAGACCGGTGAAGTGATCCGTTCGGCGCTCAAGCCAATTGGCCAGCCGTACAAGTCGACCGCCATCGACACCAACAAGGACACCATCATCGAGGCCAGCATCGAGCCGGCTACCGAGCAGGAAATCGCTGACACCGTCACCGTCATGGGTGGCCAGGACTGGCAGCTGTGGATCGATGCCCTGGCCGGTGCCGACGTGCTGGCCGAAGGCGCCCGCACCGTGGCCTTCAGCTACATCGGCAGCGACATCACCTGGCCGATCTACTGGCACGGCGCGCTGGGCCAGGCCAAGCAGGACCTGGACGAAACCGCACTGCGCCTGGACCAGAAACTGGCCGGCGAAGTCAAAGGCGGCGCCAACGTGGCCGTGCTGAAGTCGGTGGTCACCCAGGCCAGCTCGGCTATTCCGGTGATGCCGCTGTACCTGTCGATGGTCTTCAAGATCATGCAGGAGAAAGGCGTGCACGAAGGTACCCAGGACCAACTGGACCGCATGTACCGTGATCGCCTGTACCGCGCCGATGGCGCTGCGGCTGAGGTCGACGAGAAAGGCCGCCTGCGCCTGGACGACTGGGAACTGCGTGACGACGTACAGAACGCCTGCAAAGCGCTGTGGCCGCAAGTCACCACCGAGAACCTGTTCGAGCTGACCGACTATGCCGGTTACAAGAAGCAGTTCCTCAACCTGTTCGGCTTCGAGCGCGCTGACGTCAACTACGACGAAGACGTGGCTACCGACGTAGAGTTCGACTGCATCGAGCTGTAACCACGGCTGAAAAGTCGGGGGCTGTACCGGCCTCTTCGCGGGGCAAGCCCGCTCCCACAGGGTATCCACTGAGCCAAAGAGCCGTGGAGACCTGTGGGAGCGGGCTTGCCCCGCGAAGAGGCCGGTACAGCCCCCGATTTTTTTGCTAGCGTTGGCGCACAACAACAGGATGTGCGCCATGAGCAGCCTCACCCAACCCGCCATCGCCTTTCGCCACACCGCAGCCGACGGCTACAGCCTCGGCGGCTTCTGCTGGCGCCACGCCCAGGCCAATCCCCAGCGCCCGCTGGTGATCATCAACGCCGCCACTTCGGTGCGTTGCCGCTACTACACGCGGTTTGCCGACTACCTGTTCGCCCAGGGCTGCGATGTGCTCACCTACGATTACCGCGGCATCGGCGAATCTCGGCCGCCAACGTTGCGTGGTTTTCAGGCGTCCTGGAGCGATTGGGGGCAGTTGGACTTCGAAGCCATGCTGACACACGCCGAACAGGCATTCCCCGGCCAGCCCATCGATGTGGTGGGGCACAGTTTTGGCGGTTGCGCAGTGGGGCTGGCGCCGTCTGCTGGCCGGGTCAGGCGGGTGGTGATGGTGGGCGCGCAGTTCGCCTACTGGCGCGATTATGCGGCGGATCAGCGCTGGCGCCTGTTCGGCAAATGGCATGTGGTGATGCCCTTGCTGACCCACGCCTTCGGCTACTTCCCCGGCAAGCGCCTGGGCTGGATGGAAGACACCCCGGCGGGCGTGGTGCACGACTGGACTACCCGTACGCCACGCTACGAGCACCGGCCAAGCGGGCGCAGGTTGCAGAGGGTGCCGTTTGCGCACGTCCGGGCGGCGACGCTGGCGATCAGCCTCACCGATGACCCATTCGGCACCGAGGCGGCGACAGAGCGGTTGCTAGGGTATTTGCAGGGGGCCGAGCGCCAGCACCTGCGCATTGCGCCTGTGGATATCTCGGTCGAGGAAATAGGCCATTTCGCGTTTTTCCATGACCGCTTTCGCGAGCGCTTGTGGCCGATTGCGCTGGCATGGCTGCAGTGCGGTGAATTGCCGCCGAACAGGCCGGGGCAGATCATCAGCTGATTGCCCCTCACAGGGCCTGGGCAATATCTGAGGCCTGTGCTGCCCCTGTAGGAGCTGGCTTGCCTGCGAAAGGGCCGCACAGCGGCCCCAGCAATCTCAAGCCTTGCGCGAAAGCGGCTGCGCGGTAAATTTCACACCCGCCAGGCCATGCTCGATCAGCGCCCGGATATTGCCATGGTCACTGCCCTCTGGCGTGGCCACGACATCGCGATAATGCTCACCAAAGGCCAGCAGGGCCTCTTCATCGCTCAAGCCTTCCAGCAGGGCCAGGCCCAGGGTCTTGCACGAGCCTTCGTTCTGCCCAGCGGCGTTTTCCACACCGCCGTTGTTGAAGGCCTGCGGCTGGTAGTTGTAGTGGGCGGCGATAAAGGCCAAGGTGTCGGCAAAGACGTGTTCGCCGCTGGCCAGGCTGGCGCGCAGGGTGTTCAGATCAGTCACGAGGTTTTCCTTTTTCGAACGCCGCTTGTTGTTCGGCGCTGGCTTCTTTCTGGTGTTGGGCTTTCCACTCGGCGTAGGGCATGCCGTACACCGCTTCGCGGGCGTCATCCAGGCTCAGGTCGACCTGACGCTCGTCGGCCGCGGCCTTGTACCACTTGGACAGGCAATTACGGCAGAAACCGGACAGGTTCATCAGGTCGATGTTCTGCACGTCGGTTCGTTTCTGCAGGTGTTCGACCAGGCGCCGGAACGCGGCGGCTTCGAGTTCGAGCTGTTGTTGCGGGGTCATGGGCTTCTCTCAGGTCATGCGATTCTTCAGGTGGCGGCCACCGTTGATGACCACCTGGCTACCGGTACTGTACTGGCTTTCGAGCAGGTATTTGACCGTCTCGATCAGCGGGCCGGCGCCGGGTTCGAATTCCAGCAGGGCCTTTTTCAAGGTCTGCTGGCGGTAGGCTTCATCGCCCCCTTCCTTGAGGATCAGCAGCCCAGGCAGGATACCGTTGACGTGCACCTGGGGCGCATATTTTTCGGCGAACGACAGCACCATGTTCTGCAGCGCGGCTTTGGTGGCGGCGTAGCCGATGTGGCTCTTGCTGCCCCGCGAAGACGTTTCGTCGCAGATGTGGATGATGTCGGCTTTGCCCGCGCTGCCGGCCTTGCCGAGCATCTCGCCCAGGGCCAGGTTGAGGTGGTAGGGCGCTTCGACGTGCAGGCGGAACATGGTGTCGAGGTTGGCTAGGCCATCGTCGAGCCACAGCGATGCGTTGTGAATGATCGCGCGCAAGCCGTCGTAGTTGCCTTGCAGGTAGTCGATAAGCGCCTGGCGGTCGGCGGCCAGGCACAGGTCAGCCTGGAACTGCACGATGTTGGGGTGTACGGACTGCGGCTGGAGGCTGCGGCTGGCACTGATCACAGTATGGCCGGCCTGGGCCAGTTCGAGGGCAAGGGCCAGCCCGACGCGCTGGCTGGCTCCGGTAACGAGAATTGGGCTGTTCATGTTCGGGGCGGTCAACTTGTCTGTCCTTTCGTTGCCGCCCAGCATACCCGAACTGTTTCCCTCTTGTAGACCAGCCCTCAGCGGCTGCGCAGCGCTGCTGGGGTGGGCGCAGCAGGGTTCAGCCAGCCGGCCAGCAAGCGGGTGGAGAGGGGGATGAACAGGTAGACCATCACTGGCGTCAGGGCCAGGGTACTGAGCATCACCCGTGGTACCAGGTCGAGGCCTGCCAGCCAATGGCCGAACAGCAGGTTGAACAGCAACGACACGGGGAAAAAGGCCAGCCAGATGGCGACGGCCTGCTTCCAGCGCGGCGGTTTTTGCACCGTATGGGTGCCAAACCAGTCATCGATACCACTGACACGCGCCTCTTTGGGGCGCTCGAACAGCCCGTTGCCACGTTGCAGCCAGGCCTTGCGCGAAGCGGAGTGCTCCCAGGCGTGCAGGGTAGGTTCGTCGCTGAAGCGGAAGATGATCTGGAATTCATCGCTGTCACGGGGTGGTGCCAGGATGCCGGAGCCGAGGTAGCCGGGGAAGTCGGTGGCCAGTTGCTCGCCTTCATGGAGCCAGGTCAGCAGGTCCTGGTAGCGGCCATGGGCGGCGCGGCGCGACACCATCAAGGTGACGGGTGGGGTAGACATCGTGTATCTCCTGGCGACGGGGCTGGCGGGTAGCTGGCCCCTTGGCTGCGTCGCCCGGGGTGGTGGGCGACGCCAGCGTGCATGCAAGAATCGGGCGCGAATTATCGCGATATTGCAATGTTCGGCAAGTGTTGGCTGGCAAACGGTTGTTAACCGGCGGCCTATGCTGTCGTAGTAACATACAGGTTCAACTTCGGCACACAGGGTACAAAGTGCAGATGAACAAACAGGGACGTAGCTCGGCAGTCGATGCGGGCCTGGAACATCAGGAGCTGTTCCCGATTCGGGAAGTCTCCCGACTGACAGGCGTCAACCCGGTCACCTTGCGCGCCTGGGAGCGTCGCTACGGCCTCATTCAACCAACCCGCACCGCCAGTGGCCATCGTCTGTACTCCCAGGCTGATATCGACGATATCCGCAGCATCCTGGGCTGGCTGGAGCGCGGCGTGGCGGTGAGCAAGGTGGGTAGCATCCTGGTGCGGTGCCAGGCGCAGGTGCAGCAAAGCAGCGACCTGATGAATGTGCGCCTGGCCTGGCAGCAGCAGATTCTCGAGGCGGTGCAGCGCTTCGACAGCGCGAGCCTTCACCGTTTGTTCGATCAGGTGTTAGCTGGCCATCCCCTGGATCAAGTGTTCGGCGATATCTTCATGCCGGTGTGGCACGACCTGGCAGCAGGCCAGGGTGGTTACGGTCCGCGGGCCTTTGGGCAGGCCAGCGCATGGCTGTTTCTGGATCAGTTCTTGCGCGGGCGAGTGTTCGTGCGACTTCAACTGGCGCGCATGGCCCGCAGCCGCACGGTGTTGCTGGCACCCTTGCCGGGGCCATGTCACGAACTGGAGCTGCTGGTGACCGCCTTGTTGCTGGGCAGCGACGAGGTGGGGGTGAGCTTGTTGGCGCCTGGGCAACCCCTGCAGGAGCTGATGCTGATCTGCGAGCGTCTCAAGCCTGATGCCTTGGTGTTGTTCTCCAATCAGGCGCCCACCGTGGAATTGAGCAAACGCCTCGAGCGCTTGGTGGTTGGCCTGGAATGCCCGTTATTGCTTGCCGGTGAAGTGGCCGAGCTGGCCCAGGACAGCCTGGCAGGCAGCCCGGTGGCCTGCCTGGGGGCAGAGAGCAGCGTGATGCGTCAGCGGTTGCGGCAGTTTCTGGCCGGTCAGCTCGACACCTGACTGTGCAGCTCTGGGTGCGCCTGACGATGGGCTTGCAGGATATAGCCGCGCAGGCGCTCGATTTCTTCGACCGGGCTGCGGCTTAAATCGTAGGCCGCCAGGTCAGGGCCAATGCGTCGGCGCAGCACCCCGTGCAGCTCGATGGGGGCAATGCCGGCCGGTGCGAAATGCAACTCGAAACGTGCAGGGGCTTGCGCCAGGTCGCGGATCTCGACCAGCGCGCCCTTGAACGAAATTTCGCGAACCCACAGGCCGCTCGGCTGATCGTGTGTATCCAGCAACGCGCTTGGTTGGTCCATGGACAAGCGCCATGGGCGTAGCATCGGGCCGTCTTCGTAGATTTCCGGTGAGCCCAGCTGCAGGTGCAGGGCATGGAACTCGTCTTCCACCAGTTGCAGCGGAAAGCTGATCTGCTGGTTGTTGAACTGCGCCTGCAAGGTTACCTGCTCGTTGGCCACCAAACGGGTGAGCAAGGTCTGGATCCGGCGGTCGCCATTGACCAGCAGGCTGGACATCGAGTCAGCCAGGTTCAGTTGTGGCGAATGCTGCATGTTCTGTATGAAATCCAGCTCGTCCTGGGTCAGGAGCGCATCTGCTTGCATGATCGAACTCGGAGGTGGCGATTTCTTCAACGGGATTGACCGTGCGTAGCGCGTTTGGTTCAGGAGCGTAGGTCGTTTTTCGGACGCGCGCACATTTCGGCCAGTTCGCGTTCCAGCTCGACCTGGCGGCTGACGTCCTTCTGGATACCGATGAAGTAGGTGCGTTGGTCGGCGTCGCTTTTCACCGGTGTGATCGACAACTCGTTCCAGAACGCGCTGCCGTCTTTGCGGTAGTTGCGCAGCACCTCTCGGCATGGCCGGCCTTCGGCCAAGGCTTTGCGAATGCGCGCACGGCCGAGCTGGTCGCGGTCACTGCCCTGCAGGAAGCGGCAATCCTGATAAAGAATGTCGTCACGGGTGTAGCCGGTCAGGCGTTCGAAGGCGGCGTTCACGTAGATCAGGATGGTGTCTTCGCCTTCCTGTTCAGCGACCACGATCCCGTCATTGGACGCATCGACCATGGATTGCAGCAGTTGCGCGTTGATCATGTTCGGGCCATTGGGCGAAGAGGCAGGGGGGCTGGTACTTAGGTAGGGGCGGCCTTTTGCCAGCGTTGAATGCTAGTATCCTACGTTTTCACTCAGTTTCGGAATCCTCTTCCCGATGAAAGTCGCCATTATTTCCGGGTCGGTGTACGGCACCGCCGAAGAAGTCGCCCGTCATGCCGAATCGTTGCTCAAGGCCGCAGGTTTTGAGGCCTGGCATGCTGCACGTGCCACCCTGCAGGACCTTGAAGGTTTTGCACCGCAGGCTTTTCTGGCGGTGACTTCGACCACCGGCATGGGCGAGCTGCCGGACAACCTCATGCCGCTGTATAGCACCCTTCGCGATACCTTGCCCGCCGCCTGGCGTGGCCTGCCGGGCGCGGTGATTGCGTTGGGCGACGCCAGTTATGGCGATACCTATTGCGGCGGCGGC
Organism: Pseudomonas sp. SWRI50; assembly: GCF_014269095.1. NCBI lineage: Bacteria > Pseudomonadati > Pseudomonadota > Gammaproteobacteria > Pseudomonadales > Pseudomonadaceae > Pseudomonas > Pseudomonas sp. SWRI50. The sequence goes on along the minus strand of NZ_JABWRW010000004.1, from coordinate 317,156 downwards.
GAGCAGATGCGTGAGTTGTTCGCTGAGTTGGGGGTACGTGAAGTGCAGCCGATGCTGCGCCTGGATGCCAGCGAAACGGTGACCCCGGAAGCCGATGCCGAACCGTGGTTGGCAGAATTTGCCCAGGCGCTGAAGGCCTGACGCGTGTAGGAGCGGCGCAAGGCCGCTCCTACAGGTCAGCGCTGCACCTCACACTCACGCAACAACGCTAGCCACGCCTGCGCCGCCCGTGACAGGTACGCCCCCCGCCGCCAGATGAATGCGATATCCCAACGCAGGTCGTCCGGCGATTGCAGCGCCAAGCGCACCACCCCAGGGCGCTCCAGCGCCTTTGCCACCACACGGGGCAGCAACACCACGCCTTGGCCGGCTGCCACCAACGCCACCAGGAAGTCGGCCTGGCCACTGCGCCCGCCTTCTTTCGGGGTAAAACCCTGCTGCTGGCAGGCCTTGAGCAGCCGGTCATTAAGCACGAAGCTGCGCTGATACAGCAAAAAAGGCGTATCGGCCAGTTGCCGCAAATGCACGCCAGCCTCCCCAGCCAGCGCATGCCCGGCCGGTAGCAGGGCATCGAGTGGCTCGTTGCAAAAGGGCTGGAACGCGAACGCTTCGTCACTGGGCGTCAGGCTGCCACCGAGCTCCAGCTCGCCGCTGCGCACCGCCTGCTCGACGCTGCGGCTGCCGCCTTCGAGCAATTGAATCGAGATGTTGGGGTAGCGTCGCCGGTATTCAGCGAACAGACCGGCGAACAAGGCGTCACTGCCCAGTATCGGCAAGCCCAGGCGCAATTCGCCGCGTGCCATCTGGCCGAGGTCATCCAGTTCGCTGAGCAATGCCTGGCGCTGGCGCAACAACGCTTCGCCGCGCTCTAGCACGATGCGCCCGGCGGCGGTCAGGTGCAGCTGCGAAGCCTGCCGCTCAAGCAGTGGCTGGCCTACATCTTGCTCCAGCTGAGCCACTTGCTTGCTTACCGCCGACTGGCTGATGTGCAGGGTCTGCGCCGCCTGGGTAAAGCCCCCGCGGTGCACCACTTCGATGAAGCTGCGCAGTTGTTTGAATTCCATGGTCGCAATTCCGTTTTGGAATGCTGATCAGTCTAACAATTCGCTTCTGGCCTAGGCAGGCAAATCTTAAAATGAGGGCCTGTCGAGGAAGTACCCCCATGAAACCCGCGTTAGTGAAAAAAGCCCTGCGCCTGCTCGTCGAGCTGGCGATCCTGTTTGCCTTGTTCCTGCTCGGTGGCCAGCTGGCTGTGTGGCTCGGCTGGCCCATCCCCGGTGGCGTGATGGGGCTGGCGCTGCTTCTGCTGCTGTTCGCCAGCGGTGTGGTCAAGCCGGCCACGTTGCAGCTGGGCGCCGGCTGGCTGATGGCAGAAATGCTGCTGTTCTTCATTCCGGCGCTGATGAGCCTGCTCGATTACGGCACCCTGGTGCGCGAGGAAGGCTGGCGCATCCTGCTGGTGATTGCCGGGAGCACGCTGATGGTCATGGTGGTGACTGCGCTCACCGTCGAACTGGTGTGCCGCTGGAGGCTGCGCCATGAGCCTTGAACCCATGCCGCTGTTCTGGCTGGCGCTGACCCTGCTGGCCTACCTGGGCAGCCGCTGGCTGTACCGGCGCAGCGGGCGCTACCTGCTGTCGCCGCTGATCCTGGTCCCTGCGCTCCTGCTGGCGGTGGCCGTGCCGTTGCACACCGCTTATGCCGAGTACGCGCGCAACACCCATTGGCTGATGGGCGTGCTGGGCCCGGTCACCGTGGCATTCGCGGTGCCCATCTGGCAGCAGCGGGCTATGTTGGCGCGCCACTGGCCGGCATTGCTGATGGGTATGCTGGCCGGCAGCACCGCTTCGATCGCCAGCTCCTGGGGGCTGGCTCACCTGTTGGCGCTGGACAATGCAATCAGCCTGTCGCTGGTGCCGCGCTCGATCACCACGCCGTTCGCCATGCCGCTGGCCCACGACCTCGGCGGCGTGCCGGAACTGACCGCGGTATTCGTGATGTTCACCGGGGTACTTGGCGCGATGTTCGGCGGGGTGCTGCTGCGTTGGTTGCCCTTGCGCACACCCTTGGCGCGGGGTGCGTTGTTCGGGGTCGGGGCGCATGGTGCTGGGGTCAGCAGGGCCCAGGAAGTGGGCCGCGAAGAAGGCTCCGTGGCCGGCTTGGTCATGGTCCTGACCGGGCTGCTGAACCTGTTCGCCGCACCGCTGCTGGCCATGCTCCTCTGACCGTTCGTGCCACTGACTCGCAAGGTCATCAAGCTGGCTGGCAACGCAAGTTTCAGCCCATGGGCGGCTGGCTAGACTCTGCCTCGACACAGAGAGCACATGTAAGTGCCGAGGTGACATGCAATGAGCGCAGCCTTGCCCTATTCCGTCAACACAACTTCACCGGGACCGATCTGATGCCTTTGGCCGAGATTCCATTGTGCGTCTGGCGTACCCGGGGACAGAGTTTCAGCTTCCGGGGCCAGAGCATCCGCTACTGGACCGCAGGGCAAGGAGAGCCCCTGCTTCTGTTACATGGCTTCCCCACTGCCAGTTGGGACTGGCACTACCTGTGGGCGCCGCTGGCCCAGCGTTTTCGGCTGATCGCCTGCGACATGCTGGGCTTTGGCGACTCCGCCAAACCGGTCAATCACGCTTACAGCCTGATGGAACAGGCCGACCTTCAGCAAGCGTTGCTCGCCCACCTCAAGGTCAACCAGCCTGTGCACCTGATGGCCCATGACTACGGCGGCAGCGTGGCCCAGGAGCTGCTGGCGCGGCACCACGAACAGCGCGCGGACATCGCCAGCTGCGTGTTTCTCAACAGTGGGCTGTTCCCCGAAAGCTGCCGCATGCTGCTGATCCAGAAGCTGCTGCTCAGCCGCCTGGGCTGGTTGGTAGGGCGCTCGTTCGGGCGTGACGACCTGGTGCGCAACGTGACCCAGGTTTATGGCCCCTGCACCCACCCCAGTGAAAGCGCACTGGACGATTGCTGGAGCCTGATCGCCGCCAACCGCGGCACGCGCATTTTGCACAAGCTGGCCGGCTACTGGCCGGAGCGCACCCTGCACCGCGAGCGTTGGGTGGGCGCGTTGCAACGTGACGGGGTGCCCTTGCGCTTCATCAACGGCGTGGTCGACCCGGTTTCCGGTGCGCGCATGGTCGAGCGTTACCGGCAACTGGTGCCGGAGCCCGATACCGTGCAATTGCAGGGTATTGGCCATTACCCGCATACCGAAGCACCGATGCAGGTATTGCGGCATTACCTGGCCTTTCGTGAGCAGCCGCTGAGTTTTTTGCAGTGCCTGGCATGAGTTTTAGCGCCATACCCTCGGCGTCCCTAACGCTATCACCTAACAACCACTAGGCAAAAAAAAGGCCGCTGCAATCGCAGCGGCCAATCGAGACGTTAGATCAAGGAGCTTCAAAATCTACGTCGGTGAACCTCGCGGGCCTGAAGGGCGGGGGGGTAGTGCCCTTCATGCCGGCCAGTGAGTTAAGAATAAGCGCTTGATCCTGTAGGAAAAATAGCCGCTTACGACATTCACCTTTACGTTTCGGGCAACAGTGGCCACCCGCTCACCCTTCAGCCGCGTACCCCATCCGCCAACTGGTATCACGCGCTGCAGCCAGCAGCCGCTGCGCCGCAGGACCGTGCTCGTCGGCATGGAAAATCGACGTCGGGCCGACCACGGTCATCACCGCAGCGATCTGCCCCAGAGCGTTGAATACCGGTGCAGACAGCGCATCCACACCCGGCATCAACAGGCCATGCACATGGTGCAGGCCACGTTCACGGATGCCCTCCAGCACGGCCGCATAATCGCTGGCGCTGTGCTGCAGCGCTGCCAGCTCCCGGTCGCGCAACTCGTCAGTTTCGCGTGCCGGCAGGTAGGCGGCGAACACCAGGCCGGTGGACGAACTGAGCAGCGGCAGCACCGACCCGATCTGGGTAACCACCGTAACTGCACGCACAGCAGGCTCGATGCTAACCACGGTCGCACCCTGATTGCCCCAGACGGCAATGAAGCAGCTCTCGTTCAACTCATCGCGCAGCTGCGACAACGGCAGCGCCGCAATCTTCAGCACATCGATGCTGCCCAATGCCGCCAACCCCACGCGCAACGCCTCACGCCCCAGGCCATAGTGGTTGGTGGCCGCATCCTGTTCGGCAAAGCCGCTGGCAATGAGCGCCTGCAGGTAGCGGTGCACCTTGCTGGCGGGCATCTGCACATGCTCCGCCAGGCGTGACAGCGACGTGGAAGGGGAGAGTTCGGCGAGTGCCTTGAGGATATCGGTGCCGACTTCCGCCGAGCGGACCTTCTGCTTGCCGTTATCGGTGGGTGAGCTGGCTTTGGCCATGGGCATAGGTATCCGGATTCGTCGAGTCGCGCCTTTATAGCTTGACGCCTTGCCCGTAGCAAATTACGTTATTCGTAATCTGATTACGATAAAAACAATGCAGACGTGCTGCCACCCCAGCAGCCAGCTGCCAGCAACGGCTCTGCCAGAGCCCGGAGGCATCGATGAACCGCGACACGTCCCCCGACCTTCACTACCTGAGCGGCTTCGGCAACGAGTTCGCCAGCGAAGCACTGCCAGGTGCATTGCCGGTCGGGCAGAATTCGCCGCAGAAAGCCCCCTACGGCTTGTATGCCGAACTGCTTTCGGGCACGGCGTTCACCATGACCCGCAGTGAGTTGCGCCGCACCTGGCTGTACCGCATCCGCCCGTCTGCACTGCACCCACGCTTCGAGCGCCTGGCACGTCAGCCGCTGAGTGGGCCGCTGGGCGCCGTCACCCCAAACCGCCTGCGCTGGAACCCGCAACCCATCCCTGCCGAGCCCACCGATTTCATCGAAGGCTGGGTGCCGATGGTGGCCAACGCGCCCGCAGATAAACCGGCGGGCGTGAGCATCTACATCTACAGTGCCAACCGCTCCATGGAACGGGTGTTCTTCAATGCCGACGGTGAACTGCTGCTGGTGCCGGAACAGGGCCGCCTGCGCATCGCTACCGAGCTTGGGGTCATGGACGTCGAGCCGCTGGAAATCGCTGTGATCCCACGGGGCATGAAGTTTCGCGTCGAGCTGCTCGATGGCCAGGCGCGTGGCTACCTGGCCGAAAACCACGGCGCGCCGCTGCGCATTCCGGACCTCGGGCCCATCGGCAGCAATGGCCTGGCCAACCCGCGTGACTTCCTCACGCCGGTGGCGCATTACGAAGAAGCCGAGGGCCCTGTGCAACTGGTGCAGAAGTTCCTCGGCGAACACTGGGCTTGCGAGTTGCAGCATTCGCCGCTGGACGTGGTCGCCTGGCATGGCAGCAACGTGCCCTACAAATACGACCTGCGCCGCTTCAACACCATCGGCACGGTCAGCTTCGACCACCCAGACCCGTCCATCTTCACCGTGCTGACGTCGCCCACCAGCGTGAATGGCCTGGCCAACATGGACTTCGTGATCTTCCCGCCGCGCTGGATGGTGGCCGAGAACACCTTCCGTCCGCCATGGTTCCACCGCAACCTGATGAACGAGTTCATGGGCCTGATCCAGGGTGCCTACGATGCCAAGGCCGAGGGTTTCCTGCCGGGCGGGGCTTCGCTGCACGGGGTGATGAGCGCCCATGGCCCCGACGCCGAGACTTGCGACAAGGCCATCGCCGCCGACCTCGCGCCGCACAAGATCGACAACACCATGGCCTTCATGTTCGAGACCAGCCAAGTGCTGCGCCCGAGCCGCCATGCGCTCGAATGCCCGCAATTGCAGGCCGACTACGATAGTTGCTGGGCCACCTTGCCGAGCACCTTCAACCCGAACCGGAGATAACCCATGAACCAGACCGCCATTACCCGTAGCTGGGTCGAGCATGCCAACGGGCACAGTGATTTTCCGCTGCAAAACCTGCCGTTGGGCATCTTCAGCCGGCCGGGTGAAGCGCTGCGCTGCGGCGTGGCCATCGGCGATGCCATCCTTGACCTGGAAGCGGTGCTCGCTGCGGGGTTGTTCGACGGCGAGGCCAAGGCTGCGGTGGAGGCTACCCGCGGTGGTGCGCTGAACGCCTTCTTCGCCCTCGGCCGTGGCGCCCGTGTCGCCCTGCGTGAGCGCCTGCTGGCGCTGCTCGGCGAACACAGCGAACACCAGTCGGCGTTGAAAGCGGCGCTTTACCCCGCCGCGGATTGCCAACTGCATGTGCCCGCCAAGATCGGTGACTACACCGACTTTTATGTCGGCATCGAACACGCCAAGAACGTCGGCAAGCTGTTCCGCCCGGACAACCCGCTGCTGCCCAACTACAAGCATGTGCCGATCGGTTACCACGGTCGCGCTTCGACCATTCGCCCCTCCGGTACCGATGTACGTCGCCCCAAAGGCCAAACCCTGCCGGCCGGGCACACCGAGCCAAGCTTCGGGCCCTGCGCGCGCCTGGACTACGAGCTGGAGCTGGGTATCTGGATTGGCCAGGGTAACGATATGGGCGAGTCGATCCCGGTGGGTGATGCCGCCGAGCACGTCGCCGGCTTCTGCCTGCTCAACGACTGGTCGGCGCGTGATATCCAGGCCTGGGAATACCAGCCACTGGGGCCGTTTTTGTCCAAGAGTTTCATTACCAGCATTTCGCCCTGGGTGGTGACGGCCGAGGCCCTGGAGCCGTTCCGCACTGCGCAGCCGGCGCGCCCGCAAGGCGATCCGCAGCCGCTGTCCTACCTGCTGGATGCACGTGACCAGGCCAAGGGTGCGTTCGATATCGAACTGGAAGTGCTGCTGCTGACCGAGCGCATGCGCGAGCAAGGCATTGCGGCTCACCGGCTGACCCTGAGCAACACCCGCAGCATGTACTGGACCGTGGCGCAGATGGTTGCCCACCACAGCGTCAACGGTTGCCAACTGCAACCGGGCGACCTGTTCGGTTCGGGCACGCTGTCGGGGGCAACGCCAGGCTCTTTTGGCAGCCTGCTAGAGATCACCGAGGGCGGCAAGCAGCCGGTGGAGCTGGCCAGCGGTGAGGTGCGCAAGTTCCTCGAAGACGGCGACGAAATCATCCTGCGTGCCCGTTGCACGCGTGATGGCGTGGCCAGCATCGGCTTCGGCGAATGCCGCGGCAAAGTCATCGCAGCCAACTGAGGGGGCAGGGGTATGGAGCTGTACACCTACTACCGTTCCACCTCGTCCTACCGGGTGCGCATCGCGCTGGCGCTGAAGGGGCTGGGTTACCAGTCCTTGCCGGTCAACCTGCTCAAGGGCGAGCAGCGCGGTGCGGACTATGTCGCCGTGAACCCGCAGGGCCGTGTACCGGCCCTGCGCACCGACAGCGGTGCGCTGTTGGTGCAGTCACCGGCGATCATCGAGTACCTGGAAGAGGTTTATCCACACCCTGCGCTGCTGCCGGACACGGCCGAGGCGCGGGCCAAGGTGCGTGGTTTGGCAGCGATCATCGGCTGCGATATCCACCCATTGCACAACGTCAGCGTACTTAACCAGCTGCGCCAGGCAGGGCAGGACGAGCCTCAGGTCAACCAGTGGATCGCGCACTGGATCGGCCAAGGGCTGTCGGCGGTCGAGCAACTGATCGGCGACCACGGCTTCTGCTTTGGCGACACGCCGGGCTTGGCGGATGTCTACTTGCTGCCGCAGGTGTACGCTGCCGAGCGGTTCAACATCGACCTCGGCGGTTACCCGCGCATTCGTCGGGTCGCCGCCCTGGCGGCCCAGCACCCGGCGTTCATCCAGGCGCATCCTTCGCAGCAGCCGGATACCCCGGCTCAGTGAATCGAACGGTTCACCGTCGGGAGTTTGCCGATCCGCTCGGAAAGCTTCAGGCGTTGGACCGGGTCTTCTGTGAGTAGCAGGGCATGCTCCAGGTCGAAACGTTCGGCCTGCGGGCAATCCAGAAACTGGTAGAGCGATGCGCGGGTGGTGTAGTCGCTGACTTGCACCGGGCCCAGCTGCATTACCCGTTCGGCGTCGATCAACGCAGCCAGGTGGTTGTCGTTGCTGATGTGCAATTGGCGCAGGTTGCGTGACAGGCGTTGCAGCATTTGCCGTGGGCTGGCCGTGCGCATGTGCTCTGCACTCAGCGGCACGTGTGGGCCGAACTGGCGGGCGAGCAGGTCGCGGCAATCACTGGGGTACAAGCGCCTGCCGCCGCAAGGGTCGAGCAGGTGGTCGGCGCCGGGCACGCGCAGCAGGAAATGGCCGGGAAATGCAACGCCTTCAAGCGGGATCGACAGGCGCCCAGCCAGCTCCAAGGCCAGGATGGCCAAGGTCAATGGCTGGCCACGGCGGCGCTGCAGCACTTTGTCCATCATCGCCGCGTGCGGCCGCAACGGGTGATATTCATCTTGTTGAAAGCCCAGTGCATTGAGTTGGCGCAGCAGCGGCTGGGCCAGTTCGCACAGGGGCAGCATCGGCAGGTTGGCGCTTATCTCGCGGTGCAGGTCGTGCAGCAGGGCAAGGCTGTTCGCGGGCTCGACACTTCGGTCGTGCTCGGCGGCCATCCACAATGCGGCTTCCAGCAGGGCGACAGGCTCGCGTTCCAGGCAGGCCAGGCAGGCTTGACGTGGCTTCATGGGGCTTCTCCACACACGTTTAACTATTAGCTGTGGCGCGCGGTTTCGTCCAGTGGTCTGACCGAGGCTTCCCGCACTTGGGCCTGCCTATACTGATAGGAGCACCTCGCTGGGGAGCCCGTCGATGTTCGCGTTAATGCAAAGCACCCGTACCCAATCGCTGCACCTGTTCATCGACCCGCCAACGGGGCTGAAAGCGGTGGTGGCGATCCACAGCGAGCAGCTGGGCCCCGCCATGGGCGGTTGTCGCTACCTGCCTTACGCCGATGACGAGAGCGCCATGCACGACGCGATCCGCTTGGCCCAGGGCATGAGCTACAAGGCCGCGCTGGCCGGTTTGGCCTTGGGCGGCGGCAAGGCAGTGATCATGCGCAACCCCCACGTGGAAAACCGCGCTGCGCTGTTCGAGGCATTCGGCCGTTTCGTCGATACCTTGCAGGGGCGCTTCATCACGGCTGTGGACAGCGGTACCTCGACGGTGGATATGGACTGCATCGCGCAGAGCACGCCGCATGTGACCAGCACAACAGCCTCGGGCGACCCTTCGCCCCATGCCGCCATGGGCGTGTTCGCCGGCATCCGCGCCACGTCGAAAGCACGGCTGGGCAGTAACAACCTGGAAGGCTTGCGGGTGGCCGTACAAGGGCTGGGTAACGTTGGCTATGCCTTGGCCGAGCAACTGCACGCGGCGGGAGCGGAGCTGTTGGTGAGCGACCTGGACCCCGGGCGGGTGCGGTTGGCGGTCGAGCAGTTCAATGCCCACCCGGTGACCAACGATGCCTTGATCAGCACCCCCTGCGACATCTTCGCCCCGTGTGGCGTAGGGCCTGTGCTGAACGGGCAGAGCGTGATGCAGCTGCGCTGTGCGGCGGTGGCGGGGGCGGCGAACAACCAGCTGACCACCCTGCAGGTTGCCGACCAGTTGGAATCGCGCGGGATACTGTATGCGCCCGACTACGTGATCAATGCCGGTGGGCTGATCTACGTAGCGTTGACCCATCGTGGCGAAGACCTGGGGACCATCACCGCGCACCTGGCGCGCATTCCTACGCGGCTGACCGAAGTGTTTGGCCATGCCCAGGCAGAGAAGCGCTCGCCGGCGCGGGTGGCGCAGATGCTCGCAGAGCGGCTGCTCTACGGCTAAGCCTGACGCTTCCCCTGTAGGAGCAGCCCAAGGCTGCTCTTACTGGGCTTGGCCTTCGAGCAACTCTGCCAACGCATCTGGCTGGCTCTTGAACGCCCGTGCGAACACGTCGCGGTTCTTGGCCATGTAGATACCGGCTTCTTCGACCTGTTGCTCAGTCAGCGATGGCACCGCCTTGTGCAGCACTTCTGCCAGGCGCTCGGCCAATTCGAGCATCTTGTCGTGACGATCTGCTTCGGCCTTATCCATGAACAAGCGCTCCGGGTCGCGGCTGCTGCGGTACACCACTTCGACGGCCATTCATCACCTCTATGCCTTTTTGCTGGTTGGGTTGCGTTTTACTGTATCTTTATACAGTAATGGCATTGGGCATCGTTGCGCAACCAGAATCTTCCCGCAAAAGCGTAGCCCACAGGTGCCTTGCGGCAATCGGTCGCCTTCCAAGGTGAGGGCCTGGCCCTTTAACTGCATGGCACAAGCGTCACACAGGTGACGCATTATCCTTCATGGCGTATCGGGGAATGGGACAATCGTGAACATCAAATGGGCTGAAAAGCTGCGCAAGGGCCTGCACGGCTCGGCTGACTCGCTGGGCAACCTGTGCGTCGAGGCATTCCATTATCTGGCGCTATTCGGCATTGGCGCCATCACCGCCTACGCGGCGGTGATGACCTTCCTGGACATGCTCGGCAAGGGCGGGGTCAGTGTCGATGACATCCTGCTGCTGTTCATCTACCTGGAGCTGGGGGCTATGGTCGGGATCTACTTCAAGACCAACCACATGCCCATCCGCTTTTTGCTGTACGTGGCGATCACCGCACTGACGCGCCTGCTGATCGGCGATGTGTCGCACCACAAGGCGCCGGACGAGGGGTTGTTGTACCTGTGCGGTGGCATCCTGTTGCTGGCGTTCTCGATCCTGGTGGTGCGCTACGCGTCGTACCGTTACCCCTCGACCAAGGTGCTGGATGCCAATGGCAAGGAAGTGGACGAGGGCAAGTAGCCCTCAGTTGGCCACGAAATGACGCGGTGCATGCTGCGCATCGCGGGTGAGTGCGGCGAGCACTTGCATCGGGTTCTGGCTCAGTTCGATGGCCAGGCCCAGGCGGATGCTGTCGATGACCCGCTGCAAGCGCACCGGGTCGTTACGCTGAGCCTGGCTGATCAGGCGCTTGGCGACCACGCCAGCGTCGTCGGCAAGGGTGAGCATGATGCTGCCATCCAGGTCGACGATGCTCAGGTTGACCCGGTACTCGGGGGCGAAGGCGGCGCTGATCTGTGCGAAGGGGTTGTTCATGGTCATGCATTCTGCAGCGATTGAGTGCAGGGGTTGACCGGCATGAGCGCGCGTTGGTTCAGCGCCGTTGATCGACAGAAACGAAAACGCCCGGCACTAGGCCGGGCGTTTTGTTACCACCCTCAGGCGTCGGGGTCACTTAGCTCCAGCACGCCGCGCTTGCTGCGCAACTTGCCGTAGAAGTGTTCAAGCGCGTGGTTGAGCTTGGTGGCGGCGCCATCGACCGCCTGGTCCAGCGAGGTGGCGGTGTGGGTCACGGAAATCGGTTGGTGGCCTTTCGGGCGAGCCTCCATTTGGCAACGTTTGTCATGCGGTCCGGGCTTGGCGCCGTTCTCGTCGCGCAGGTGCACCTCGATGCGGGTGAGGTCGTCCTCGTAACGTTCCAGTGAGCTTTCCAGCGTACTGCGGACCCACTCGTCGAGCCGGGCGTTGCCTTCGATATGGTTGCTGCTGTTGACCTGGATTTGCATGATTCAATCCTTATTCAGCTTGCTCGCATGGAGGCGTGCCTAGGCCCTTGAGACCCTTGGAATTTCTGCGCCTCTTGACTCTAAGGTCAGGCAACGGCGGAATGATTTCAAGCCCTTTTTGAAAATAAATTTCTTGTTGCAACTGCAAGGCGAGGGCCGCGCAGCGACCCCCGGGTTTCGTCAGAAGGCTACCGAGGTCTGCACGTACAGGGTCCGTGGTTCACCCACATACTTACCCTTGTTGTTGTCGTCGAACGAACGCGTGTAGTACTCGCGGTTGAACAGGTTCTTCACGCCTACCGCCACCTTCAGGTTCGACATCTGCGGGCCAAAGTCATACCCGGCGCGGGTGCTGACCAGCATGTAGCCGGGGATACGCCCGGTGCTGCCATCGGCACTTTCCTCGCCGGTATTGGCGTTGTCGGCATACTGGCTGCTCTGGAAGCTGCTATCCAGGTCCAACTGCCACGGGCCTTCGGTGTAGCCGACGCCCAAGGTGCCCTTGTGCCGTGAAGAGAACGGCACCTGATTGCCCTTGTTCGGGCCGTCTTCGCGGATGGTGGCATCGACGAACGCGTAGCTGGCATGCACGTCGAAGCCGGCCAGTGCCGGGCTCAGGCCGTCGAGGGCATAGCGGATGCTGGTCTCGATGCCTTGGTGACGGGTCTCACCGCGTGCAATCACCGAATCGTTGGTCTGGTTGCTTTCATACTGGTTGTCGAAGTTGATCAGAAACGCGCCGATCTCCGCTTGCACGTCGCCATTGTCGTAGCGGGTGCCGACTTCCCAGGTGCGGGCTTTTTCGGGTTTTACTTCACCGCTGCTGACGCGGTTGGGCATCTGGCTGTACTGCACGCTGCCGAACGAACCCTCGGTGTTGGCATACAGGTTCCAGCTGTCGGTGAGGTGGTACATCACGTTCAACGCCGGCAACGCGGTGTTGTAGCTGCCCTGGTAACGCTGGCCATTGAGCGTGTTGCTCTGTTCGGAGTCGATCACCTCGTAGCGTACGCCCGGGGTGATGGTCCAGCGGCCGATGTCGATACGGTCGTCCAGGTAGATGGCGTGGGCTTCGGTGCTGCCGCGGGTATCGCGGTCGTTGCGGCTGGCAGTGGTCGGCAGGTCGCCGTTGACCGGTTCGCGGAAGCGCAATTCGTGGCCGGCTTCGTTGACATAGCGGTAGCCGATGCCCAGTTCGTGCCAGCTTTCACCCAGCGCAACGCCTTGGGAGAACCGGGTTTCGATACCGCGCACCCAGTATTCGCGCGGCGACAGCGAAACGAAGCTGCCCTGGTCGAGGTAGCCACTGCGCAGGGTTTTGGTGAAGAAGCTGTTGACGCTGAATTGGCGGTCGTCCTGCTTGTAGTCGTAGCCGACGTTGACCAGCGTGCGACGGCCCCAGAACTTGTCCTTCAGGCGCGTCGATTGGTACGGGTCGGCATCGAAATCGGCAGTGCTCAGGCCGCCGGGCATGTCGGCTTCGCCTTCGTAGTATTGGGCCATGGCGTGCAGGCTATTGGCCTCATCCAGTTGCAGTTTGCCCTTGAGGATCAGGTCATCAATCTGCGTGTCGCTGTGCTCGCGCCAGTCGCCGCCACGGGTGCCAGAGTAGAGCAGGGCGCCGCCCAGGCCGTTGGCATTGGTGCCGCCGACCAGCAGGTTGGCGCTGTTCTTGAAACCGTCGTGGCTCGAGGACGGGCTGATCTGGTTTTGCATGGCGGCCTTGAAGGTGGCCTCCTCAGGGATTGCACGGGTCACGAAGTTGACGATGCCGCCGACGTTCTGCGGGCCATAGCGCACCGCGCCGCCGCCGCGCACCACGTCCACGGCATCCATGTTGCCCATGCTGATCGGCGCCAGTGACAACTGAGGCTGGCCGTACGGCGCGAACGGCACCGGGATGCCGTCCATCAGCACGGTGGAGCGCGACGCCAGGCGTGGGTTGAGGCCACGGATACCAAAGTTCAGCGCCAGGTCATGGCTGCCGGTGCCGTTGTTGTCTGGCGCATTCACCCCCGGGATGCGGTTGAGCACTTCGCGCGCGGTGGTGGCGCCGCTGCGTTCGAAGGCTTCACGGCGCACGACGTCGCGGGCGCCGGGGTGTTCGAAGACGTTGTCTTGCTGGGCTTCGGCCAACCAGTCGCCGACCACCGTTGAGGCCCCCAGCTCGACGGCGGCGCTGGTGCTGGCGGCACTCAGCGGCTGCAGGCTGAAGGCGTTGTCGGTTTCTTGCCGGGCTTGCAGGCCACTGCCGCGCAGCAGCGCGTCGAGGCCCTGGCGCACGTCGTACTGGCCGTCCAGGCCTGGGGTGTTCATGCCTTGGGTCAGTTGCGAACCGAACGAAATCAATGCGCCGCTCTCGCGACCGAACTGGTTGAGGGCGTCTTCAAGGGAGCCGGCGGCGATGTGGTAAGTGCGCGCTTCGGCGTGGGCCGCGGGGCTGGCGAGGCCGAGGGTGGTGGCGAGCAGCAGGGCGTGGACGAGGGGGCTGGGGCGCAACGGCATGGGTGAGGTCCTGAGAGAAGGGGTTTGCCTTGTCTGTCACGCGAACGTTGGGAAATGGCTCAGGTGAATGCAAAAAATCTGCGGCTGCTGTGCAGCCTATGGCCGGCAGGCCAGCTTCCACAGGTAACTGCGCAGGCTCAGACCTTGTGAGGACCCTGTGGGAGCGGGCTTGTCCCGCGAATGGGGATACGCGGTGCATGGCACCGGCTTCGCCGGTGTTCGCGGGGCAAGCCCGCTCCCACGGGTATAGGCCCGGCAACCTCACGTCAGGCTATCGACCGTCACCCAGTACCGGGTAAACCGTCGCACCCGCACCGGCAATGCCACCTCCAGCATCTGCAGAATTCGCTCACTGTCATCTAGCGGGTAAGACCCGGAAATCCGCAAGTCGGCGACCCGCTCGCTGCACCCCAGTTGCCCCTGCCGGTAGCGGCCGAGCTCGGCCAGGAAATCCCCCAGGCGCATCTGCGACGCTACCAGCATGCCGTCGACCCAGGCCCCGGCATTGCGGTCCAGCGCTGTGACCGCCCGCCAGCCGTTGCCCCCCAATCGGGCCTGTTGCCCTGCCAGCAAGGCCTCACCCGACACACTGGCGACGCCACTGAACACCGACACCAGGCTGAACCCGTCGTACTGCCGCACGTTGAAACGGCCGCTGTCCAACTGCAGCGCAGCTTCGCCGGTGCGCAGCAGCAAGGGCCGTGCATCCTTGGCCACCTCCAGCGCCAGTTCGCCTTCGAGCAGGCGCACCACCCGCTGGGGCCCATCAAAGCGCACATCGGCGGCGCTACGGGTATTGAGTTGCAGCAGGCTGCCGTCTTCCAGGTTCAACCGCCGACGCTGGCCGACCGGGCTGCGGTAGTCGGCCATCAGCCCTGGCAACGGGTTGTGCTGCTGCAGCCCCAACCCTGTGGCACTGGCCACACCGAGCAGCAGCAAGGCCTTGAGCGCACGCCGTCGAGCGGCCGATGGCGGCGCTTGCAGCGTCGCATGCACCACGGGCGAAGCCACCCCGCGTAGCCGCTGATTGACCTGCTGAATATGCGCCCAGGCGCGCTGGTGTTCGTGGTCGGCTTGTAGCCAGTGCTCCAGCGCCAACTGCTGGGCCCGGTCAAAATCATCACCCTGGGACTCGATCAACCAATGCACGGCCTGCTCGGCTACCTGCGGAGAAAACTGGGTATTCACAGGGCGAAGTAACAGCGCATGGCCGCCTTGTTCAGGTAGCGTTTGACCGTGGCCAGTGACAGGTTCAGCTCACGCGCGATCTCGCCCTGGCCCAGGCCGTCGACCTGCGCCAGCAGGAAGGCACGCTTGACCAGCGCTGGCAGGCCATCCAGCAGGCGGTCGAGCTCCAGCAGCGTCTCGAAGATGATCGCTTTCTGTTCTTCGCTCGGTGCCACGTCTTCCGGCACTTGGGCCAAGGCTAGGAGGTAGGCGCGTTCCAGTTCCTGGCGCCGAAAGTGATTGCACAGCACCCGCTTGGCGACCGTGGCCAGGAACGCCCGGGGTTCGATCAATTGCGGTGTCTCGCGTGCCTGAAGCAGGCGTACGTAGGTGTCCTGCGCCAGGTCGGCGGCACTCTGCGGGCAGCCAAGGCGGCGGCGCAACCAGCCGGTCAGCCAGCTGTGATGGGCGTGATAGAGGCCTTCGACCGTGGAGGAAAGGGCGCTGGACACCGTGGATACTCCGGCGCCAAGATGCGCGATTGGAAGTAATAATTGTTCGCATTGTAGTGGGCGACCCGGTGCTCGGCAATCCTCCAGGGGCGGATCGCCAGCCCGTCAGCGATGGGCGGCTAAGCAGCGGCAATATTTTGCTTATGCGAATTGAAATCATTATTATTGCAGCCCCGAAAATGCCCGGACCTCCGCCATGAAGCGCAACGCCGCCGGTCTCCCGCTCAGCTACCGCCTGGCCGTGGCCTCACGCTGCCTGGCTGCAACGCTGGGCGGTTATCTGCTGGCATCCATGGCCAGTGTCAGCATCGCCCTGCTGGCGCCCTTGCCACGGGTCGACGCGACACTCACGGGCTTGCTGTTGTCGTTCGTCTTCTACGTGCTGGCGTTCATCTGGTGCTTCGCTTGCCGTAGCGCCTGGCGTGCCTGGTGGGGCGTGCTGTTGCCAAGCGTGCTGCTGGGCGTGGTCAGCGGTTTTGCCTACTGGATGAAAAACCCATGAAAGAAGGCTTTCGCCAGGCCATGGCCTGGTTGCACACCTGGACCGGCCTGATCTTCGGCTGGTTGCTGTTCGCCATCTTCCTCACTGGCACGCTTTCGTACTTCAAGGACGAGATCAATCACTGGACCCAACCCGAGGTGCGCAGCCATGCGCTCGACCCGGTAAACAGCCTGGGCTTGGCCCAGCGCTACCTGGAGGCCAACGCCGCGCACGCCAGCAACTGGATGATCCGCTTGCCCAACGCGCGCGAGGCGGCGCTGAACGTGGGCTGGCGCGACCCCGAGGCGGGGCGCCGCGGTTTTGTCAGCAAAAGCCTCGATGCGCAGACTGGCCAGCCGGTCGAGGCGCGCGATAGCCGTGGCGGCGAATTCTTCTACCGCTTCCACTTCCAGCTGGAGATGCCGTACCCGTTCGGCCGTTGGCTGTCGACGTTCTGTGCCTTCATCATGCTGCTGGGCTTGGTTACCGGGATCATCACCCACAAGAAGATCTTCAAAGAGTTTTTCACCTTCCGCCCTGGCAAAGGCCAGCGCTCCTGGCTGGATGGGCACAACGCAATCGGCGTGCTGGTGCTGCCGTTCCACCTGATGATCAGCTACAGCAGCCTGGTGCTGTTCATGTACATGGTGATGCCTGCCGGCATTCTGGCCAGCTATGGCGGCAATACCGGCGAGTACTTCAACGAGCTGTTCGGCCGCGAAGATGCGCCCAAGGCTGCCAACGTCGCGACGCCCCTGGTGCCGTTGCCGACGCTGTACGCCAAAGTCGAGGAACTGGCGCCGGGTGCACGCATCGGTTTCATCCAGCTGCAAAACCCCGGTGACCGCAATGCCCGGGTCACCTTCACCCAGTCCTCGGCTGATAACGTCGCCTACCGGCGCAGCACCCACTGGACCTTCGATGGCGCCAGCGGCGCGCTGCTGACCCAAGGTGCACCGGAGAGCGGTGCGATGATGACGGCCTTCAGTTTTGCCGGCCTGCACATGGGCAATTTCGCCGGGCCCTGGCTGCGCTGGTTGTACTTTGTCTTCGGCGTGGCCGGCACAGCAGTCATCGGCACAGGGTTGGTGATGTGGTTGGGCAAGCGTCAGCTCAAGCATGCCAAGAGCGCGCACATGCCCGGCGAATTGCGCTTGGTCGAGGTGCTCAACATTGCCAGCATGAGTGGCCTGCTGCTGGCGGTGGCAGGGTTCTTCTGGGCTAATCGGCTGATCCCTGTGGCTGCCGAGGGCCGCGCCGATTGGGAGGTCAACACGTTCTTCCTGGTCTGGGCATTGTCGCTGGTGCATGCCGTGCTGCGATCCGGGCGCCGCGCCTGGGGAGAGCAACTGGCGCTGGGCGCGCTGGCCTTCGCCTTGCTGCCGCTGCTCAATGGCCTGACCACAGGCCAGGGCCTCGATCAGTCATTGCGGTCTGGCGACTGGGCCATGGCCGGGTTCGACCTCACGGCGCTGGCCACCGGCGTGTTCCTGGCGTGGACGGCCAGCAAAATGCTGCGCCCGGCAAAGCCGGTTACCAAGCGCGCCTCACGCGCGGCCCAAAAACCGACGGTCGAGGGCGGCGAGGTGAGCGGATGCTAGGTAGTGCGCTGATCGGCTTCGCGGGCTTCGTCGCCCTGTGCCTGGCCATGGAAAAACACTTCAATGAGCTGCTTGGGCGCAAACCCCAGGCGCAACAGTTGCGTGTGCTGCGCGTCGGTGGCTGGCTGCTGCTGGTGCTGTCGCTGGTACTCAGCGTGCACATGCGGGGGTGGGCGCATGGCCTGGTGGAGTGGATAGCGGTGTTGATGGCGGGGGTGACCCTGTGGGTGTTCGCCCTGCCGTACCAGCCCCGCCTGTTGCTGGGCCTGGCCGCCATCAGCGTGGTGCTCGGCCCGCTGTTGGCCGTGCTTGCTGTGTGACGCCTTGAGCGAGCCGGGTGACGTGATCGAGCCAGACGCTGACCACACTGGCGGCCGTGCGCGCTTCGTGCAGGTGTTTCTGGCGCAGCGTGCGCGCATGGAGGCATTGGTCAGCCGCCGGGTCGGTTGCCGGGCCACGGCATCGGACCTGGTCCAGGAGTTGTTCCTGCGCTTCTGGCGCCGCCCCGAGGTCAAGGTCGAAGCACTGGACACCTACCTTTTGCGCTGCGCCGGCAACCTTGCCATCGACCACCTGCGCAGCGAAGGCAGCCGCGAGCGCGTGGCTGAAGCCACGCAAGCCGTGGATGAGCAGTCCAGCGCTGCAGAACCTGAGCAAGCCCTGGAGGTCGATCACGACCTGCAACGCATCGAGGCTGCGTTGCGTGCCTTGCCCGATCGCACGCGGCAGATCTTCCTGCTCAATCGTATCCACGGCTGCACGTACAGCGAGATCGCCACGGCCATGCAACTGTCCCAGAGCGCCGTTGAAAAGCATATGATGCGCGCCCTCGAAGCGTGCAAGGCGAGTGTCGCCGAGCCCGTTTCCACCCTACGCAGGCCAGGGAGCGCCCGTCGATGAGCCGTCCGAATCCGATCACTGCCGCGCAGTCACAGGCCGCGCTGCAGTGGCTGAGCCGCATCAACGAACAGCCTGAGCAAGCTCAAGGTGCGGCGTTCAAGCGTTGGTTGGTGGCCGACCCGGGGCATCGAGAGGCGTACGCACAGGCTCAGGCGCTGTGGCAGATGAGCGCGACGCCAGCGGCGCGGCTGGCCGATGAAGAGCGTGAGGGCCTGCAAAAGTACCTGGATGCCATGGCCAAGGCGCCTGCCCGAGGCCGTTGGCGCCAACGCGTCGCCGCCTTGGCAGTTGCAGCCTGCCTGGTGCTGGCGGTTGGCACCGTGGGGGGTTGGCACCTTGGCTACTGGCTGCAGGACCTGCAGGCCGACTACAGCAGCGCCGGCAACGTCCGCCAGGTGACCCTGGCCGATCAATCGCAGGTGACACTCGATGCAGGCAGCGCAATCACGGTCGACTTCGCCCAAGGCGAGCGCCGTGTGCGGCTGCTGCGCGGGGCGGCGTTCTTCCAGGTCACCCACACCGGCGAGCCGTTTCTGGTCGCTGCCGCAGGCGGTGAGGTGCGGGTGCTGGGCACCCAGTTCGAGGTGCGTGAGCAGGGGGATGGCGCGCAGGTGACAGTGCGCAGTGGGCGGGTCGCGGTGACGCCGGGGCAAGGCGTGGTCGCCCGTGAACTGACGGCCAATCAGCAGCTGGCTTACGTGCACGGCCATGCGGGCAGCACCGTGAGCGTAGACAGCGAGAGCCGCCTGGCTTGGCGCCAGGGCTGGCTGAATTACTACCAGGTGCCGCTGGCGCAGGTGGTCGAAGACCTCGGGCGGTACTACCCGGGGCGCATCCTGCTGCTCGAGGGTGAGTTGGGGCAGCGCAAGGTCAGTGGCAGTTTCCCGGTGCAAGCGCCTTTGGCAGCGCTCGATTCACTTGGCCATGTGATGGGCTTTTCCCGGCAGACCGTATTGGGGCGGTTGACGATTATCCGCTAGGCACCTGTACCAGAACCTGTGGGCTTGCCCGCGAAGAGGCCGGCCCAGGAAAAAAATTCAATTAACGGATGAGGTAACAGGCCGTGGCATCCGTGTAATGAGTGGAAGTGCGATTCATTCGCAATCAACACCCACTTACAGGTCAGCGTCCATGAAGTTCACCCCGCGTTGCGTCCCCCTCTGGCTCGGCCTTTCGGTGTTCCCTGTCATCGCCATCGCACCGTTGGCCGGGGCGGCCGAGCAGGTACAGGCGTACACGTTTGCCCAGCCAAGCCAGCCCTTGGCCCAGGCGCTTAATGCCTTCAGCCAAGCCACCGGCCAGAGCGTGGTGTACACCCTCGAGCTTTCTGGCCAGCAGGCACCCGCCCTCAACGGCACCTTCAGCGCAGAGCAGGCGCTGCAGCAATTGCTGGGCACTTCCGGCCTGGCCTGGCGCCGCGTCGATGCCCGCACCTTCACCCTCGAAGCCGTGAGCAGCGACGGGGCACTCAACCTGCAGGCCACCACCGTGACCTCGCAGATGGACGCCTACAGCTATCAGCCCCCGGCTACGGCCTCGATCATGCGTGGCCAGGGCCCGAACCAGGACATCCCCCAGGCCATCAACGTGGTCCCGGCCCAGGTCATTCGCGACCAGGCCCCGCGCAACCTCGATGATGCCTTGACCAACGTCAGCGGCATTACCCAGGGCAACAACTTTGGCGGCACCTCCGACACCGTGATGAAGCGCGGCTTTGGGGACAACCGCGACGGCTCGATCATGCGTGACGGTATGCCCATCGTGCAGGGCCGCAGCCTTAATGCCAGCACCGAGCGGGTCGAAGTGCTCAAGGGCCCGGCCTCGCTGCTGTATGGCATCCAGGACCCAGGCGGGGTCATCAACGTGGTCAGCAAGCGCCCGCAACTGCAGCAGTACAACGCCCTGACGGTGCGTGGCTCGACCTACGGCAGCGGCAAAAATGGCAGCGGCGGTGGGTTCGACAGCACCGGCGCACTCGGCGACAGCAACTTCGCCTACCGCCTGATCGTCGACCACGAAGATGAGGACTACTGGCGTAACTTCGGTGTGCACCGCGAATCGCTGGTGGCGCCGTCGCTGGCCTGGCTGGGCGAGGACACCCAGGTGGTGGTGGCGTACGAGCACCGCGAGTTTCTTTACCCGTTCGACCGCGGCACGGCCTTTGGCAGCAACGGCCACCCCTTGGACATTCCGGCCACGCGTCGCCTGGATGAGCCATTCAACGACATGGAAGGGCGCTCTGACCTGTATCGCCTGGAGGTCGACCACCAATTGGCCGACGATTGGAAGCTGCACTTCGGCTACAGCTTCAACCGCGAGACCTACGACGCCAGCCAGGTCCGCGTGACGGGCGTCAACGAAGCCACGGGCACGCTGACGCGCAGCATCGACGGCACGCACAACGCCATGAGCCGCGACCAGTTCGCCACCCTGAGCCTTGCGGGCAACGTCGAGCTGGGCGGCCTGCAGCATGACCTGTTGTTCGGCCTCGATCACGAAGACCGCAAGGTGTTTCGTGGCGACCTGATCCGCCAGACGGCGCAGTCTACCTTCAGCTATGAAAACCCGGTCTACGGCCAGGAAGTGGAGGGCAGCAGCGTGCGCGCCAGCGACAGCGACCAGACCGACAAACTGCGCACCGACGCGCTGTTCGTGCAGGACGCCTTGCACCTGGACGAGCACTGGATACTGGTGGCCGGGGCGCGCTTCCAGCAGTTCGACCAATACGCCGGCCGCGGTCGCCCGTTCAAAGCCAATACCGACACTAGCGGCCAGGCCTGGGTGCCGCATGCCGGCATCGTCTACAAGGTCGATGACCAGCTGTCGTTCTATGGCAGCTACAGCGAGTCGTTCAAGCCCAACTCCAGCATTGCGCCGTTGACCGGCGGGGTGGTGCTGGATGCGTCGGTAGCGCCCGAGGAGGGCAAGTCGTGGGAGCTGGGGGCCAAGCTCGACATGCCAGGCAGCCTGACCGGCACCTTGGCGCTGTTCGACATCACCAAGCGTAATGTGCTGGTCGCCAACTTCGACACGGGTACCGGCGAGACGGTCTACAGCAATGCTGGCGAGGTCAATTCACGCGGTGTGGAGCTTGACCTGACTGGGCAGCTCAGCGAGCGCTGGAGCCTGATCGGCAGTTATGCCTTTACCGATGCCAAGGTCACCAAAGACCCGGACCTTGAAGGCAACCGCCTGCAGAACGTGGCCAAGCACAGTGGCTCACTCTCGGCCGTGTATGACTTTGGCCGCGTGTTCGGTGGTGACCGGCTGCGCTTTGGTGCTGGGGCCCGTTATGTGGGCGAGCGTTCGGGCAACTCGACCAACACCTTCGACTTGCCCAGCTATACCGTCGCCGATGCGTTTGCCACGTACGAGACCCAGCTCGACGAACACAACGTGCGCCTGCAGTTGAACGTGAAGAACCTGTTCGACAAGGTTTACTACAGCTCGGCGGTGAACCAGTACTTTGTCGCAGTTGGCGATGCGCGGCAGGTGAGCCTGTCCAGCACCTTCGAGTTCTAAGGGCTGAAGGCTGCGCGATAGTCGCCAGGCGTCGCTCCGAGTGCCTGGCGGAAGCGGTTGCTGAAATGGCTGGCACTGGCAAACCCGCACAGCAACGCCACCTCTCCCAGCGCAAGGTGGCCCAAGCGCAACAATTGGCAAGCACGGTGCAGCCGTCGTGCCAGCAGGTACTGATGTGGCGGCAAGCCGAAACTGGTGCGGAACATGCGCGCGAAGTGGTACTCGGAAAGGTTGCAGCGCAGGGCCAGTTCACCGAGGGTGATGGGCTGGTCCAGGTGCGCCTCGATGTACTCCACCAACTGCCGACGCAGGTTCGGCGCCAAGCCGCCTTTCAGGCGCAGCCCTTGACGTAACCCAACCTGGCTGAGCACTGCGTGGTCGACGATTTCATGCGCCAGGCTGCTGGCCAGCAGGCGCTCGCCGGGCTCGTCCCAGGCCAGGTTGATCAACTGGCGAAAGCGCGCCGACTGTTGCGGGTCATCGAGGAACGTCGCCTCCTGCAGCTGCAATTCCCGCGGCTCACGGTCCAGCAGGCGCACGCAACCCAGGGCGAACTGCGCCTCGCTGACGTACAGGTGCGCCAGGCGGATCGCGCCGTTGACCACCCAGTTCGACTCATGGCCGGCCGGCATGATGCACAGCTTGTTCGGTGCGCCCTTGTCGGCCGGTCGCTGGCGACGGAAGGTGCCGGTGCCATCGGCGATGTAGCACGACAGCGTGTGATGGCTGGGCGCCTGGTAATCGCGGGCATCGTCGCGGTTGCGCCACAGCGCCGCAGCCAAGCCGTCACCCAGGTGCGCGCTCAGCTCCAAGCGGGCGTGGGGCGAGGCGTGCATGGCGTTGAAGACGTGCAGCTGGGAGAGTGGGGTCATGGGCGATTCCTCTGGGGCCATCGTACTGCGCTTGCGTTGCGCTGACAGCTCCCTGGGTTGGAAAAGCGCAAGTTTGTGCAAGCGGGGAGGGCCAGGAGGGCGAACACTGAGGGCCTCGGCGAGGGCTGCGCCCTCGATTCGCGGGGCAAGCCCGCTCCCACAGAAATCGAAGAATGCTCGGTACTTGTGGGAGCGGGCTTGCCCCGCGAAGCGTCGGGCACCGATTCTGAAAGGCCCAAGGAACCACCCACATGAACCTGTCCCTGTACCTGCTCACCGTCCTGATCTGGGGCACCACCTGGATCGCCCTGAAACTGCAACTGGGCGTGGTCGCCATCCCGGTGTCCATCGTCTATCGCTTCGCTTTGGCCGGGTTGATCCTGTTCGCCATCCTGCTGCTCACCCGTCGCCTGCAACCCATGAACCGCCGCGGCCACCTGATCTGCCTGGCCCAAGGCCTGTGCCTGTTCTGCGTCAACTTCATGTGCTTCCTTACCGCCAGCCAGTGGATCGCCAGCGGCCTGATCGCCGTGGTGTTCTCCACCGCGACCCTGTGGAACGCACTCAACGCCCGGGTGTTCTTTGGCCAGAAGATCGCTGCCAACGTGCTGGGTGGCGGTGCACTGGGGCTGCTGGGCCTGGGCCTGCTGTTCTGGCCCGAACTGTCCCACCATGCCGCCAGCCGCGAAACCCTGTACGGCCTCGGCCTGGCTTTGCTCGGCACGCTGTGCTTCTCGGCCGGCAACATGCTGTCGAGCATGCAGCAGAAAGCAGGGCTCAAGCCCATGACCACCAATGCCTGGGGCATGGTCTATGGCGCGGCGATGCTGACGGTTTATTGCCTGTTCAACGGCATTCCCTTCGCCATGGAATGGAACACCCGCTACATCGGCTCGCTGATGTACCTGGTGATCCCGGGTTCGGTGATTGGCTTCACCGCCTACCTGACCCTGGTCGGGCGCATGGGCCCCGAGCGGGCAGCCTACTGTACGGTGCTGTTCCCGCTGGTGGCCTTAAACGTGTCGGCGTTTGTCGAAGGGTATCAATGGACGGCGCCGGCGCTGTTGGGGATGACGTTGGTGATGGGGGGGAATGTACTGGTGTTTCGCAAACTCAACGCCACACGCATTGCTACAGCCCCCTTACTCAGGCCGTGATGCTGCAGTATCGGTGGGTGAAATATCACCCGGTACGGATTTCACGATGCGCTGAATGTGACCGTGACGGCCTCTGTATCTTTAGATTCGTTACCGGCGCGTGAGAGGGCGGTATATACAAGGGTATAATCTCCGTATATGGCTTTTCCATCCATGAAGAATGTATCTTTAGGTATTTTACCTGTGATGGGCTGATCCTCTTTCGCGCGAGGCGGTGTCGTCAATGTCACGCTAATATTCTCGGGTCCGGTTATGTTAACCATGCAGTGGTCTCCAACTCTGTTATAAGTGAAAGGTGGGGCTGTAAAATCTAAACTGTCATGGTTGTCGAAGTAGGCGAGGTTGAATGCTGTGGTATCCATCGCCAATGGAGGCGCTTGGATGGGTTTTTTTAAGTCGACGGTGAAAGAGGTTGTGACTGTCCTTTCAGAACCATCTTTTGTTTTTAATACATATTGCAGGGTTTGTTTCTGACTTTTTTTGAATCGATCCGAAGGGAGCTGGAAGTGTAGCGACTCTGGAAGTGGTTTGTCGTACTGGCGATCAAGGATTGACTGGCCGCTCTCACTGGAGTGAGTAATGTAAAAATAGGAGGGTACCGGCCATTCGTCTGTTTGGGGGATGGTTATATTTAAATACTCTGCCATCTTGGCGGACGTGATGAGATTCTCTTCAATCCCCGGAATCTCTACAACGTCATCAAATTGAATGTCTCGAAAAATAGGGTTGAGATTTTTCACGTGGGTAGTCCTCAGAATAGCAATGAAGGTGGTGTTCTTCTGCATTGTTAATCTGAGGTGTAGCGGGTGTCACCTAGCAAAAATGATAGGTACGTAGCGTTGGCAATGGGCCAATAAGCGAGTTGTTTCAGATTGCTCGCTTATCGCAAGGGGCGTGGGCAGAGGGCGCGCGCCATTCGCCAGTAGCTTTGCGAACGGCGCGATAAAAACAGTTGAAAACGCTTAGTGCTTCCACACCTGCGGGTTCACCAGATCCCGCGGCCGTTCACCCAGCAGCGCCGCACGCAGGTTGTCCATCGCCCGGTTGGCCATGGCCTCGCGGGTTTCTGCGGTGGCCGAGCCGATGTGCGGCAGGGTCAGGGCGTTGGGCAGTTTGAACAGTGGCGAATCGCTCAGCGGTTCCTTCTCGTACACATCCAGGCCGGCACCGCGAATGGTGCCGTTCTGCAGGGCTTCGATCAGTGCTGCTTCATCGACCACCGGGCCGCGGGCGATGTTGATGAGGAAGGCGCTTGGCTTCATCAGCTTCAGCTCCCGTGCACCGATCAGCTTGCGGGTGGCCTCCGACAACGGCACCACGATGCAGACGAAATCGGCTTCGGCCAGCAGTTGCTCCAGGCTGCGGAACTGCGCCCCCAGCTCTTGCTCCAGTGCAGCCTTGCGGCTGTTGCCGGTATAGATGACCGGCATGTTGAACCCGAACCGGCCGCGGCGGGCAACGGCGGCGCCGATGTTGCCCATGCCGACGATGCCCAAGGTCTTGCCGTGCACATCGCTGCCGAAGTGCGCCGGGCCGACGGTGGCTTGCCACTGGCCGGCCTTGGTCCAGGCATCCAGCTCGGCCGTGCGCCGGGCGCAGCCCATGATCAGCGAGAAGCCCAGGTCTGCGGTGCTTTCGGTGAGTACGTCGGGGGTGTTGGTCAGGGCGATGCCGCGTTCATTGAAGTAGTCGACGTCATAGTTGTCGTAGCCGACCGAGACGCTGGAGACCACTTCAAGCTTGGCCGCGCCTTCGAGTTGCGCACGGCCAAGCTTACGGCCGACGCCGATCAGGCCGTGGGCCTCGGGCAGGGCTTCGTTGAATTGGGCGTTGATGTCGCCGAGCTTGGGGTTCGGCAGGATCACGTTGAAGTCTTGTTGCAGGCGCTCGGCCATGGCCGGGGTGATGCGGCTGAAGGCCAGGACGGTCTTTTTCATCGGCAACTCTCTGCAAGGCTAGGGTGGACTGCCAGGCAGTTGACCGCGTTGCGGTCATTCGCAGCACAAGGCTGCTCCTACAAAGGTCGCTGTAGGAGCAGCCTTGTGCTGCGAATGGAGGGCATCGCCCTCCCATGGTCCTGGCGCTGGAAGCAATGGTTAGCAACCTACCATTGCTCCTCCCCTGAATGCAGCATGTTTCTCAGTTGGCGATCTGCACCTGATGGGTTTTCAGGTCTGCCTCATGCGCTGCCAGAATTTCCGGCAGCGAATTGCGCAGGTACTCGACCCAGGTCTTGATCTTGGCATCCAGGTACTGGCGCGACGGATAGATGGCGTACAGGTTCAGCTCTTGCAGCCGATACTCGGGCAGCACCCGCACCAGGCTGCCGTCACGCAGCCCGTCGATGGCCGAATAGATCGGCAGCACGCCCACGCCCATGCCACTGCGAATCGCGGTTTTCATGGCGTCGGCGGTGTTCACCTGGAACGGCGAGCTGGTGATGTTGACCATTTCCTGGCCTTCCGGGCCGTCGAACAGCCACTTCTCCAGCGGGATCACCGGGCTGACCATGCGCAGGCAGGCGTGCTTGAGCAGGTCGGCAGGCTTGTGTGCGATGCCGTTGCGCACGATGTAGTCGGGCGAGGCGCAGACGATGCTGTAGGTGATCCCCAAACGCTGTGACACGAAGCCCGAGTCCGGCAGCTCGGTGGCCAGCACGATGGACACGTCGTAGCCCTCATCGAGCAGGTCCGGCACGCGGTTGGCCATGGTCAGGTCGAAGGTCACGTCCGGGTGCGATTCACGGTAGCGGGCAATGGCATCGACCACGAAGTGTTGGCCCACCCCGGTCATGGAGTGAACCTTCAATTGCCCAGCCGGGCGGGCATGGGCGTCGCTGGCCTCGGCCTCGGCTTCTTCAACGTAGGTAAGAATCTGTTCGCAGCGCATCAGGTAGCGCTTGCCGGCCTCGGTCAGCGCGATGCGGCGGGTAGTACGGTTGAGCAGCCGAGTTTGCAGATGGGCTTCCAGATTGGAGACCGCCCGCGACACGTTCGCGGTGGTCGTATCCAGTTGCGCCGCAGCAGCCGTGAAGCTGCCAAGCTGGGCTACGCAACTGAAAGCACGCATATTTTGCAGGGTGTCCATGGGTCACTCTCAAGGTAGAGGACAAAATTGTGTCACGAAGTAACGACGAAGTTATTAAAAGATGCCTTCGACCAAAGGCTGATTATCGCGCGTTTGGTAACAAAGATTCGCAGGAATATGCGCTTATCGCCAGTCCTGCCGCCCCCTAGAATTGCCCGGCCCCTCCACCTCTTCCTCGGGAAATCGCAGCTGTGCCGCGTCGCATCATCAGAACGCTTCAAGTGTTCAGTGCCTGTGCCCTTACCCTCACCTTGAGCGGCTGTATCGGAACCTGGGGCATTGCCCCGCAAAGCAAGACATTACACGCCAATACCCTGACCACCGACGCGGCGATACGCGAAGCGGCCACCGACGCGCACTGGCCCGACCAGCAGTGGTGGCAGGCCTATCGCGACCCCCAGCTGAACCGCTGGGTCGCATTGGCCGTCGAGGGCAGCCCGAACCTGGCCATGGCCCTGGCGCGGGTGCGCGAGGCCAAGGCCATGGCCGGTGTGGTCGAGTCGGCAGAAAAGCTGCAAGCCAACGGCCAGGCCACACTCAAGCGCCACAACTGGCCCGAGGATCAGTTCTACGGCCCTGGCGCACTGTCGGGCGCCAATACCTGGGACAACAACGCCGCCATCGGCTTCAGCTATGCCCTCGACCTCTGGGGCCGCGAGCGCAATGCCAGCGAGCAGGCTGTGGACCAGGCGCACATGAGTGTGGCCGAGGCTCGCCAGGCGCAGCTCGAGCTGCAGAACAACGTGGTGCGTGCTTACATCCAGCTGAGCCTGCACTTCGCCCAGCGCGATATCGTCAAGGCTGAACTCGAGCAGCAGGAGCAGATCCTGGCCCTGGCCAAGCGTCGGCTGGACGCAGGCATCGGCACCCATTTCGAAGTCAGCCAGGCCGAAGCGCCGCTGCCCGAAACCCATCGTCAGCTCGACAGCCTTGACGAAGAGATCGCCCTGACCCGCAACCAGCTTGCTGCGTTGGCCGGCAAGGGGCCAGGGGAGGGGGCGCAGATCCAGCGCCCGACCCTGACCCTTGGCGCCCCGCTCATGCTGCCATCGGCGCTGCCCGCCGAGCTGGTCGGCCAGCGCCCGGACGTGGTCGCCAGCCGTTGGCAGGTGGCCGCGCAAGCGCGTGGCATCGACGTCGCGCATGCCGGCTTCTTCCCCAATGTCGACCTGGTCGGCAGCCTCGGTTTCATGGCCACCGGCGGCGGCCCGCTGGAGTTTCTCACCGGGCGCAAGTTCAACTACAACGTCGGCCCGGCAATCAGCCTGCCGGTCTTCGACGGCGGCCGCCTGCGCTCGCAACTGGGCGTCGCTTCAGCGGGCTATGACATGGCCGTCGCGCGCTACAACCAGACCGTGGTCGGTGCATTGAAGAACATCTCCGACCAGTTGATCCGCCGCGAGTCGATGAAAGAGCAATCGCACTTTGCCGCCGAATCGGTCGCCGCCGCGCAAAAGACCTACGACATCGCCATGGTCGCCTTCCAGCGCGGCCTGACCGACTACCTCAACGTGCTCAACGCGCAGACCTTGCTGTTCCGTCAGCAGCAGGTACAGCAGCAGGTGCAGGCCGCCCGCCTGATCGCCCATGCCGAGCTGGTCACCGCCCTTGGGGGTGGCCTGCAAGCGGGCAAGGACGTGCCGGAGCAAGAGCGCCAGGCCGCACCGAAAACCCCGGCCACCCTGGCCATTTTCGACAAGCAGCCGGATAACGCCAAATGAGCACCTCAAGCCTGCCCGTGCGCTGGCTGCAGGGCCTGGAGTGGCGCCGGGGCTTCTTTGCCTGGGCGCGCACCGATGGCGTGACCTGGGTCTACATCTTCAAGGTGCTGGCCGCCGCCTTCATCACCCTGTGGCTGGCCATGCGCCTGGAACTGCCGCAGCCGCGCACGGCGATGATCACCGTGTTCATCGTCATGCAGCCGCAAAGCGGCCACGTGTTCGCCAAGAGTTTCTACCGGGTGCTCGGCACCCTGGCAGGCTCGGCGATGATGGTCGCACTGATCGCCATTTTCCCGCAGAACACCGAGCTGTTCCTGCCCAGCCTGGCCCTGTGGGTCGGCCTGTGTTCGGCTGGCGCGATGCGCTACCGCACCTTCCGTGCCTATGGCTTCGTGCTGGCCGGCTACACCGCGGCGATGATCGGCTTGCCGGTACTGGAGCACCCCGACCAAGCCTTTATGGCGGCCGTGTGGCGGGTGCTGGAAATCGCCCTGGGGATTCTCGTTTCAACGTTCGTCAGCGCCGCGATCCTGCCGCAGTCGGCCAGCGCGGCCATGCGTAACGCCCTCTACCAGCGCTTCGGTGTGTTCGCTGGCGTCGTAGTCGAAGCTTTGCGTGGTGACAGCCAGCGCGACCGCTTTGAAAGCAGCAACGTGCGCTTCATCGCCGAGGCTGTTGGCCTGGAAAGCCTGCGTAATGTCACCGCCTTCGAAGACCCGCACATGCGCAGGCGCAGTGGCCGGTTGGTGCGCATGAACAGCGAGTTCATGGCCATCACCACGCGCTTCAATGCCCTGCACCGGCTGCTCGAACGCCTGCGCGCCCGTGGCCCGCTGCAGATCGTCAGCGCCATCGAGCCGGGCCTGGACACCTTGGTCGAACTGCTTCAGCCCTACGTGGGCCGCGCCTTGACCGATTCGGACGCGCTGCGTCTGACGCTTGAGCTGGCCGCCTACAAGGAGGGCCTGCAAGCCCAGGTGCGTGGCTTGCGCGCCGAGTACCAGCAAACCAACCCCAGCGACTCCGACCTGCTCGACTTCCACACCGCCTTCGAGCTGCTGTATCGCTTTGTCGACGAGATGTTCAGCTACGCCGAGACCCATGCCTCGCTGGCCGTGCACAAGCACGAGCGCGAGCAGTGGGACGAGCCCTATGTGGCGCAGACCAGCTGGCTGGTGTCGTTGGCTGCTGGCGTGCGCGCCTCGGCGGTGCTGTTGCTGCTGGGCAGTTACTGGTTGCTCAGCGACTGGCCCAGCGGCGCCATGATGACGCTGATCGCCACGGTCACGGTGGGCTTGTCGGCGGCCTCGCCCAACCCCAAGCGCATGTCGTTCCAGATGGCCTGCGGCACGGCGATCGGGGCCTTCGTCGGGTTCTTCGAAACCTTCTTCGTGTTCCCCTGGATCGACGGATTCCCGCTGCTGTGCATGGTCCTGGCACCGGTCTTCGTGCTGGGGGCATTCCTGTCTTCGCGGCCCGCGTATGCCGGTTACGGCATCGGTTTGCTGGTGTTTTTCGCCATCGGTTCGGTGCCCAACAACCTGACCGTCTACGACCCTTACACCTTCATCAACGACTACATCGGCATGGTCATCGGCATGTTCGTCTGCGCCGCGGCCGGGGCGATCATCCTGCCGCCCAACAGCCGCTGGCTGTGGAGCCGGCTGGAGCAGGAACTGCGTGAACAGGTGCTGTTCGCCATCAGTGGCCGCTTGCGCGGCTTGGGTTCGGCCTTCGAGAGCCGCACCCGTGACCTGCTGCACCAAGCCTATGGCCTGGCTGCCGGCAAGCCGAAGGTGCAGAGCGAGCTGATGGGCTGGATGTTCACCGTGCTGGAAATCGGCCACGCCATCATCGAGCTGCGCAAGGAACAGGCCCGCGCCCCGATCCACCCGGCCTACGCCGAGTCGCAGCCATGGCGCCAGGCCATCCGCGTCATGGGCCGCGCCCTGGCGCGTTTGTTCCTGCAGCCCAGCGCCAGCAACCACGAGCGCGCACTGGTGGCGGTGGACCATGCCATCAGCCGCGTGCAGGCCACCGACGAACCCTTCGCCCGGCACTTCGACACCTCGGTGCTGCGCCGCGCGCAAAGCTACTTGCACTTCATCCGTTCTTCCCTGCTGGACCCACAGTCGCCGCTGGCACCGGCGAAAGGACTGCACCATGCCCCGTGAAATCATGCCCCGTGAAATCGCCTTCCATGGCGTGTACATGCCCACCATGACCTTGATGTTCCTGTTCGCCCTGGGCCTGGCCTGGGGCCTGGACCGCTTCATCGCCAGCCATGACGGCTACCGCTTTTTCTGGCACCCGGCGCTGCTGCGCCTGAGCCTGTTCGTCTGCCTTTTCGGCGCCCTCGCGCTGTCTGTCTACTGGTGAGAAACCTTCGATGAAAAAGTTCTTCAGCCTGATCGCCACCCTGCTGGTGCTGGTGGCCGCCGTGGCGATCGGCCGCCAGTTGTGGCTGCACTACATGACCACGCCCTGGACCCGCGACGGGCGTGTGCGTGCCGACATCATCAACGTCGCTGCCGACGTGCCCGGCTACGTGGTGGGTGTACCGGTCAAGGACAACCAGCGGGTGAAGAAGGGCGACCTGTTGATCCAGATCGACCCTGAGCACTACCAAATGGCCGTCGACCAGGCCAAGGCGCTGGTTGCCTCGCGCAAGGCCACCTGGGAAATGCGCAAGGTCAACGCCAAGCGCCGCGCCGACATGGACAACCTGGTGATCTCCAAAGAAAACCGCGACGACGCCAGCAACATCGCCAACTCGGCCCAGGCGGATTATCAACAGGCCCTGGCCGAACTGGCGGCCGCAGAGCTGAACCTCAAGCGCACGCACATCGTGGCCACGGTAGACGGTTATGTGACCAACCTGAACATCCACAAGGGCGACTATGCGCGCACCGGTGAGCCGGTGATGGCTGTGGTCGACGAGAACTCGTTTTGGGTTTATGGCTTCTTCGAAGAGACCAAGCTGCCGCACGTGAAGGTGGGTGACCAGGCCGAGCTGCAGATGATGAGCGGCGAGCGCATCAAAGGCCACGTAGAGAGCATTGCCCGCGGTATTTATGACCGCGACAACCCCCAGAGCCGCGAGCTGATCGCCGATGTGAACCCGACCTTCAACTGGGTGCGGTTGGCGCAGCGTGTGCCGGTACGGATCCACATCGATGAAGTGCCGGAAGGGTTTTTGCTGGCGGCGGGGACGACGTGTACGGTGGTGGTGAAGCCTCGCGAGGAATGAATCCCGGTAGCGGCGCTCAGTCACACGCCAGTGAGAGCCGCACTAGGTGTTCAGTGAAGATTTAAATCTGTGTGTTGCCGCGCCTGCCTCTCGCAGTAACGCGTCCCAATCATCAGGAGGGTGGCCGGTGAGCAGCATCTTCTGGAAGACTTTGTAAGCATCGTCAGTGCGCTCGTAGGCCCGCTTGCTCGTCTCGTCATTTACCCATGCCAGCACGATTATCCTGCTGGGGGTGTGGTAGCGAAAGAACAGCCGGTATTGCTGAAAGAACTTCGCTCGAAACCAGTGCTTGTGGTCGCCTCCTAGCGCTGAACCTTGACGGTACTCAGGCTTGGTCGGGGCTTGCGGGATGACGTCAAACGCCAATCGTTTGATCGCGGCCAGCCGCTTGTACGCGTTCTTTTTCGTGTAGCCGATCGGGTCTTTCTGCAACTGTGCCGCGACTTGCTCACTGAGCGCGTCCAGTTCGGCTAAGAACAGCGGGTGAGCAAATACAGTCCATCCATGAATAGTTAAAGGCTTCCTCGCATCACTCATTCATCTTCCGCCGATAGAGGTTGATCCAGGTCGATCTCGGCGTCGCCCACGAGGCTGTCGAGGCGAGCGATGAGGTCAGCATCGACAACTTGCAGACGTTGCGGATGGGTGGCGATATCGTGGGCCAGAAAATTCAGGAACTGGCCTAGCACAGGGTCGTCTTCGGTTGCCTCTGCGCGGGTGAGTATCACCTCCCCGTCGGGTTGAATCGAGTAATGGATCTTGTCACGCTTTTTCAAACCCAGCGCGCGACGCACTGTTTCCGGTACGGTTGTCTGGTAACGATCGGTCAGGGTGGATTCAACTTCGAAGGTGGCGGCCATGGCCATATCCTTTGCATTGCAACAATGAATGCAAGGTAATGCGATTGCATTACGCGGTCAATGCAGTGCATTGGGGAGCTGATGAATGGTTCAGGCCGCGCCCACCAATACCGGCACTTCTACCCGGTCAATCACCTTCGCGCTGATCGAAGGATCCAGCAATCGCCCCAATCGTGACAGGTGGCGATGACCCATGATGATCAGTTCGCAACGCAGATCTTGCGCCTTGCTGACGATGGCCTCGACCGGCTGCCCGGCCACCATGCAGCCCTGGCTGGTGAAGCCGGCGTCCTGCAACTCGCGCACGGCCTTGGCTACGGCGTGGTCGGCATGCTGCTGCTCCTCGCAGGCAGCGGGGTATTCCTCCAGTTCTTCGGCGGTGTAGGGCGCGGGTTGCTCGTGCACGGCGAAGGTGCTGTCGATGGCCAGCAGCACATGCAGCTCGTGTTCGGCGGGGCGGCAGTAGCGGCGGGCGAGGGTGAGCAGGGCAGCGGATGCGGGGGAGGCGTCGATGGCGATGAGGACCGGGGTGGGCATGGGAATCCTTGTCGAAGCTAAATGATGTGCTGGCTGTACCGGCCTCTTCGCGGGGCAAGCCCACTCCCATAGGTTGGCCGCACAAACCTCAGGCATTGCGGGGTACCTGTGGGAGTGGGCTTGCCCCGCGAAGAGGCCGGTACAGCCACTGCATCACTTATGGCCCAACCAACGCCCAGAATAAATGCCCCACCACGCACGACCTTATTGCGTCAGACGCAATCCTCCAACCTGCTACCATCGCCGTTCCCACAATCGCCACGGAAAACGGCCATGCAACTCCCGGACATGAACCTGCTCGTCGCCCTCGACGCCTTGCTTGACGAAGGCAGTGTGGTGGGCGCCGCGCAGCGCATGAACCTGAGCCCGGCCGCCATGAGCCGGACCCTGGGGCGCATTCGCGATGCCTTGGGCGACCCGATCCTGGTGCGCGCCGGCCGTGGCTTGGTGCCGACACCCCGTGCGCTGGCGCTGCGCGAGCAGGTGCATGGGCTGGTGGAGCAGGCCGGGCAGGTGTTCCGCAGCCGTGACGATGTCGACCTGGTCAACCTGGACCGGGCCTTCAACATCCGCACCAACGACCTGTTCATCGCCCTGTACGGCGCCCAGCTGTTGCGCATGATGCTGGCCCAGGCACCGCGTACGGTGCTGCGTTTCGTGCCCGAGGGCAGTGGCGACGATGATGCGGTGCTGCGCAACGGGCATATCGACTTGATCATCAGCTCGGCCGTCGAGCTGGGCCCGGAAATCAAGGTGCAGAGCCTGTTCAACACCTACTTCGTAGGCTTGGCGCGCGAGGGCCACCCGATCTTCGATGCCGAGATCACCCCTGAGCGGTTCGCCGCCTACCCGCAGATCAGCGTGTCGCGCCGGGGCAGAGCCAACGGGCCGATCGATGTGGCATTGGCCAACCACAAGGTCGAACGGCGGGTGGCGCTGATCACCACGAGCTTCCACTCGGCGATGTTTTCGCTGCCGGATTCGGACCTGATCCTGCCGATACCGGCCAACATCCTCAACAGTGTGCAGCGCTTGAAACTGCCCCTGCGCTCATTCGAGATCCCGGTGCCACTGGAGAAGGTCAACGTGATGCAGGCCTGGCACCCGCGGTTCGACAATGACCCGGCCCACCGCTGGCTGCGCCAAACGTTGAAGGTGTGCGGCAGCATCGACCCGTAACAGAGGCCGATTGCGTCTGGCGCAATATAAACCTGCCAACAAGTCAGTTTTCGTAAGCATTCGACCTTCTTAGACTTGCTCCAGCCCTGAAATTGTTGCTGGAGATGTATTCCCATGAGTTCCCTGACCGCGCCTTCTGCTGCGCTGGCTGCCGCCCCCGCGCCGGCCGCCCCCGTGCAGACGGCATTCGGCCTGCAGGTAGTGGTGGGGTTGTTTGGGGTGTTGCTGGCAGTACTCTGCGCCGGCCTCAACGAGGCGGTAACCAAGATTTCGCTGGCCGATATCCGCGGCGCCATGGGCATCGGTGCCGACGAAGGCGCCTGGCTGCTGGCCGCGTACAGCGCAGCTTCGGTGTCGGCGATGGCCTTTGCACCCTGGCTTGCGACGACCTTTTCCCTGCGCCGCTTCACCCTGTCTGCCATTGCTGTTTTCGCCGTGCTGGGCCTGCTGCAACCGTTCGCCCCCAACCTGCACAGCCTGATGCTGCTGCGGGTGCTGCAAGGCTTTGCCTCGGGCGCCTTGCCGCCGATGCTGATGAGTGTCGCGCTACGTTTTCTGCCACCGGGCATCAAGGTCTATGGCCTGGCCTGCTACGCCCTGACCGCTACCTTTGGGCCGAACCTCGGCACACCGCTGGCGGGCCTGTGGACCGAGTACGTCGGTTGGCAGTGGGCCTTCTGGCAGATCATCCTGCCGTCGCTGCTGGCGATGTTCTGCGTCGGTTGGGGTCTGCCCCAAGACCCATTGCGCCTGGAGCGTTTCAAACAGTTCGACTGGCGTGGCGTGCTGCTGGGCCTGCCTGCCATCAGTTGCATCGTCCTCGGCCTGTCGCTGGGTGACCGCTGGGGCTGGTTCGACTCACCGCTGATCTGCTGGCTGCTGGGCGGCGGCCTACTGTTGCTGGTGCTGTTCCTGTACAACGAATGGTCCGAACCGCTGCCGTTCTTCCAGTTGCGCATGCTCTCGCGGCGCAACCTGAGCTTCGCCCTGGTGACCCTGGCCGGTGTGCTGATCGTGCTCTCCGGGGTGAGCAGCATTCCATCGGCGTACCTGGCGCAGATCCAGGGCTACCGGCCGGCGCAGACCAGCCCGCTGATGATGCTGGTGGCCATGCCGCAACTCATCGCCCTGCCGCTGACTGCAGCGCTGTGCAACATCCGCGCGGTGGACTGCCGCTGGGTACTGGCGATGGGGCTCGGCATGCTGGCGCTGTCGTGCTTGGGCAGCAGCCTGCTGACCTCAGAGTGGATACGCGGCGACTTCTACCCGTTTTATCTGTTGCAGGTGTTTGGCCAGCCGATGGCCGTGCTGCCGCTGCTGATGCTCTCCACCAACGGCATGACCCCGCAGGAAGGCCCGTTCGCCTCGGCCTGGTTCAACACGGTCAAGGGGCTGTCGGCGGTGATTGCCGGCGGCTTGCTGGATGTCTTGGGCACCGTGCGCCGGCATTTCCATTCCAACCACCTGGTCGACAGCCTGGGCAATGCGCCGCTGATCGATGACAGCGCCGCCGGCCTTGCCCGGCGTATCCATGAGCAGGCCCAGGTACTGACCTCGGCCGACCAGTACCTGGTGATGGCGTGCATCGCCGTCGCGTTGATCTGCCTGATTCCCTTCGTGCCTACCCGGATCTTCCCGCCGCGTGCGGTGGCTTGAGCCCGTGACTGAATTCGAGACTTAGAAATGACCAACAACCGCAAGACACTTTTCATCGGCTCGGTGCTCGCCGTGGCCGTGCTGGCCGGTATCGTCGGGCCTTGGATGCTGGGCAGCGATCACCGCCAGCGCACCAACGACGCCTATGTGATCGCCGATTACACCGTGGTCGCGCCCAAGGTCGCAGGCTTTATCAAAGAGGTACTGGTCGAGGACAACCAGCAAGTCACGGCAGGCCAGTTGCTCGCGACCCTCGATGCCCGCGACTACCAAGCCGCGCTCGACGCAGCCCAGGCGCAATTGCTGGTGGCCAAGGCGCAGAGTGCCGATGCCCGCGCCACGCTGGAGCGCCAAGCCGCCTTGATCGCCCAGGCCGAAGCCGCCGTGAAAGCCGCCCAGGCCGAAGCGGCGTTTGCCGATCATGAAGTCAACCGCTACAGCCGCCTGGCCGAGCAAGGTGCCGGCACTGTGCAGAACGCCCAGCAGGCGCGCAGCGGGGTCGACCAGGCCCGTGCGCGCCTGGCCAATACCCAGGCGGCGTTGGTGGCCGCACGCAAGCAGGTGGACATCCTCAGCGCCCAGGTGGCCAGCGCCGATGGCCAGCTCAAACGGGCCGAAGCGGGGCTGGAGAAAGCCCAGCTCGACCTGTCCTACACGCGCATCATCGCACCGGTGGACGGCATGGTCGGCGAGCGCGCCTTGCGTGTCGGCGCCTATGTCAATCCGGGGGCTCGGCTGTTGTCGGTGGTGCCGTTGCAGCAGGCCTATGTGGTCGGCAACTTCCAGGAAACCCAGCTGACCCATGTGCAGCCCGGCCAACCCGTCAGCATCAGTGTCGATACCTTCTCGGGCGAGCAACTGCATGGCCATGTCGAGAGCATCGCGCCGGCCACCGGTGTGACCTTCGCGGCGGTCAAGCCGGACAATGCCACCGGTAACTTCACCAAGGTGGTGCAGCGCATCCCCGTAAAGATCGTGTTCGATGACGGCCAGCCGCTGCTTGCACGGCTGCGCGTGGGCATGTCGGTGGAAGCCACCATCGATACCCGCGGCGACAAAATCGAAGGCAAAGAGGTGAGCGCGCGATGAAACCGGCCTTTCGCTTGAGCCCGGTGTTGCTGGCGTTGCTGATGGCCGGCTGTACCCTCGGGCCAGATTTCAAACGCCCGGACAGCCAGGCCCCGCAACAGTGGGCTGGGTTGCAAGGCGAGGCTGCGGCCAGTCAGCCGCAGGCCGAACCCCTGGAACTGCGCTGGTGGGAAAGCTTCCACGATGCCCGGCTCAGCGCGTTGATCCAGCGGGTCGCCGAACGCAACCTGGACTTGCAGATGGCCAGTGCGCGGTTGCTGCAAAGCCGTGCCTTGCGCAGTACGGTAGCAGCGGATGAAGCGCCCTCGGTCGATGTGAACGCAGGCTACAGCCGTGCTCGCAACAGCGCCGAAGGGCTGAGTGACCCCTCGGGCCACGCGGGCAAATCGGCATTCAACCTGTGGCAGGGTGACTTGGTCGCGGGGTGGGAGCTGGACCTCTGGGGCCGAGTACGCCGGCAAGTGGAGGCTGCCGATGCGACGGTGGAAGTGGCCGAGAACGACCGCCGTGGGGTGTTGTTGGCGCTGTTGTCGGAAACCGCCGGCAACTACATTCAGCTGCGTGCGGTGCAGCACACCCTGGACGTCACCCGTGACAACCTGAAGGTGGCGCAGCACAGCCTGAAGTTGTCCGAGAATCGCCAGGCCGAAGGGGTCGCCACCCGCCTCGACGTGGCCCAGGCCAGTGCCCAGGTCGCCTCCATCGAAGCCCGCCTGCCCAGCCTTGAGGCCAAGCGCGACGACTTGATCAACGCCCTCAGCCTGCTCGCGGCCGAGCCACCTCGCAGCCTTCAGGCACAGTTGCTCGAAGGGGGGGAACTGCCCGCGCCCCAGCAGCAGTTCGCCATTGGCCTGCCGTCGGAGTTGGCCGAGCGCCGCCCGGACATTCGCCAGGCCGAGGCGCGCCTGCATGCGGCCACCGCCAGTATCGGCGTGGCCAAGGCCGACTTCTACCCGAGCATTCGGCTGTCGGGCAGCCTGGGTTTCCAGGCCATGCAGCTGTCTGACTTCGGCGGCTGGGACTCGCGCCGCTTCGCTTTTGGCCCGCAACTCTCACTGCCGATTTTTGAAGGTGGGCGGCTCAAAGGCACGCTGGAACTGCGTGAGGCGCAGCAGCAGGAAGCCGCGCTCAACTACCGCAAGGTGGTGCTCGGTGCCTGGCATGAAATCGACGATGTGCTGCGCCTGTATAACGCCAGCCAATTGCGTCGCGACCATTTGGCCGAGGCGGTGCGGCAGAACCGTATCGCCTTGGAGACTGCCCAGCGCCAGTATGTGGAAGGGGCGGTGGACTTTCTCAATGTGCTGACCGTGCAAGGTGCGTTGCTGGCCAGTGAAGAGCAGTGGATCGACAGCTCGGCGGCGGTTTCCCAGGCGTTGGTGGGGCTGTACAAGGCGCTGGGAGGGGGGTGGCAGGCGTTTGATACACAGCCTGCGAACAAGGTTTGATAGGTGTTGTGGCTGTACCGGCCTCTTCGCGGGTAAACCCGCTCCCACAGGTACCGTACAGATTTTGAGCACTGTGCAGTACCTGTATGAGCGGGTTTACCCGCGAAGAGGCCAGTACTGCCAAGCATCAATCAAAGCGGCCGCAGCAACCCAAACCGCTTGCGCAACACCCAGTCCAGCAAGCGCCGCGGCAACAGCCTGGCAATCAGCGGCAACGCCGTGCTGCCATTACCCAGCCTGACCACCGCAGGCACCGCCGTTTTGCGCGTAGCGGCCAACACCCCTTGGGCAAACACCGCCGCTGGCGTCGGCCGGTCCTGCGATGCCCGCGCCCGTGCCTGGACATATTCGCGCAGTGGCCACCACGGCGAATCCGCAGCCAACACCTGATCGGCCTGGCGCTGGGCATTGCTGGCGAACTGCGAAGCGATCGCCCCCGGCTGCACTTCCATCAGCCGAATGCCAAACGGCGCCAGCTCTAGGCGCAGGGCATCGCTCAGGGCGTTGACGGCAGCCTTCGACGCGCAGTAGGCCCCAGCGAACGGCGTGACCAGCACCCCAGAAACGCTGCCGATATTCACCACCAGCCCACGCGCGCGGCGCAGCAGCGGGAACAACGCGCGGGTCACGCCGACCACGGCGAAAACGTTGGTTTCGAATTGCTGGCGCATGGCGTCCACACCCCCGTCGAGCAATGGGCCCATGGCACCGTAGCCGGCGTTGTTGATCAGCATGTCGAGGCGCCCGTGGCTTGCCTCCAGCTCCTCGGCCAGTTGGGTCAGGGCTTGGCCATCATTGACGTCCAGTTGCCGGGCGGTGAAACCAGCGGCGGCTAAATGCGCGACGTCCTCAGGTTTGCGGGCGGTGGCCCAGACTTCATGGCCGGCATCGCGGAAGGCGTCGGCCAGGGCGCGGCCGATGCCGCTGGAACAACCGGTGATCAGGACGGTGGGCATGGGAGATGGCCTTGAGTCGGGTAAGTTTGTGTTGCCTGTAGTGGCCTCTTCGCGGGCAAGCCCGCTCCCACAGGTACTGCACAGCGCTCAAAATCTGGGCGGTACCTGTGGGAGCGGGCTTGCCCGCGAAAGGGCCCGACCAGGCGACAGATCAATTGGCAAATGTACCCTGCAGATGCTCAGCCCGAAACTCCAGTGTCTGCGGCCGATAGCCAGAGCGCAGTGGCGGCAAGGGCAGGCAATCCTTCCACTCGGCACCTGGCTGCAGCTCACCTGGCCCCCGGTAACGCGGCGCGCTGTAAGTGTTTTCGGCCAGGTTGACAGTATCCCCCGGCGCATACGCCCCCACCCGCCAACGCAGTTCGGTCAGCGGAGCCTTGTTGCCGTTCTTCATGTGAACCTGCAGCGCCCGGTCGGCGGGGCATTGGTCCGGGGCATAGTTCAGGCGCAAGTCCAGGCGTGCCAGTTGCGCGGCTTCGCGGCTGTCTTGCCAGGCCACGAACAGGGCGACCAGGCCGATGCCGCAGACGGCGGCCAGGGATATCGGCAACGCCTTCGCTGGGTAACGCAGCA
The DNA here is from genome assembly GCF_014269095.1 of Pseudomonas sp. SWRI50. Classification (NCBI taxonomy): domain Bacteria; kingdom Pseudomonadati; phylum Pseudomonadota; class Gammaproteobacteria; order Pseudomonadales; family Pseudomonadaceae; genus Pseudomonas; species Pseudomonas sp. SWRI50. Next base: position 276,619 of record NZ_JABWRW010000004.1, on the reverse strand, counting down.
GCAGTACCAGCCAGGTGAGAATTAGCACGGCGCCGATGATCATGGAGACAACCTTGATTGCACTGATCTGGCCATCCTAGCATTTCTGCCAGTACCGCCGTAGCCGCCCTCACCCTAATCTGAAAGCGCGTTAAAACTGGCTGCCTTCGTTGGCATCTGTGTGACAGGCAGCTTGTTACCACTCATTAAAATCATCAGCTTTCGGAGTCAATCATGAGCGTACTTAATACCCAAACCGGCAACGCATCTGGTGCGATGACTGCCACCCTGCCAACAGGCGAGCAATTCATTGCTCAAGACGTCTGGTTCGACCCGCTCGGCGGTGTGCTGGGTATCCGCAACCCCGCGCAGGGCGTTGAAGAATTCATCTACATTGGCTTCCCGTTGGACATCAAGGATGGCGACCATACCCTCGGTGAGGGCGGCACATCGGCCTACTTGGGGAGTGACGTATCAGGCCCTGCGCACAGTGGCGTGATACAAAGCCTGGTATGGAACCGGGAGGAGTGTGGGGTCGCGGGTAAGTTTGATTTCAAAGGCAAAGATGAATATGCGCGTGACTTTCAAGTCTCAAAGGGTGTGTTTGATATTGCCTATGAAAAGCCCGCCTCTGCGCTGCAGCGCAACACCGCAAGTGCTGCCTCTGCGGTCATCGTTCCCGCACTGAAAAATAATACCAAGTTCAACGCTAATGAACAGGGTTACAACGGTGACCGTGAGCGCCCGACGTTTGTCGCGGTCAAGCAGTCCATTGGCCTTGAGGGCGGCTTGCTGGCCCTGGGGGCGGTGTTCCTTCTGGAGTACGATCAAAACAACCAACCTTCGGTCAAGCGCGCCTTTGCCAGCGTTAATCACGGCTTGATTATGGCTGACGATTACGCCATTACCCAGTTGGCGTGGGCGCCAGGTAGAGCCTTGTCCTTCGCCTTCACGCTTGCATTCCACTACAACGCTCAGCCTTTCACATTTCAGGAAGGCCATGTCGACCTGAAGCTGTAAAACAGCAAAACGGTCATCCAAAAGCCCCACCTCTTTGCAAGAGGCGGGGCTGGCTTCGCATTACGGTGCGAGGGTCTTCAGGAAACGCACGCTGAACCGGAAGAAAATGGCACTGCGCAGGTGTTTTGGGACTGGGTAAAGGGGTGTTCCACCTAGCATTTTTGCCAGTTGCGCGTTAGTGGCAAAAGCCTAGAGTACAGCAGTGTTTGTGATGTTGAGCCTAATTTTTATTAATCCGCGTGAGGCGTCATGAGGAGCGGTGGCTATGGATTTAAATACCTTTGCAAACGCAAACGCAAAAGCTAAAGCGAACCTAGTGAAACTTGAACCGCTTCCGAGAAGTGAGCGCGGCCGGATAAATGCTTATTTTAATGGTAGGTTGGCAGCGTTTACTGGTCAATTTTATTGGGGTTATCAGGATATCAATAATGACAGGGTACTTGCCGGTGACGTGGTGTTGGAGTCAGGTCGTAAAGATATATTTGCTATAAATTTTCCACTGGACCTTGAAGGACCTGACCACGCTATTGGCGAGTACGATAGTGGGCTGCCATGGGTTTATCTGATGTCGACCTCTGTGTCAACTACGGGTAGGATCTGGTCGTTTAAGTGGGAGCGGGAAATAATAATTCAGGGTGCTTTTGAATGCCAGCTCGAGGGTTTCGAATCGATCGCTGTGACAGGTGGAACTTTTTACATGAATTGTCCGACCCTCTAACGTTTATCCACGTAGTGGGAAGAACGGTGCTGAGTACGTAGCGCCTCACGCGTTAGTTCAATGTGAGGCGCTACGTTCGTTTACTGCGCGATGGTTTTCACCGAAACCCCACGCTCGACCGGCGTGGAAGTGCGCCCATACACATCTTCGAAGCGCTCGATGTCATCTTCACCCAGGTAGCTACCGGACTGCACTTCGATGATCTCCAGCGGGATCTTGCCCGGGTTGCGCAGCCGGTGCACCGAGGCGATCGGGATGTAGGTCGACTGGTTCTCGGTGAGCAGGAACACGTTTTCGTCGCAGGTCACCTCGGCGGTGCCGGACACCACGATCCAGTGCTCGGCGCGGTGGTGGTGCATCTGCAGCGACAGGCTGGCGCCTGGCTTGACAGTGATGTGCTTGACCTGGAAGCGGCCGCCCATGTCCACCGAATCGTACGAGCCCCATGGGCGGTACACTTCCAGATGGTTCTGGGTCTCGCTGCGGCCTTGCTCGTCGAGGGTCTTGACCATCTGCTTGACGCCTTGGACCTTGTCCTTGTGGGCAATCATCATGGCGTCCTTGGTCTCGACCACGACGATGTTCTCAAGGCCGATCACCGACACCAGCTTGCCGTTGCCGTGGATCATGCAATTGCGGCTGTCCTGCACCACCACATCGCCCTTGGTGACGTTGCCGTTGTCGTCCTTCTCGTGCACATCCCACAGCGACGACCAGCAGCCCACGTCGCTCCAGCCGGCCGACATCGGCACCACGCAGGCGCGTTGGGTCTTTTCCATCACCGCGTAGTCGATGGAATTGTCCGGGCAGCAGGCGAAGGTGGCTTCGTCGATGTTCAGCACATCGCCGTCTGCCTGACTGCGCTCCAGGGCCAGCACGCAGGTGTCATAGATGTCGGCGTCGTGTTTTTTCAGCTCTTCGAGGAAGCGGCTGGCGCGGAACAGGAACATGCCGCTGTTCCAGAAGTAGCCCCCGGCCTTGACGAACTCGGCGGCGCGTTTCTCGTCGGGTTTTTCAACGAATTGCGCCACCCGCGCCACACCTTCGGGCAGCAGTGCGTCCTGGCTGGAGCGGATGTAGCCATAGCCGGTCTCGGGTTTGGTCGCCGGCACGCCGAACAGCACCATCTCGCCACGCTCGGCGGCCACGGTGGCCAGGGCCAGGGCGCGCTGCAGGGCTTTCTGATCGTCGATCACGTGGTCGGCGGGCAGCACCAGCATCAGGTCGTCGCGGCCTTCGCTGACCAGTTTCATCGCGGTCATCGCAACGGCAGGGGCGGTGTTGCGGCCAAACGGTTCCATCAGGATGCCCTGGGTTTTCAGCTTCAGTGCCGAGAGCTGTTCCTGAACGATGAACGTGTGGTCCTTGTTGCAGACCACGATCGGCGCGTCCATGCCTTCGAATACCAGGCGCTGGAGGGTTTGCTGGAACAGCGTGTGCTCACCGGTCAGGGCCAGGAACTGCTTGGGGAATTGCTTGCGCGACAGAGGCCACAGACGCGAACCGCTACCACCAGAAAGAATTACCGGGATCATGATGTTTCTCCAATAAGGTCGTTAATGAGGCAGGGGATCAGTTAGTGGACACTGGGCGGGTGACCCAGACCGGCGACAGGCTGCTGCCGGAACCGGTGACGTACAGCACGGCGGCTTCGCCGCGCTCCAGGGCGACGGGTTTGACGTCGCTGACTTTCTTGTCGCCGGCATACAGGGCGAGGTTGACCTTGACCGGGTTGATCTCACGCTCGCCACGGCCTTTGGCGGCGACCGGCGTGACTACTTCGGTCTTGCCATCGGCGGTCTTCAGGGTCAGCGACTGGTCGCTGAGGTTCTGTACGCGTACCAGGGCTTTCTGCTTGTTCTTGAACGGTGGCTCTTCGATCAGTTGCGGGTTGCCGCTGCTGCTGTTGACCAGGGTGTAGTACTTGTCCGAGGCCAGCTTGACCGGCACGCTCTTGCCGCCCACCTGGGCGGTGTAGTCACCGCCTGGGAGGAAGCTGAAATCGCTACTGGCCTGGGCGCCGACCTGCTTGATCTGGGTGTTGCCGACCGAGGCGGCGGCAGGTGCGCTGGCGGCGTTGTACAGGCGCACGAAGGTTGAACCTTTCGGTGCAGTCGGGCCGTACAACGCGGCGTCGGCACCGGCGAAGGCCTGCATCGAAGCAAGGGACAGGCCTGCTGCGAGGGTGAGGGCTTTGGCAATGGAAGTCTTGGTAGTCATGTGCATTTCCTCTCTTTCGATCAGTGGTTCGTCCGGGTGGACGACAGGGCCAGGTTTTCTTCGGATTTACGGGAGTTCTTCAGCTGGGCGATCCACTGCGGATCGAAGCTGCTGAGGTCGTTTTTCATGGGCAGATAACGTTCGGGGAATTCCCACACCACCACTTGTGGCGCGGCATTTTTGAAGGCATCGCTTTGCAGGTACTTGAGCATCGGCAACAGTGGGCCGTGGCCGTCTTCGGCGTAGTTGGCGACGTCGCTGCGCAAGGCTTGCTGCAAGGCGCCGAGGAAGTTCCAGTGCGGGTTGGCGCTGTAGCTGGTGCCGACCAGTGCGACCGGGATCTGGCTGTCGGCGAACAGCGCGTCGCCCGCATCGCCAGCGGCTTCGGCTGGGCGCGTGGTGCGTTGCTGCAGGTTGTCCGGGCTCGGCAGCAGGTTGCTGAACAGCGGGTCGAGTGGCAGGAAGTTGGTCAGGTCGCCTTTGTAGGGCGCCGTATTACCGGCTTCGGTGATGAAGGTTTGCGGGTCGCCATTGAGCAGGCTCTGGCGGCTGACCGCTTCGGCCAAGGCTTGCGCGGCGACTTCCGCGCCCATCGGCGTCCAGTGCGTGTCGGTACGCAGGAACACCTGGCCGCGGGCCTTGGCCTGCTCCATGGGCGCCATCAGGTCTGGGGCGAACACGTTGGCCTGGCGGGCTTGGGCATGGAAGCGGTTGTACAGGTCGTCGTGCAGGCTGGCGGGCAGCTCCTTGCCGACGTATTCGGAATAGACCCGCGCCTTGGCCGGCACGATTGCCAGCACCAGCTGGCTGCCGTGTTGTTGCAGGGTGTCGCGCACGCCACGGATCAGCGCCAGATTTTCCTGCATCAGTTGCTCGGCACCGGCGGTGGGTTTGAACTCTTCATCGCTGAACAGCCACTGGTCACGGCCCAGCACCACGCCCGGGCGGCCTTCGTTGAACAGCTTGAAGTCCAGCGCCGCCCAAAGGTTGGTGCCCAGGCGTTTGATCGGGAACTGCTCGTCGTAGTGGGTCTCGGCAGCCTTGGCCAGCTTGCCGTTGAGCAGGGTCATCTGCGCGGTGCGCTGGAAGCTTTCCAGGCCGCCGGTGGACCAGGCGCCCATGCCGACCAGCAGGCCGAGGAACGTCAGCGAATAGGTAATGCGTAATGTCCGGGTCATGGTCATCAACCTCAGAACTGGAAGTAAAGGAACGGCGAGTAGCTCTGCGCCGAAAGCTTGAGGATCGAGGCCACGAACAGCAGCAGGACCAGGGCGCGGGTCATCACCCGAGTCCAGTCCAGGCCGATCGAGCCGTCGGCGTTGACCTGCACCGGGGTTGCCTTGGGTGTCGGCTTGGCATTGCGGTAGAAGTCGCGCAGGCCGAAGAACGCCAGGGTGAGGTAGGCGATGACCAAGGTGGCCACTTGCAAGCCGGTCAGTTGGGCGCGGTTGAGCTCCGACAGCTGCCATTCACCAAAGCTGAACATAGCGGCGTACATGCGCCCGGCCACGTGCAGGTTCTCGGCACGGAAGATCACCCAGCCGACCACGACCAGCAGGAAGGTGAAGGCCCACTTGACCGGGTTGAAACGCTGCGGGTTGGTGTCGATGCCCAGCGCCCGCTCGATCGCCAGCCACATACCGTGCCAGGCGCCCCAGAGGATGTAGGTGAAGTTGGCGCCGTGCCACAGCCCGCCCAGCAGCATGGTCAGGAACAGGTTGCGGTAGGTGTTGAAGGTGCCTTTGCGGTTGCCGCCCAGGGTGATGTACAGGTAGTCACGCAGCCAGGTCGACAGGCTGATGTGCCAGCGGCGCCAGAACTCGGTGATCGACTGGCTGATGTAGGGCTGCTTGAAGTTCTCCATGAAGCGGAAGCCCATCATCAGGCCCAGGCCGATGGCCATGTCGCTGTAGCCGCTGAAGTCGAAGTACAGCTGCGCGGTGTAGGCCAGGGCGCCCAGCCAGGCATCGCCGGTGGTCGGGTTCTGCAGGGCGAAACAGTGGTCGGCCACCACCGCCAAGGTGTCGGCGATGAACACTTTCTTGATGAAGCCCTGCATGAAGCGGGTGCAGCCTTCGGAGAACTTGTCCAGGGTGTGGGTGCGGTTGTTGAACTGGTCGACCAGGTCTTTGAAGCGCAGCACGGGGCCGGCGATCAGGTGCGGGAAGATCGCCACGAACGCCGCGAAGTCGATCAGGTTGCGGGTGGCCGGGGTGTCGCCGCGGTACACGTCGATGATGTAGCTGATCGACTCGAAGATGTAGAACGAGATACCGATCGGCAGCAGCACGTGGGTGAGGATGAACGGCTCCAGGCCGAACGAGGTGATGATTGCATTGAGGCTGTCGACGCCGAAGTTGGCGTATTTGAAGTAGCCAAGGATGGCCAGGTCGACGCCCACGCCCAGCAGCAGCCAGCGCTGGGCCGGTTTGGTACGCACGCCGGCGGCGCCGACTTTCAGGCCGATCCAGTAGTTCCACAGGGTCACGCCAGCGAACAGGGCGAGGAAGTCCACACGCCACCAGGCATAGAAGATGTAGCTGGCGATCAGCAGCAGCAGGTTGCGATAGCGTTGCCCGCTCAGGTAGTACAGGCCGAGAAAGATCGGCAAGAACAGGAACAGGAACACGTTGGACGAGAAGACCATCCCGGTTCTCCTAATTTGTTCACAGCATCCAGGGCAAAACGCCCCCCAAACCCCCCACGCAATGTGGCGGGCTACCTAGATCCCTGTAGGAGCTGGCTTGCCTGCGATGCAAGGCGAAGCCTTGCCCAGCGATAGTCAGGGGCCGCTTCGCGGCCCATCGCCGGCAAGCCGGCTCCCACAGGGTTTTGCGTTATTTCTTCGAAGCCGCGCTCGGGTCATAGACCCGGGTCAGGTTGCCGCCGAGCCTGAAGCTGTCGAACGGCTGCATACCGTGCTTGCGATCAAGGGTGTCGCCGACGCACTGGTACAGCGCGCACCAGGGCTCGAGCCAGGCGTACTTGCTGTCGACCTTGAGGTCTTTCATGTCCTGTTTTGCACCGGCGCGTTCAGCGAAGTGGCGCGGGTCACGGGCGCCGGCCAGCACGCCTTCGCCCAGGCGCTGCAGGGCGAAGTTGTTCTCGCTGCGCAGGTCCACGCCATTGACCTTGGCGAAGCTGGCGATCATCGCCAGCGGTGGCAGGGCATAGTTGTGGTAAGCCAGGGCGCGCTGCTTGCGCTTGATTTCGTTGGGCAGGAAGCCTTGGTCGTCGATCTGGTTGGCGCCGACCTTGTATTCCTTCACGGCCCAGTCGAACAGGTCGCGACGGTCGGTGGCCACGGCGGTGGCCATCACCGACCAGGCCGCCCAGTAGCTGTGGTTGTTGATCTTCTCCAGCGGCAGGTCGCTCCAGTCGCGCACGGTCTGCTCGGCCAGGCGGGCGAACCAACGCTCGATCTGCTCGGCCTCGGCCTGGTGCGCGGCCAGGGGCTGCGCGTTAGAGAACTTCAGGCGCAGCCACGATCCGCTCATGCTGCCCAGTGCCCATTTGCGCATCGACTTGCCGGTGTGGTTGTAGTCGGTGGACAGCAGGGCGTCGGCCCGCGCCCAGGTTTCGAGCCAGGCCAGCGTGCAGTCGAGCTGCGCTGGGCGGCCGTCACGCATGTACTGGCCGACCATCTTGCTGACGCCTTTCTCCAGCGTGGTGATGTCGGCCGTGGAGTCGCGGAAGGCTTTTTCCGAGGCCACATTGAGGGTCGCCCGGGCCTTGTCGGAGCCTTCGTACTTGCTGCGAAACTGCAGCGCGCCGGTGTATGGCTTGGGGGCAGGTTCGCAGCGGAACTTGCCATCGCTGGTCTTGAGCTTTTCGATCCCCTCGTAGTAACCCAGGGGCGGTACCAGCGCGGCGTGCGCGGCGCCGCCGAACAGGGCCAGGCTGAGCAGGGCGGGGCTGATGAGTCGCTTGAATGGGGTCATGGTCGCCTCACTGGCCGGCTTGCGCGGTTTGCGCAGGCACGGCGAAGTTGTTGCGTTTGCAGAGTTTGGCCTCGACCTTCTGGGTGCCTTTCTCCGGCCCCTGGACCTCGAAGGCCAACAGGTTCTGGCTGGCCCAGTCTTCGTCTTCGCGCATCTGGAAGACGAAGCGGCCGTCGGTGTCGGAGGTTTCCGGTTTCTCCAGCTTAATGTCCTCGTGGCGGCCGTTGAGGTACCAGAGGGTGGCCTGCAGCACCTTCACCGAAGGGTCTTCGAACTTGACGTCCATCTGCAGGTTGCGGTTGATAAGGTCTTTGATCACACCGCCCTTGCCGTTGACCATCAGCTCGTTCTTGCCGGGCTTGAGCGTGGTGCTGGCGCTCATCAGCGCCGGGCGTGCGTCACAGCCATCGTCGAGCAGGCCGAGGATCTGCCGCCAGATGGTTTCCTGGTCCAGGCGATACAGGGGGGAGAACTCCCAGATCAGAATCTTTGGCGGGTTTTTCTGGAACTCTTCGCTGCCCAGGTACTGGATCATCGAGCCTTCCAGGCCACCGCCAGGGAAGGCGACGTTGAGCACGTCGGCGCCGATGTACTGTTCGAGGAAGCCCGAGAAGTTGTAGTTCTTGCCGCTGTGGCTGGTACCGACCAAGGTGATCTGCGCGTTGCCGCCATCGCCGAACAGGTCGTCGCCGCCGCTCGCGCCTTTTGGCTCGGTGGCGAACTGGTCCATGTACTGCACGGCGTAGCTGGTGCCGCAGAGCTGGCCGGCGACGTTGTGCAGGGTGCCGGTCTTGCCCATGCGCCCGGACTTCTTGGTTTCGAATTCCTTGCGTGGGATGCCTTCGAAGGCCGGCATGTGGTGCACGGTGTCGGCCACGATCTTGGCGGCGCGCTCGGCGCCATACGGCGTCCAGTGTTGGTCACCGCGGAAGTAGAAGTCTTTGCCCTGGTCGGCGGCGGCCAGTTGCTCGTTGGTCAGCGGCGACAGGTCGGGCACGTTGTAGCCCATCTTGCTGAAGCGCTGGAGCATGGCCTGGTAGTTGCCCAGGGCCTTCTGGTAGTCGAAGGCGGCTTTTTCTTCCGGCTTGAGCATGTTGCGGTTCACCAGGCCACGGGTCGGCTGGTAGACCACGACCAGTTCCACGCCGCGCTTCTTGAACGCGTCGTGCACCTGCTGCAGGCGTTTGTAGCCGGCGGGGGTGGTGTTGAACTCGGTACGCAGGTCCTCGCGGGTACGGAACAGCCAGTCGCCCTGGGCCTGTACCAGCGTGGTGAAGTTCTGCTGGTAGCGGGTGGTGTAGCGGCTGGCGTCGTGCGCCTCGGGGCACAGTTGGCAGCAGGGTTCGGCGCTGAACGTCGGGGCTTTCACCTCGTCGGCGCGCACGCCCTGGCTGATCGCCAGAAGGGCGGCGGACAGGCCCAGCAGTTTCATCAGGTGTGGAGTCATGGTCTGGGCTTCCTTAATCGATCATTTCGGTCTGGCGTTCGACCGGGTCGATCAGCACAGCCTTTTGCTGGCGCACCAGCAGGTCGAGGATTTCGTCCTGGCGCTCGCCGAGGATGCCGTTGAGGCTGATGCCGTTGGCCTTGCGCGGTGCGAGCATCGACACCTTGTACAACTCGACCGACAGCGGCGAGTCGATCGACAGCGGCCCGGAGCCGTTGGCCGCCAGCTCACCGCCCACCACGATCAGCGAGACTTTGGTGTCGAACGGGTCGAGGGCGATGTCGCGGTCGGTGTCGGACAAGTCCTTGATGTGCCCGTAGACACCCACCAGGCCATTGGCCATGGCGACGTTTTCGTACAGGCGGATGTTCACGCTGTTGCGCACGCGGATGCCGTGGCGGCGGTTGTTGATCAGCTTGTTGCCCCAGATCAGGTTGTCGCCGCTTTCGTACAAGGTGATGCCGTCGGTGTGGTTGCGGTAGATCTCGTTGTAGGCGATCAGGTTGTTGACGCTGTTACGGTCGATCACCAAGCCCGAGAGCTTGTTGTCGTAGCTCTTGTTGTTGATGATCCAGCTGTCGTTGACCTCACGCGAGACGATGATCCCGTGCTTTTTCTTGGTGCCGTACACCGTGTTGCCGGCGATGATCAGGCGGTGCGAACGGTCGTGCGGGTCGATGCCGTAGACGATGTTGTCGCGGTAGGTGTTGTCCTTGACCACGAAGTCCTGCGTCTCGTAGCAGTAGAAGCCGTACCACATGTCGCTGAATTCCGAGCCGATGATCCAGCCGGTCGGCTCCGGGCGGCCCATGCGCTTGGCCATGTTCGGCGTGTACTGCGAGATGCTCACACCGTACGACTTGGACTTGGCGTAGCCGAAGCTGGCCATCTTGGTGTTGACGATGTAGGTCTCGGTGCCGCCCCACGACAGCAGGAACGGGCGGAATTCCTTGGGCGAGCGGAAGGTCGCCGGGCCGTTGTCCTTCTCGCGCCAGCCGGTGACCTGGGTGTCGCTGACGAACAGCTTGCCGTCGTTGACCAGAAACGCGCCGCCCTCCTGGGACAGGCGCAATTGCTTGACCTTGCCGTTGATTTCGAGGATGCCCTTCTGCCCGACCACGATTGGCAGGCGCGCCAGGTACACCCCCGGCTCGACTTCGCTGAGGTACTGCTTGGGTACCTTTTTGCTCAGCTCGACCAGGTCGACATGGCCGTCATCGACGAAGATCGCCTGGGGGATGCCGTGCTGGCGTTGCACCCATTCGGCGGCCTTGTTGTCGCCACCGATGAACTCCTTCAGCGACTCTTCCTGCAGCATGCGGCGCACGCTGACCTTGCCTTTGTGGCGGCGGTCGATCTTGTTCTGCACCGCCTCGGCAGTGAAGCCGCTGAGGTCGGGCAGTTTCGGTGGGTCCATGTGCAGCGGCTCGGTGGGCGCGCTGGACACGGTGTAGGTCTTGGCCTGCTGCAGTTCCTTGGCGATCACCGTGGGTTCTGCGGCGACGGCAAGGCCTGAGGCCAGCAGCAAGGCGCTGGCCAGGAGGCTGTGACGTAGGTGCGGGTGAAGGGGCATGACAAGAAATCCTCTACCGGCCTCAGAAGCGCCAGATCACGTCGACAAAGGCACGGTGCATGTACGAGTCCGCTTCCTTGCCATAGGCGTCACCTGGCTTGAACACACCGGCGCGCAGGCGCACCAGCGCGGACGGTTCGTCGATTGCCTGGCTCATCGAAGCGGGCAACAGGCCCTGCTTGAAGTACTTGGTGACGACCACGTCCATCTCCTGGCCGAGGTCTTTTTCGCCATTGATCAGCGGGCGGTTCACGCCGTTGTCGTTGACCGCAGCGTTGATGCCGCTGGAGCCAATGTTCTGCTCGCCATCCACGCGCCAGAACTTGTGGTAGATCAGGCTGGCGTCGTAGTCGTCGCGCAGTTGCCACGAGGCAAACAGGGTGGCCGCCTGCAGGTTGCCCAGCTCGCCACGGAAGGCCTCGCCGAAGCGGTGCACACGCGAGCGGGTACCGGTGAAGTTGGAGCGGTTGCTCTCAAGGCCGGTCTGCTCGAAGTTGTTCGAGCCGTCATCGCCACCGCCGCCGCTGCCACGGGCGTAGGCCGCACCGACTTGCCAGTTGGGGTCAAGGCGCAGGCGGATGCCGAGGTCGGTGGCCCAGGCGTTGACGTCGCCGCTCTGCTTGCCGGTGGCCACTTGATCGTCGCCTACCTGTTGGCTGCTGAGTTTGTCGCGGTCACCGGTCAGCCAGGTCAGGCTGCCCCAGTAGTTGACGGTGTGGTCGTTGCGCCAGTTGTAGGCGTCACTGTTGGCTTCCAGGCCCAGCCAGGTGAGGTCGCCGGTGCGGGTCTTGTCGAGCGCGTCGATCGTCTCGCCGGGGCTTTTCAGGCTGCCGCTGTCATGGGTGTGGTGGGCACGCAGGCCGACCCAGTGGCCGGGGGTCCATTGCGTGGCGACGTTACCGTAGAGGTGCGTGCGGTCTTTGTCTTCCGGGGCCAGTTCGGTGAGGTCGGTGCGGTACTCGCTGAAACGCTGGGCCACGCCCAGGTCGGCCTTGAGCAGGGTGGTGTCGAAGGTCCAGTTGAGGGCTTCGATGTTGGTGTCGCGCCACATGCCGTCGTCGCTGCGCAGGCGCTGGCGGCCTAAGCGCAGTTGCTCGCCAGGGTACTGGGTGAGGCCGCTGTAGCCGACCCAGAACTCGCGCATGGCCAGGTAGCTTTTGTCCGGCTTGCGGCTGTCGTCACCGGTGTCGGTGGTGGTGCCGTCGTCGTTCTGGCGCAGGGTGTCGGTTTCGATGGTGTCGGTGGCCGCGACGGCCTGGCCCATGGCGTAGGCGCTCCAGTTGCCGCGCTCGCCGTACACCCAGGGGCGCAGGTCGAGGCCGAGGCCGTTGACGTCACCGCCGGGCCGGGTGCCGAGGTCGCGATCGTCTTCCGACTGGCCGGTGATTTTCACGTCCAGGCCGAAGTTTTTCTGCGCGGTCATGTCGGCCAGGGTCGGGCAGGACCACAGCAGGGCGAAGCTCAGGCCGATGCCGGCTTTCACGAAGGGATTGAGCGTCATAGCGAGTCCTCACCGTCTACTTCTTGTTCGTCGTCTTGCAGGGCTTCGAGGGCCAGGGTGCTGTTGGCGCCTTGGGCCATGCTGCCGCGCGCCTGTTTTTCCTGCGTCAGCAGGGTTTGCGCCTGGCTGCGCTGGTCTGGCGTGAGTTGCTGATCGAGTTGCTGCAGCAGTTCGGCCGACTGTGGCGTCGGGTTGGCCTGCGACAGTTGCGCGAACACCCAGGCGTTGCCCGGTTGCGGGCGGATGCCATGGCCTTCGCTGAACAGCTGGGCCAAGGCATAGTCGGCGCTGTTCTGGCCGCCACGGGCGGCAGCGAGCAGGTGGTCGACGGCCTTCTGTGGCTCGACATTGCCCAGGTAACCGCGGCGGTACAGCTGGCCCAGGTAGTAATGGGCGCTGACCTCGCCAGCGTCGGCGGCGGCCTGCAGGTGCTGTTCGGCTTTTGCCGCATCGGCGGGCAGCGTCTTGCCTTCGTAGTAGAGGCGGCCCAGCAGCAATTCGGCGCGTGGCTGTTCGGCGGCGCGGCCTTTGTCGATGTAGGCCAGTAGCTGGTCGGTGTCGCCCAGCTCGGGGAAGTCGTAGACTAGTTGCGCAAGGCTGACCCACGAAGCCGGGTTGGCCGGCGCCACCTGTTCGAGCAGGTCTTTGGCGGTTTTTTCGTCGGTCTGGCCTAGGCTGCGGTCAGCCAGCACACGGGCGACGCTGTCGACCCGGGTGGCCGGTACGGCGCCGCGGGCATAGGCCGCCTTGAGCTGGCCGAGCAGGGCGGCTTGCTGGTCGGGCTGGCCGCGCTTCTGGTACACGGTGGCCAGCTCGACGTAGCAGATGTCGGTGGTATTGAGCGCGGCCTTGCAGATGCTCTCGACCTCGCCCAGGTGCTGGTCGTAGGTGCCCTGGGTGCGATACAGCAGCACCTGGGCCAGGCCCGCCTCCGGGTTGCCGGCGGCGCGCCACTGGTCGATCTGTTGCTGCGCGTTGACGTTGGGGAAGCTCTGCGGGTATTGCAGGTAGAGCATCGCCAGCGGGATCAAGGTATTGCTTTCGCCTTGCTGGGCGGCGCGTTTGAGCAGCGTTTCGGCCTCTTCACGTTCAGCCTGGGTGCTGTCGGGTTTGGCCACCAGCAGGCGGCCTAGCCGAGCCTGGGCCCGTGGCGAAGTGGAGGCTGCGGCGCGGTATGTAGCTTCGGCTTGCTTGATCTGCGCGGGGTCGCGGGTGGCGACCTTGATGTCGGCCAGGCCGACTTGCGCATCGCTGTAGCCGAGGTCGGCCAGGGCCTTGTAGTTGCGCTCGGCCAAGGCGGTGTCGCCGCGCTTGAGGGCTTCGTTGGCCAGGCGCTGGTCAGGCAGGCCGGCACAGCCGGCGAGCGTGATGGCGGCGGCTAGGGCGCACATCCCAAGGTTCACACGGACCCTGTGGGAGCCGGCTTGCCGGCGAGAGGCCTGCGCGGGCGACACATCTGCTGGGCGAGTGCTGCGCACTCGATCGCCGGCAAGCCGGCTCCCACAGGTATCGGGTTGTGTGCTAATCATCGGCTTGTCCTCTTACAGCCCACGGGCCACGGCTTTGTCGATCAGCCAGTTGAACGACGGCCCGCGGTCGCTGCTGACCGAAGCAGGGCGCCCGGCAAGTTCTGCTGGCAGGCCGCTGTCAGGCTTGATCTGCACACGGATGTCGGAGGCCAGGTCTTCGCTGTTGAGGCTGGCGCTGCTGACGATCTGGCCGGTGCGCACTTCGTCTTCGCCGGCCACCTGGAAGTTGACCCGGGTGCCGGGCGTGACCTCGTCGAACTGGCGGTAGCTGAAGCGCGCTTCGACCATCGGGTTGGTGGTGCGTGGGATCAGCTGGAAGATCGGTTGGCCCTTGGCGGCGTACTGGCCGTCATCCACCAGTTGGCGGGCGACCACGCAATCGCAGGGGCTGGTGAGGGTGCCGGAAAGCTGCTTGCCGAACAGTTCCTCAACCTTGGCCGGCTCCAGTTGCGAGTCGTCCAGGTGGCCTTTGAGCATGTCCAGCATGCTGGTGCTGAAACTCGCCAGGGGCGCGCCCTTGACCACTTGGCCGCCGCTTTCGACCAGGCTGTTCACGGTGCCGTCGCGGGGCATGGTGACGCTGGTGGTGGGCACTGCCACCACGCCAGCTTCGGCGTGGCTGACGAAGTACATGCCGTACAGCGACTTGGCAACGAAACCGAAGGCGGCCACGCCGATCACGAACACGCCGAGGGTCACGCTGACCGCCTTGAGGCGGCCGAAGGCGGTCAGGCCGGCACCGCCATCCTTCTGCTTGCGCGCCTTGGTGAAGTTGTCGCGCTGCAGCGTGCTGAGCACATCACCGATGCTGATCAGCTCACCCGACAGGTGGCTGGTGATGATGTGCCGCAGGGTGGCGATGTCGCGGGGCTCCAGGTTCTGGAACTGCGCGCCGGTACGGCCATTGCTGGGGTTGAAGGAGCGCACCTGGAACTCGATGTCGATCGACAGGCCCAGATTGTCGACCACGAACTGCAGCCGCCCGCGCAGCACTTCGCCCACCGACAGTTGCTGTTTGGTGTGGAAGCTCAGGCCACCGGCGGATAGGTCATCGACCTTCACTTCGTGGGTTTGGCGCTGGTTATCCAGGAAGCGCAGCTTGGCTGGAATGCGCACCCGGGCGTGTTGGCGCTGGGCTTCGGACTCATGCACGACGTTGACGTTCACGGCGGTATTCATGGTGGTTTGTTCCTGTTAGATCCGATCCGGTTGGGCTCACACGACCATGAACAGCACAGCAACGAAGATGCTGGCCGCCGAGAAGGTCATGGTCCGCGAGGACCAGGTGTTGAACCATTGTTGAAAGCTGGCGAGGTCACGTTTTAGGGCAGTGGGCTGGCGGGTCCAGGACTGCTTGTCGAGGCGGAAGAACACGTAGATCTTCATCATCGCGCCGACGATCTGGTTGTAATAAAGGATCAGCGGATAGGCCGGCCCGACCTTGTGCCCGGAGCACAGCAGCATCACGGTCAGGATCAGGCGAGTGATGCCGATCCACAGCAGGTACACCAGCAGGAAACCCAGGCCAAACTTGAGGCTGGCGATCACCGCCACGGTCAGGCCCAGCAGGCTGGTCCACATCGACACGCGCTGGTCGAACAGGACGATGCTGGTGAACAGCCCCAGGCGCCGCAGGCCCAGGCCCAGTGCGCGGGAGTTCTGCCGCAGGTTGTTGCCGTACCAGCGGTACATCAGTTTGCGGCTGGCCTTGAGGAAGCTTTTTTCGGGCGGGTGCTCGACGGTGTTGATGGCGGCATCCGGCACGTAGAAGGTGTCGTAGCCCAAGCGCATCAGGCTGAACCAGCTGGACTTGTCGTCACCGGTGAGGAACTTGAAGCGGCCCAGGCGCCAGTGCATCAGCGAGTCGCTTTCGACGTCGGCGATGAACTCGGGGTTGGTCACCACACTGGCGCGGAACATCGACATGCGCCCGGTCATGGTCAGCACGCGCTTGGACAGGGCCATCGAACACATGTTGATGTGGCGCTGGGCGAAGCGCAGCTTGTGCCACTCGCTCATGATGTAGCCGCCGCGCACTTCGCAGAATTCGTTGGTGGTCAGGCCACCGACATTGGGGTAGAGCTTGAACCACGGCACGGTCTTGCAGACCACGCCATCGGCCAGCACGGTGTCGCCATCGATCACAGCCACCACGGCATTTTCGTCTGGCAGCATCCGCGAGATGGCGCGAAAACCATAGGCCAGGCCGTCACGCTTGCCGGTGCCGGCGATGCGCACGATGTCCAGCTTGACGTGTGCCGGCGGGTTGTATTTGGCCCATAGGCTTTTCACCAACAGCTCGTCCGACATCTCCACCAGCGAGCAGACCACCGTGGTGGGGAAGCCGCAGTTGATGGCTTCGCGGATCACCGAGCTGTACACCTGCGCGGTGGTCAGCGCATCGATACGAAAGCTGGTGACCATCAGGTACACGTGGGACGGGTCCGCAGCCTTGCCCAGCTTCTGCACCTTGCGGCGCAGGTACGGGTAGACGGCGTACAGGAAGATCATGCCGCGGATGAAATGGGTGGCGCCCATCGAATAGCGCCAGATGCCGACTGCGCCGACCAGGAAGATGAAGTGCTTCGACTGCGAGTCGAAGATATCGGCCGGCAGGGCCAGGGCGATCAACATGAGCAGGCTCATGTAGAGCAGCCACCCGGCGCACTGCAACAGCACTGTCTGGAGCCTTTGCATGTTCAGCATCCGTCGCGAAATCAGGGAAGGAAGGGCAGCGCTTGTCCCCTGAGGAGCACCTGCGCTGCCCGGCCAAGGGTGTTACCAGCAGATGCCTTCGGTACGGCTGGTGCCGCAGGTGGCTTTGCTCATGAAGCCCACCAGGTCGATCACCTGTTTGCCTTCCGGCGCTTGCTGGGCAAGGGCGCGGAACTGCTCGTCACGGTTGCCCAGGACGATGATGTCGGCGTTGTCGATGACCTGCTGGAAGTCGGCGTTGAGCAGCGAGGAAACGTGCGGGATCTTCGATTCGATGTAGTCCTTGTTGGCGCCGTGAACACGGGCGTACTGGACGTTCTCGTCGTAGATGCCCAACTGGTAGCCCTTGCCGATCAGGCGCTCGGCCAGTTCCACCAGCGGGCTTTCACGCAGGTCGTCGGTGCCGGCCTTGAAGCTCAGGCCGAGCAGGGCGACCTTGCGCTTGTCGTGGGCTTCGATCAGCTCGAAGGCGTTCTGCACCTGCGACTCGTTGCTGGCCATCAGCGAATCGAGCAGTGGCGCTCGCACGTCGAGGCTGGCGGCGCGGTAGGTGAGGGCGCGCACGTCCTTCGGCAGGCACGAGCCGCCGAAGGCGAAGCCTGGGCGCATGTAGTACTGCGACAGGTTCAGTACCTTGTCCTGGCAGACCACGTCCATCACGTCGCGACCATCGACACCGACTGCCTTGGCGATGTTGCCGATCTCGTTGGCGAAGGTGACCTTGGTGGCGTGCCACACGTTGCAGGTGTACTTGATCATCTCGGCCACTTCGATCGGCTTGCGGATGATCGGGGCGTCGAGTTCTTCGTACAGGCTTTGCAGCACGTCGCCGCTGGCGCTGTCCAGTTCACCGATGACCGTCATCGGTGGCTGGTCGTAGTCCTTGATCGCGGTGCTTTCGCGCAGGAACTCAGGGTTGACTGCAACACCGAAGTCGACCCCGGCCTTTTTGCCCGAGCAGTCTTCGAGGATCGGGATCACCACGTTCTTCACGGTGCCCGGCAGCACGGTGCTGCGGACCACGATGGTGTGGCGACGGGTGGTGTCACGCAGCACGTAGCCGATTTCGCGGCACACCGACTCGATGTACTCAAGGCCCAGGTCGCCGTTCTTCTTGCTGGGCGTACCGACGCAGATCATCGACACATCGCTGGCGCGGATGGCCTCGGCGAAGTCGGTGGTGCCGCGCAGGCGGCCATTGGCGATGCCCTGTTGCAGCAGTGCTTCCAGGCCAGGTTCGACGATGGGCGACTTGCCCTGGTTGATCAGGTCGATCTTGGTGCTGGACACGTCCACACCAATCACTTCATGGCCTCGCGCCGTCAGGCAGCCTGCACAGACCGCCCCTACATAACCCAAACCAAAGATGCTGATACGCATCGCTATCACCTCATGTGTGTTTATCACGCCGGCTCCTTCGGAAAGAGCCGGGCCAGGTTGATTAACAACAGTTTTTGGGCGCACGGGTCCATGGCGAATGCACACTTCGCCGAGCGCAGGCAAAATTATTCCGGAGCGCGAAAAGTTATGCGCTCAAACTTGGCAGTAAAAAGCCATTATTAAAAAACGTGCCTTGGCGTGCAGCCGTCTTTATTGCAATGCGCTACGTGGCGCGCTGCTGTGCTTGTTTTTTCAAGTGGATAAATCCTTTGAAATCAACCACTAGGACGATTTGTAAGGGCGCGTCTCTCCTGCGTGGACAGGGCTCTTGGGGGGTGCCCGTTATACCTGTCGAAGTTGCTTTGGCGGGCAGTGGATACCTGCCGTTGTCATCTGTAAGTCATCTCTCACAGCCCAGGGGCAGGAAAATCGTTACGGCACTATGAGCGATCCGGTATGACAGAAGTTCCTGGCTGGGTTTTGCCCGGATGAAAGATTTCTAAATAATTCTTCAGTGATAAATAGTTTCAATCTGATAGCACTGGGGTGTTTCGTCCCGGTATATAAAGGGCGGGATTGAGGGGGGATGTTTTAATGCCAGTATCGAAAAATATTTTTCAAAAAACGTCAAAAAAGGTACGAACGGTCTTATGGCGTTTGGCGATAAAGGGTGGTGTGGTGGTTTTTTGGCGTCGGGATTGTGGCGTGATGGCGGTTTGATTGGGGCCGGTGTTGGGGGCGGGGGAGGGCGGGCATTTTCTCTGGTTTCGAGATCGAGCGCCGCCCTCGCGGCGCCTTCACAGGCGTGACTGGCCCGAAAATGTAGGAGCAGCCTTGTGCTGCGAAGCGCCGCGCGGGCGGCGCTCGATCTCAACGGCGACGCTACCGTCGGGGAGAGCTTCAAGCCTGCGCGTGATCCCGCAAAAACACCAGGTGATCCGCCTTCGACTGCTCGGCACTGTAGTAGTACCCCTGCACGTCGAACTGCTTCAGCTGCTCTGGGTCGTTGATGCGCTGCTCGATCACGAAGCGGCTCATCATCCCGCGGGCTTTCTTGGCGTAGAAGCTGATGATCTTGTATTGGCCGTTCTTGAAGTCCTTGAAGTCGACGTTGATCACGCGGGCCTTCAAGGCGCCGCGTTTTACCGCGCTGAAGTACTCATTGCTGGCCAGGTTCAGCAGCACGTCATCACCTTGGTCGGCCAGGGCCTGGTTCAGCCATTCGCTGATGCGCGTGCCCCAGAAGGCATACAGGTCCTTGCCGCGGGCGTTGGCCAGCTTGGTGCCCATTTCCAGACGGTACGGCTGCATCAGGTCGAGCGGGCGCAGCAGGCCATACAGGCCAGAGAGCATGCGCAGGTGGTCTTGGGCGTAGCTAAAGTCGTCTTCGCCAAGGCTCTCGGCGTCCAGACCGGTGTACACGTCACCTTTGAACGCCAGCAACGCTTGCTTGGCGTTGGCCGGGGTGAAGTCTGGAGTCCAGCTGCCGAAACGGGCGGCGTTGAGGCCGGCGAGTTTGTCGGACAGGTGCATCAGTTCACTGATCTGGGCGGGCGACAGCTCGCGCAGTTGCACGATCAGTGCCTGGGAGTCGTCCAGGTACTGGGGCAGGGTGAAACGCTCGGTCACCGGCGGGGTGTCGTAGTCGAGGGTCTTGGCGGGGGAAATCACCGTCAGCATCGGGTCGGCTCCTGGAATCGTTGGCGGGGATTCTACGGGCTGG
Organism: Pseudomonas sp. SWRI50; assembly: GCF_014269095.1. NCBI lineage: Bacteria > Pseudomonadati > Pseudomonadota > Gammaproteobacteria > Pseudomonadales > Pseudomonadaceae > Pseudomonas > Pseudomonas sp. SWRI50. The sequence continues at coordinate 256,873 of NZ_JABWRW010000004.1, read as the reverse complement.
GCCTGGCAAGTCCAAACTATGCCGACGATAGTCACAGACCATCGCCAAGCCAGGCGCTATAGTGCGCGTTTTGCTGTTGCGGAGCTTCCCACCGTGCGCATTGCATCGGCCTTGCTGGCCACGCTGTTGAGCTTGGCCGTGCAGGCCGCCCCATCACCCCAGGCAAGCCTGGACCGCAGCCTGTGGCCCGAGCAGTTGGACAGCCCGGCGCTGTTCGATGTGGCCTCGCGGGCCGAGATCCTCTCGTTCGCCCAGGTGCTGCACGAGAGCGAACTGCTGGACGATGGCGCACTGGCAGGCCGGTTAGGGTTGCGGCAGATCAACCTGCAAAAGGTCCGCCTGGTGCGGGCACGCCTGTGGCAGCGTTTGTGGCAGGGTTATCAACAGGCCCAGCGCAGCTGCGAACAGGATGCTTCGTTCTGCTACCCGGTCACGTCGATGGCGGAATTGCGTACGCAAGCAGCGACGTTCGCTGCAGATGTCGGCACATTTTATACCGGCTGGATCGAGCCGAGCCATCAGTTCCATGTCCGTTACCTGGATGAGCAACTGCGCAAGGCAGCCCTGTTGCCGAACACCAGCAGCGAGGTCGAGCGCCTGTCCAACCGGGAACGCAATGGCGATGAGCTCAACGATCGCATGTTCCTGCTGACCTTCGTGGGGGGCCCAGGGCCCGACGGCGGCTATACCGATACCCTCACCCATTACCTGCGCCGGCAAAAGCTTGAAGGCACGTTCTTCGTGCTTGGCAATCGCCTGCAGCAACGCCGTGACGCTGCCACCGTGCAGGCCCTGCGACAGCTCTATCGCGGGCAATGCGTGGGCATTCAGGGCTGGGAATACCGCTCTCATGCCCAGTGGCAGGGCTGGCAGGATTCGTTGCGGCGCAGCCAGGCGCGGGTGCAGGCTGACCTGCCAGCGCAGTACGTGCCGCTGTTCCGCCCGCCTTATGGCCAGCGTCGGGCCGATGGCGAAGCGTTCATGGCCAGCCAGCAGTTGCAGGTGTCGTTGTGGGATATCGATGCCCAGGATGAGGGCGTGTTGAGCGCAGAGGCCTCGGCGCAGCGGGTGCTGACCTTGATGCTGCTATGGCGCAAGGGGGTGATCCAATTCCATGACAGCCTGCCCAAGGCACAGCCGGCGGTAGAATGGTTGCTGCGCAACACCGCCCAGAGCGGCATCGGCTGGGAGGGCTGCCACGCTTATGGGCACCGTGAGCAAGGGGACTAATATCTGACTGTAGACCTCACTTGCCCCCTCGCCAACCCCTGTTCGTCATTCGGAAAAATAAACTTCACCTGCGCGTAAAAATGCTTTTTTTAGTCATCGTTTATGCGGTATGAAGAAACCAGACAGCCGAGCCCTGCAGCACAGGTGGCGTCATCCACCGTGTCAGGTTCGCTTCCCGCCCGTAGCAACGCGGATACGGGAAGACCGGCAGTCACTCTGCGGCGCAGCAGACCGCGCCGTGTGGCTTCGACATAAGGTGACCGAGTATGGATGACCAAGGACGCAACCCTTCCTCCAGCAAGCCAATCCTGTATGTGCTCGATACCAACGTCCTGATTCACGACCCCAACGCACTGCTCAACTTCGAGGAGCACCACGTCGCCATTCCGATGACGGTGCTGGAGGAACTCGACAAGCTCAAGACCGGCAAACAAAGCATCGCCGCCGAATGCCGCCAGGCCATTCGCCTGATCGACCAGACCTTAGGTAACGCCTCGCCCAGCGATGTCGAGCAGGGCGTGCCGATCCAGCGCAACAAGAGTGGGCCCAAGGGCTTCCTGTCCATCCTGATGACCCCGCGCAACGAGCCGAACAAGCTGCTGCCGGAAAACCTCAACGACAACATCATCATCAACCAGTTGCTCGAAGTACGGGCCCGGCGCACCGACCTTGACGTGGTGCTGGTCACCAAAGACATCAACATGCGCCTGAAGGCGCGCGCCTGCGGTATCGCGGCCGAGGACTACAGCACCGACCAGCTGGTCGATGACGTGTCGCTGTTGTCCAAGGGCTATCATTCGGTCACCGGCTCGTTCTGGGACCGGGTCAGCAAGGTCGACACCCGCCAGGAACGGGGCCGCACCTGGCACCGTGTGCAAATGATCGACAACCTGCCGGCAGTGCATATCAACGAGTTCATCATCGATGAACAAGGCTTCGTCGGCTGGATCAAGGGCATCCGCGATGATGAACTGCTGCTGCTCGACCTGCATCAGGAACCCCTGTTGCACCAGGAAGCCTGGGGCCTGAAACCGCGAGACATCCATCAGAGCCTGGCCCTGTTCGCCTTGCTCGACCCGGATATCCACCTGGTCAACCTGACCGGCGCCGCCGGCTCGGGCAAGACCATCCTGGCCCTGGCCGCGGCCATCGAGCAGACCATGGTCAGCAAGCGTTACCGGCGCATCATCGCTACCCGCAGCGTGCAGGGGCTGGACCAGGAGATCGGCTTCCTGCCGGGCACCGAAGCGGAGAAGATGGAGCCCTGGCTGGGTGCCATCACCGACAACCTCGAAGCCTTGCACATGGATGACGAGAGCACCCACGGCAGCGTCGAGTACATCCTTGAGCGGGTGCCGCTGCAGTTCAAGTCGCTGAACTACATTCGCGGTCGCAGCTTCCAGCAGAGCCTGATCCTGATCGACGAGTGCCAGAACCTCACGCCGCACCAGATGAAAACTATCATCACCCGTGCCGGCTCCGGTTCCAAGGTGGTCTGCCTGGGCAACCTGGCGCAGATCGATACCCCTTACCTGTCCGCGACCAGCTCGGGACTGACCTACCTGACCGAGCGCTTCAAGGACTTCCCCCATGGCGTGCACATCACCCTGCAGGGTGTGCCACGGTCGGTGCTCGCCGAGTACGCCGAGTCGCATCTGTAACCCATCCAGCCGGGTGGTGCACCGCCCGGCCTCTTCGCGGGACAAGCCCGCTCCCACAGGAGACCCACTCGATTCAAGGCCAGTGGAGATCCTGTGGGAGCGGGCTTGCCCCGCGAAGAGGCCGGCACCGACAGTACATGCCACTGCTCAAACCTGACCCACAGGTTTACACTCTGTGTTCCCTTCACAGGAGCAGAGCAGTGCTGACACATCTTGATTCCCAGGGGCGGGCCAACATGGTCGACGTCACTGAAAAGGCCGTGACCGAGCGCGAGGCGATTGCCGAGGCGCGGGTGCGCATGTTGCCGCAGACCTTGCAGATGATCGTCGACGGTGAGCACCCCAAGGGCGATGTGTTCGCCGTGGCGCGCATTGCCGGTATCCAGGCGGCGAAAAAAACCAGCGACCTGATCCCGCTGTGCCATCCGCTGATGCTGACCAGCGTCAAGGTCGAGCTCAGCGCCGAAGGGCAGGACGCAGTGCGCATCGTCGCCCGCTGCAAGCTGGCCGGCCAGACCGGCGTCGAGATGGAGGCACTGACCGCTGCCAGCGTTGCCGCACTGACGATCTACGACATGTGCAAGGCCGTGGACAAGGGCATGGTGATCGAGCAGGTGCGCCTGCTGGAAAAACTCGGCGGCAAGAGCGGCCACTACAAGGTGGACGCGTGATGAAGGTCAAGGTGATGTATTTCGCCCGTTACCGGGAATTGCTCGGGCTCGATGCCGAACGCGTGGAAGGTGACTTCGCGGTGATCGACGATGTGCGCAAGGCGCTGGTGGCCAAGGGCGGGCACTATGAATTGCTGGCGGAGCAGAACCTGATGTGCGCGCGCAACGAAGAGCTCTGCCGGCTCGACGAGCCGCTGCAAGAGGGCGACGAAGTGGCGTTCTTCCCGCCGGTGACCGGAGGCTGAGCATGACGGTGCGAGTGCAGCACGGGGCGTTTGACCCGGGTGTCGAGGTCAATGCCATGCATGCCGCGAATGTCGGCGTGGGCGCGGTGGTCGGGTTTGTCGGCTACGTGCGTGATTTCAATGATGGCCGCGAGGTGGCCGGGATGTTCCTTGAGCACTACCCGGGGATGACCGAGAAGGCGTTGGCCAAGATCGTGGTCGAGGCCGAGCAGCGCTGGCCCTTGCTCAAGGTCGAGGTGTTGCACCGGATTGGCGCGTTGGAGCCGGGCGAGCCGATCGTTTTCGTCGGTGTGGCCAGTGCCCATCGGCAGGCGGCGTTCGATGCCTGCAACTTCATCATGGATTACCTGAAGACCCGGGCGCCGTTCTGGAAGAAGGAAAACACCCAGGACGGGCCGCGCTGGGTGGAAGGCAAGCAGAGTGACCAGGATGCGGCGGGGCGCTGGTAGAACCGTTTTGGCTGGCCGGGGTTTTACCCCGGTTCGCGGGGCAAGCCCGCTCCCACAGGAATCTCGCAGACTTCAGGTCAGCACGATTTCTGTGGGAGCGGGCTTGCCCCGCGAAGAAGTCACCACCGATCAGTGGTGTTTTCGCGGCACCGGCTTGAGCAGTTCATCCGGCGGCATCTCGCATTTGATCTTGCGCCCCAGCAGCTCTTCGATTGCCGGCAGTTGGTAGGAGTCATCCTCGCCGGCAAAGCTGATCGACACGCCACTGGTCCCTGCGCGGCCGGTACGGCCGATGCGGTGAACATAGTCATCAGCATCTTCGGGCAGGGTGAAGTTGATCACGTGGCTGATGCCATCGATGTGGATACCGCGGCCCGCCACGTCGGTGGCCACCAGCACGGTAATCCGGCCTTCGCGGAAGCTCTCTAGCGTACGAATGCGCTTGTGCTGCGGCACGTCCCCCGACAGTTGGGCGGCGTTGATACCGTCGCGCACCAGCTTCTCTTCGATACGGCGCACTTCATCCTTGCGGTTGGCGAACACCATCACCCGTTCCCACTTGTTCTGGGTCACCAGGTTGTACAGCAGCTTGTACTTGTCGCTGCCGGCCACCGCGTAGACGTGCTGCTCGACCGTCTCGCTGGCGACGTTTTCTGGCTCGATCTCGACGATGGCCGGGTTGGTGGTCCACTGCTTGGCCAGGTTCATCACGTCTTCGGTGAAGGTGGCGGAGAACAGCAGCGTCTGGCGTTCGCTTTTCGGCGGGGTCTGGCGAATGATCTGACGTACCTGGGGGATAAAGCCCATGTCGAGCATGCGGTCGGCTTCGTCCAGCACCATCACTTCGACCATGTCCAGGTGCACTTCACCGCGCTGGTTGAAGTCCAGCAGGCGGCCCGGCGTGGCGACCAGGATGTCGCAATGACGAGCTTCCAGGGCCTTGAGCTGCTTGTCGAAGTCCATGCCACCGACAAAGCTCATGACGTTCAGGCCGGTGTACTTGGTCAGGGCGGCGGCGTCCTTGGCGATCTGCACCACCAGTTCGCGGGTTGGCGCGATGATCAGCGCGCGCGGTTCGCCCATGAAGCGTTCTTTGGGCGGCGGCGTCTGCTGCAGCTGGGAAATGATCGAGATCAGGAACGCGGCGGTCTTGCCGGTGCCGGTCTGGGCCCGGCCGATCGCATCCTGGCCGCGCAGGGTGTAACCCAATACCTGCGCCTGGATCGGCGTGCAGTAGGGGAAGCCCAGGTCGTGGATCGCGTGCATCACTTCACTGGACAGCTTGAAGTCGTGGAAGCGGGTTTTACCTTCCTGCGGCTCTACCACGAAATCTTCCAGCTTCCACAGGCTGGCCTGCGGCTTTGGCTTGCGTTCGCGGCGCGGTTTGTCCTTGGCCGGTTTGTCGGTGGCGGCAGGCGCTTGGGCCTCAGGGCTGGCGTCGGCGAGTGTTGGGGCCGGCTGAGGCGCTGGCTGAGACTGGGGCTGAGCCACAGCAGCGGGAGCAGGCGCGGGCGTTTTCACGCTGGCAGCGGGATCGACGGCCTGAGGCGCGGCGTCTCCTTTGCCGAATATTTTTTTGAGTGCCTTGAGCACGATCGTCTCATCAACTGGTTAAGGAATGTACGCCGGGCAGTGTAAAGCAAGAACTGGACACGGCGTAGCGGAATACACCTACATCGACGGGCGAGCCTGGCTTATTGCAATTGCTGGCTCAACCAGCCGTGGATGTCGCTCAGTTCGTTGATGGCCACTTCATGCTCCATCGGGTATTCGTGCCATTGGGCGGCAACACCCCAAGTATTCAGGTATTCGAAGGCCGTGCGCCCCATCGAAGGAATCACCACCGGGTCGTGCACGCCATGCAGGCACAGGGCCGGGGTGCGTTGCTGGCAGGCGCTGAGCTCGTGGGCATCGTTGAAGGTGGGCGCGTAGGTGGACAGCGCGATCACCCCGCCCAAGGCTTCTTGCCACTTTATATAGGCAGTGTGCAGCACCACAGCGCCACCTTGGGAGAAACCGGCCAGGAAAATCCGCGACAGATTGATGCCCTTGGCCTGTTCGGCCTTGATCAGGGCGATCACCTGTTCGGCCGATTCCTCCAGTTGCGCCTCGTCGATGGCGCGCGCCGGGGTCATGGCCTTGATGTCATACCAGCTGGGCATGGCATAGCCGCCATTGATGGTGACTGGGCGGGTAGGGGCCTGGGGCATGATGAACCGGGTACTGAGCAGTCGTTCCTGCATGAATTCGGCAACCGGTAGGAAGTCGTAACGGTCGGCGCCCAGGCCGTGCAACCAGATCACACAGGCGTCGGCGGTTTTCTGCGGTTCGAGAATCAGCGGGTTGGTCATGACTGCTCCGAAAGTGTGCGTGTCTTGTTTTCGTGTGCGTAAAAAGAAGGCGCTGCAAATGATTGTCGGAAAAAGAATGTCGCAACGATACAACTTTCCCTACTTGACGAGCGCTTAAACGCTTTAGCCGTCAACTGTGGTACGCCCTTTGCTATGAATCATCCGATGCAAGGGTCAGGCCGTGACGGTAACACCCTTTGCACGTGAAGGCTGTCATAGAACAGCCCATTGCGCCATTGACCCAATAACAAGCCAACACGGGTCGGATACGCCTCAAAAGGGTGCGGTGCAATTCCGGCTCGGTACAACAAGAGCGATTTGGAGGTTGTGAATGAAGATGTTGAAAACCACCCTGGCAGTCCTGACCGCTGCCGCTGCGCTGGGCGCTGTGACAACCGCCCAGGCCGGCGCCACGCTTGATGCGGTAAAGAAGAAGGGCTTCGTCCAGTGTGGCGTGAGCGACGGTCTGCCAGGCTTCTCGGTACCTGATGCGCAAGGCAAGATCGTCGGTATCGACGCCGATGTCTGCCGCGCCGTCGCTGCCGCCGTGTTCGGCGATGCGACCAAGGTCAAGTTCAGCCAGCTCAACGCCAAGGAACGCTTCACTGCGCTGCAGTCTGGCGAAGTCGACGTGCTGTCGCGCAACACCACCTGGACCAGCTCGCGCGATGCCGGCATGGGCCTGGTGTTCGCCGGTGTCACCTACTATGACGGCGTCGGCTTCCTGGTCAACAAGAAGCTGGGGGTTTCCAGTGCCAAAGAGCTCGATGGCGCGACCATCTGCATCCAGGCCGGTACCACCACCGAGCTGAACGTTTCCGACTACTTCCGCGCCAATAACCTGAAGTACACCCCGATCACCTTCGACACCTCCGACGAAAGCGCCAAGTCGCTGGAGTCCGGCCGTTGCGACGTGCTGACCTCGGACAAGTCGCAGCTGTTCGCCCAGCGTTCCAAGCTGGCCGCGCCGACCGACTACGTGGTGCTGCCGGAAACCATCTCCAAGGAACCCCTGGGCCCGGTGGTGCGCAAGGGCGACGAAGAATGGTTCAGCATCGTCAAGTGGACCCTGTTCGCCATGCTCAACGCCGAAGAGGCCGGCATCACTTCGAAGAACGTCGAGGCTGAGGCCAAATCCACCAAGAACCCGGACAACGCCCGCCTGCTTGGCGCTGACGGCGAGTACGGCAAAGACCTCAAGCTGCCCAAAGATTGGGTAGTCCAGATCGTCAAGCAAGTGGGCAACTATGGCGAAGTGTTCGAGAAGAACCTGGGCCAGAGCACTGACTTGAAGATCGACCGTGGCATGAACGCCCTGTGGAACAACGGCGGCATCCAGTACGCGCCACCTGTGCGCTGATGGCTGCACCCTGCGGCGGCATCCCGCCGCCGCAGGCTGTTCGAATCCCTACTGTCCGGGGCACTTCATGCAAAATCGAATCGGCGCACAAAAGGGGCTATCCCTGAACGATCCGCGTGTGCGCGCGTGGTTGTTCCAGGTTCTCACGATCGTCTTCGTGGTGGGCCTGGGCTGGTACCTGTTCCACAACACGCAAACCAACCTGCAACACCGGGGCATCACCTCGGGCTTCGACTTTCTCGACCGCAGTGCCGGCTTCGGCATCGCCCAGCACCTGATCCCTTATGTGGAATCCGACAGCTACGCGCGGGTGTTCGTCATCGGCCTGCTCAACACGCTGTTGGTGACGATCATCGGCGTCATCCTGGCGACCGTTTTGGGGTTCATCATTGGTGTGGCACGGCTGTCACCGAACTGGATGATCAACAAACTGGCAACCGTGTATGTGGAGACCTTCCGCAACATTCCGCCTTTGCTGCAGATTCTGTTCTGGTATTTCGCGGTGTTCCTGACCCTGCCAGGGCCGCGGGGCAGCATCAACATCAACGACCTGTTCTTCATCAGCAACCGTGGCCTGAACATGCCCGGCGCCTCGATGGCCGATGGCTTCTGGCCGTTTGTCATTGCTCTGGCGCTGGCGATCGCGGCCATTGTGGTGATGGTGCGTGTTGCCAACAAACGCTTCAACGAGACCGGTGAGCCGTTTCACAAGTTTTGGGTGGGGCTGGCGCTGTTCATTGCCATCCCTGGCCTCTGCGTGCTGCTGTTCGGCAGCCCCGTGCACTGGGAAGTGCCGCAGTTGAAGGGCTTCAACTTCGTCGGTGGCTGGGTGCTGATCCCGGAACTGCTGGCATTGACCCTGGCGCTGACGATCTATACCGCGGCGTTCATTGCCGAAATCGTGCGCTCTGGCATCCGTTCGGTCAGCCATGGCCAAACTGAAGCTGCGCGTTCGCTGGGCCTGCGCGAGGGCCCGACCCTGCGCAAGGTGATCATTCCCCAGGCACTGCGGGTGATCATTCCGCCGCTGACCAGCCAGTACCTGAACTTGGCGAAGAACTCGTCGCTGGCGGCCGGTATCGGCTACCCAGAGATGGTCTCGCTGTTCGCCGGTACGGTGCTCAACCAGACCGGCCAGGCCATCGAGGTGATTGCCATCACCATGAGTGTCTATCTCGCCATCAGCATCAGCATTTCGCTGCTGATGAACTGGTACAACAAGCGCATTGCGCTGATCGAGCGGTGAGGATACGCCCGTGAATGCTCACGTTTTCAAACCTGACATGCCGCCACCGGTGAAGACCGTCGGCGTGCTCGCATGGATGCGTGCCAACCTGTTCTCCAGCTGGCTCAATACCCTGCTAACCCTGTTCGCCCTTTATTTGGTGTGGCTGATCGTACCGCCTTTGCTGCAATGGACGCTGATCGATGCCAACTGGGTCGGCACCACCCGCGCAGACTGCACCAAGGAGGGCGCCTGCTGGGTGTTCGTGCAGCAGCGCTTTGGCCAGTTCATGTACGGCTACTACCCGACGGAACTGCGCTGGCGCGTGGACCTGACCGTGTGGCTGGCCGTGCTCGGCGCCGCGCCGCTGTTCATCAAGCGCTTCCCGCGCAAGGCCGTGTATGGCCTGGGCTTTCTGGTGCTGTACCCGGTTCTCGCCTACACCCTGCTGCATGGCGGCTACCTGGGCCTGGAAAGCGTGCCGACTAGCCAGTGGGGCGGGCTGATGCTGACCCTGGTGATCGCCACCGTGGGGATCGTCGGTGCGTTGCCGCTGGGCATCCTGCTGGCATTGGGGCGGCGTTCGCGGATGCCGGCGGTGAAAGTGGTCTGCGTGACCTTCATCGAGTTCTGGCGCGGCGTACCGTTGATCACCGTGCTGTTCATGTCCTCGGTGATGCTGCCGCTGTTCCTGCCTGAAGGCATGAGCTTCGACAAGCTGCTGCGGGCGATGATCGGCGTGATCCTGTTCCAGTCGGCGTACATCGCCGAGGTGGTGCGCGGTGGCCTGCAGGCTATCCCCAAGGGGCAATACGAAGCGGCTGCGGCCATGGGCCTGGGCTACTGGCGTGCGATGGGCCTGGTGATCCTGCCCCAGGCGCTGAAGCTGGTGATCCCCGGCATCGTCAACACCTTCATTGCCCTGTTCAAGGACACCAGCCTGGTCATCATCATCGGCCTGTTCGACCTGCTCAACAGCGTCAAGCAAGCGGCGGCCGACCCGGCCTGGCTGGGCATGGCCACCGAGGGCTACGTGTTCGCTGCGCTGGTTTTCTGGATTTTCTGTTTCGGTATGTCCCGCTACTCCATGCACCTGGAGCGCAAGCTGGACACTGGCCACAAGCGTTAGGAGTTTCGAAATGAGTGAAGCGATCAAGCAGCCTGCTGGCCCCGAAGGCATCATCCAGATGCAGGGTGTGAACAAATGGTACGGCCAGTTCCATGTGCTCAAGGACATCAACCTGAATGTGCGCCAGGGCGAGCGCATTGTGCTGTGCGGGCCATCCGGGTCGGGCAAGTCGACTACCATCCGCTGCCTTAACCGGCTTGAAGAGCACCAGCAGGGGCGCATCGTCGTCGATGGCGTCGAGCTGACCAACGACCTCAAGCAGATCGAGGCGATCCGCCGTGAGGTGGGCATGGTGTTCCAGCACTTCAACTTGTTCCCGCACCTGAGCATTCTGGAAAACTGCACACTGGCGCCGATGTGGGTGCGCAAGATGCCGCGGCGCAAGGCCGAGGAAATCGCCATGCATTATCTGGAGCGGGTGCGTATCCCTGAGCAGGCGCACAAGTACCCGGGGCAGTTGTCGGGCGGCCAACAGCAGCGTGTGGCGATTGCCCGGGCGCTGTGCATGAAACCGAAGATCATGCTGTTCGACGAGCCGACGTCGGCGCTCGACCCAGAGATGGTCAAGGAAGTGCTCGATACCATGGTGGGCCTGGCCGAGGACGGCATGACCATGCTGTGTGTCACCCACGAGATGGGCTTTGCCCGCACCGTGGCGAACCGGGTGATCTTCATGGACAAGGGGGAGATTGTGGAGCAGGCGGCGCCGGATGATTTCTTCGATCGGCCGCGCAGTGATCGGACCAAGTTGTTCTTGAGCCAGATTCTGCACTGATGCTGTTGGGGCCGCTTTGCGGCCCATTCGCAGCGCAAGGCTGCTCCTACAAGGCAATGCGATCCCCCTGTAGGAGCAGCCTTGCGCTGCGAATGGGCTGCAAAGCAGCCCCAGTGTTACTTCTCTTCCTGAGTCGTCGCCGGAGCAGGCGGCGGCCGCAGCCCCACCTCGGCGACCAGCTTCAGTTGCTGCCCATTGCGCATCACCTCGATGGTGATCTTCTCGTTGGGCTTGATCCGCGCCACCTGGTTCATCGACTTGCGCCCGTCACCCGCCGGCTCGCCGTTGATGCTCATGATCACGTCACCCAGCTGCAGCCCGGCTTTTTGCGCCGGCCCTTCACGGAAGATCCCTGCCACGACGATGCCTGGGCGATTCTGCATGCCGAACGACTCAGCCAGTTCCTGGCTCAGCGGCTGCACTTCGATGCCCAGCCAGCCACGGATCACCTGGCCGTGTTCGACGATCGACTTCATCACTTCCAGCGCCAGCTTCACCGGGATGGCAAAACCAATGCCCTGGGAGCCGCCGGACTTGGAGAAAATGGCCGTGTTGATGCCGATCAGGTTGCCGTTGGCATCGACCAGAGCACCGCCGGAGTTACCCGGGTTGATCGCCGCGTCGGTCTGGATGAAGTCTTCGTAGTTGTTCAGGCCCAGCTGGTTACGGCCGGTGGCACTGATGATGCCCATGGTCACGGTCTGGCCGACGCCAAAGGGGTTGCCGATGGCCAGCGAGACATCACCAATGTGGATGTTGTCGGAGCGGCCGATGGTGATGGCCGGCAGGCTCTTCAAGTCGATCTTCAGCACCGCCAGGTCGGTTTCCGGGTCGCTGCCGATCACCCGCGCCAAGGTTTCGCGGCCATCCTTGAGCGCTACCACGATCTGGTCGGCGCCACTGGTGACGTGGTTGTTGGTCAGCAGGTAGCCCTCGGGGCTCATGATTACCGCCGAGCCCAGGCTCGACTCCCAGCGCTTCTGCTTAGGCAGGTTGTCGCCAAAGAAGCGGCGGAACTGCGGGTCTTCGAACAGTGGATGGGCGCTCTTGTTGACCACCTTGGTGGTGTACAGGTTGACCACCGCCGGTGCGGCTAGGGTCACGGCGTCGGCATACGACACCGGGCCCTGCATGATCCGGGTGGTTTGCGGGGCCTGCTGCAGGTTGACGTCCTGGCTGGGCAGGCCGACCCATTGCGGGAAGCGCTGGATGATCAGCATGGCGATCAACACACCGGTGAGCAGGGGCCAGCCAAAATAACGCAGAGCCTTGAACATGAACGAATCCTGGGAGTAGGGCGGGAGCCAGATAGCAGCGCCACGGGGCGCGAGCGCGCGCGATCATACACCTGAAACCGCTGATCGGCGAAGGCTTGTCTGGCCTGCACCCAGGCGGCTGACGCCGGTTTCCCCAAGGCCGGCGACGGCTCATAATGGCCGCCAGTATACGGGTGTTGAACCCGGCAAAAACGCAGATTTCGAGGAGATTTTCATGGCCGTCGCTCTGAACACACTGGTCGAGGAAGCCGAGCGCTACCTGGGCAGTGCGAAGATCCAGGATTATTGCCCCAACGGGCTGCAAGTCGAGGGCCGTCCGCAGGTCAGCCGCATTGTCAGCGGTGTCACGGCCAGCCAAGCGTTGCTGGATGCTGCGGTCGAGGCCGAGGCCGACCTGGTGCTGGTGCACCATGGCTACTTCTGGAAGGGCGAGAACCCCTGCATCACGGGGATCAAGCAGCGCCGTTTGAAAACCCTGCTCAAGCACGACATCAGCCTGCTGGCGTTCCACCTGCCGCTGGATGTACACCCGGAGGTGGGCAACAACGTGCAGCTGGCGCGCCAGTTGGATATCACCGTCGAGGGGCCGCTGGACCCGGAAAACCCGAAAGTGGTTGGCTTGGTCGGTTCGCTGGCCGAGCCGATGACTGCACGGGATTTTGCCCGGCGGGTGCAAGAGGTGATGGGGCGTGAGCCGTTGCTGGTTGAAGGCGAGCAGATGATCCGCCGCGTGGGCTGGTGCACCGGGGGCGGGCAGGGGTATATCGATACCGCGATTGCCGCAGGGGTGGACCTGTTCATCAGTGGCGAGGCGTCGGAACAGACCTTCCACAGTGCCCGCGAAAACGGTGTCAGCTTCATCGCCGCCGGGCACCATGCCACCGAGCGCTATGGCGTGCAGGCCCTGGGCGACTACCTGGCCCGGCGCTTCGCCGTGGAACATCTGTTCATCGATTGCCCGAACCCGATCTAACCCTTCCGGATCGCCCACAGCCCCTGTAGGAGCAGCCTTGCGCTGCGAAGAGGCCGGTACAGGTAAAGTGCCACCACTGGCCTCTTCGCAGCACAAGGCTGCCCCTACAACGACCGGTGGTGAGTAGCCAGAGCCCAAACCCCCAGTCATATCGTTAGATTGTTTCGATCTAGCCCGCCTCCTAAATAGAATCAGCCGCTGTGATAAAGTGGCTCGCTCGAACACGGCCCGCAGGCCGTCCATAAGATCGTTTTTCGTGAGTAGCCATGGTCGACAAACTGACGCACTTGAAACAGCTGGAGGCGGAGAGCATCCACATCATCCGCGAGGTGGCCGCCGAGTTCGACAACCCGGTGATGCTGTACTCGATCGGCAAGGATTCCGCCGTGATGCTGCACCTGGCGCGCAAGGCCTTCTTCCCGGGCAAGCTGCCGTTCCCGGTGATGCACGTCGACACCCAGTGGAAATTCCAGGAGATGTACAGCTTCCGCGACAAGATGGTCGAGGAAATGGGCCTGGAGCTGATCACCCACGTCAACCCTGAGGGTGTGGCGCAGGGCATCAACCCCTTCACCCATGGCAGCTCCAAGCACACCGATATCATGAAGACCCAGGGCCTCAAGCAGGCGCTGGACAAGCATGGTTTCGACGCCGCCTTCGGTGGTGCCCGCCGTGACGAAGAAAAGTCGCGCGCCAAGGAGCGCGTCTACTCGTTCCGCGACAGCAAGCACCGCTGGGACCCTAAGAACCAGCGCCCCGAGCTGTGGAACGTGTACAACGGCAAGGTCAACAAGGGCGAGTCGATCCGCGTCTTCCCGCTGTCGAACTGGACCGAGCTGGACATCTGGCAGTACATCTACCTCGAAGGCATCCCGATCGTGCCGCTGTACTTCGCCGCCGAGCGTGAAGTCATCGAGAAGAACGGCACCCTGATCATGATCGACGACGAGCGCATCCTCGAGCACCTTTCCGAGGAAGAAAAGGCCCGCATCGTCAAGAAGAAGGTGCGTTTCCGTACCCTCGGTTGCTACCCGTTGACGGGGGCTGTCGAGTCCGAAGCCGAGACCCTGACGGACATCATTCAGGAAATGCTCCTGACCCGTACGTCCGAACGCCAGGGCCGTGTCATCGACCACGATGGCGCCGGCTCCATGGAAGACAAGAAACGCCAAGGCTACTTCTAATTTCAGGGTTACTCCATGTCGCACCAATCTGATCTGATCAGCGAGGACATCCTCGCCTACCTGGCCCAGCACGAGCGCAAGGAACTGCTGCGTTTCCTGACCTGCGGCAACGTCGACGACGGCAAGAGCACCCTGATCGGGCGCCTGCTGCACGACTCGAAGATGATCTACGAGGACCACCTCGAAGCCATCACCCGTGATTCGAAGAAGTCTGGCACCACCGGCGAAGAAGTCGACCTGGCGCTGCTGGTCGACGGCCTGCAGGCCGAGCGCGAGCAGGGCATCACCATCGATGTCGCCTACCGCTACTTCTCTACGGCCAAGCGCAAGTTCATCATTGCCGACACCCCGGGCCACGAGCAGTACACCCGTAACATGGCCACCGGTGCATCCACCTGTGACCTGGCGATCATTCTGGTCGATGCCCGCTACGGCGTGCAGACCCAGACCCGTCGTCACAGCTACATCGCCTCGTTGCTGGGCATCAAGCACATCGTCGTCGCCGTCAACAAGATGGACCTCAAAGGGTTCGACGAAGGCGTGTTCGAAGACATCAAGGCCGACTACCTGAAGTTCGCCGATGCCATCAACCTGACGCCGAGCAGCCTGCACTTCGTGCCGATGTCGGCGCTCAAGGGCGACAACGTGGTCAATCGCAGCGAGCGTTCGCCGTGGTACACCGGCCCTGCGCTGATGGAAATCCTCGAGACCGTGGAAGTCGCGGCCGACCGCAACTTCACCGACCTGCGCTTCCCGGTGCAGTACGTCAACCGTCCGAACCTGAACTTCCGCGGCTTTGCCGGCACCCTCGCCAGTGGCGTGGTGCACAAGGGCGACGAAATCGTCGTGCTGCCGTCTGGCAAGAGCAGCCGGGTCAAGTCCATCGTCACCTACGAAGGTGAGCTGGAAAACGCCGGCCCAGGCCAGGCCGTGACCCTGACCATGGAAGACGAGATCGACATCTCCCGTGGCGACCTGTTGGTTCATGCCGACAACGTCCCGCCGGTGACCGACCAGTTCGACGCGATGCTGGTGTGGATGGCCGAAGAGCCCATGCTCCCCGGCAAGAAATACGACATCAAGCGTGCCACCAGCTATGTGCCGGGCTCGATCGCCAGCATCACCCACAAGGTCGATGTGAACACCCTCGAAAAGGATGCGGCCAGCGCGCTGCAGCTGAACGAGATCGGTCGCGTCAAGGTGTCCCTGGACAGCGCCATCGCGCTGGACGGCTATGACAGCAACCGCACCACCGGTGCATTCATCGTCATCGACCGCCTGACCAACGGCACCGTTGGCGCCGGCATGATCATCGCACAGCCAGTGCTGCCGCACGGCAGCACTGGCCAGCATGGCAAGCAGGCTCACGTGTCCACTGAAGAGCGCGCCCTGCGCTTCGGTCAGCAGCCGGCTACCGTGCTGTTCAGCGGCCTGTCCGGCGCTGGCAAGAGCACCTTGGCTTACGCCGTGGAGCGCAAGCTGTTCGACATGGGCCGTGCAGTGTACGTGCTCGATGGCCAGAACTTGCGCCACGACCTGAATAAGGGCCTGCCACAGGACCGCGCCGGCCGCACCGAGAACTGGCGCCGCGCCGCCCATGTGGCGCGCCAGTTCAACGAAGCCGGCATGCTGACCCTGGCCGCCTTCGTCGCCCCGGATGCCGAAGGCCGCGAACAGGCCAAGGCGCTGATCGGCAAGGAGCGCTTGGTGACCGTTTACGTCCAGGCCTCGCCAATCGCCTGCCGCGAGCGCGACCCGCAGGGCCTGTATGCTGCCGGTGGCGACAACATCCCGGGTGAAAGCTTCCCGTTCGATGTGCCGCTGGACGCTGACCTGGTGATCGATACCCAGAACACCAGTGTCGACGAAGGCGTGAAGCAAGTGCTGGATGTGCTGCGTCAGCGTGGCGCGATCTAAGCGCTGAGGCTGCATGAAAAACCCCGCTTCGGCGGGGTTTTTTGTTTGTGTCCGGACGTGCAAATCTCACAGGTCTGGAACGCACTAATTTTTAAGGAGTAACACCCCGCATGAGCGGGGTGTTGGATTTACTCTGCTTTAAATCCTGGCTTGCCGTTAGCTGCGCGCCACTCTTTTATGATGCGTACGATTTCCTCTGGCGTATCAAGGCCGTCTGCCTCAGGCCAGTATATTAAGTCCGAGCCATTCGGATGTTCGCTTAGCGATTTAAATCTCATGATGTGTGAATCTAAAACCTGTTCGCTTATATTGTTGGGTGGGTTTGTAATTGAAGTTATAAATTCAAGGAACTCCAGTTCTGTGAATTCAGATATGCTGTTTTTTGGAGTCATTCTGATGCCCCGTAATGTATGTTGTGATGCGCTGCTGGCGTGACAATCTTCAAGTTGTCAGCATCGTATACAGCTCCATGTTCGGAAATTGGAATCACGTGATGAAGTATAAAAGTAGCGTGCCCCTTGTAGTGATCTTTGTCACGTGCTTTGGGGGCGTGTCCTCTAGCCATGAGATTTCTATTTGCAGTGTTAAATTGACTAGACAGCTCGGGGTATTCGGCTACAGCCTTCCAGAATGCGGCTCGGAAAGCATCGAAATCTCGAAATTCCCGTCCCCTCAGCACATCCGCAATCTGCGTTGGAATTTCTGCCCCGGTCTGCCTGGCTGCTTCATCGAGCCAGATACCAGTGATTGGCGAGCCTAACCCTGTAGCAATCCCTGGCTCATATCGCGGGCTCTTGAACACCACCAGAATAGGCGGCAAACCCGAATCCAGCGGAAAGGTGATGATCAGCCGTTCTTGATCCAGTAGCTCCAGAGCCGGATAACCGTCCTGCTCGGTGCTTACAGGATTAAGGCTGCTGCCGGTGTAAACGACAGTCCCAGGTGGTGCCGGCGGAAGACTGGTAGAGCTTCCCTGTTCATCCCCCGGTGCGCTGGCTGGGGTCCAGGTCAGAATTCGCTGAGGGTTCTCCAGTGCCAGGCTGTAAAGCTGGCGCTCGCTGTCGAACGTCGCGGCGCGAACGGGTACTGGCTTAGCGCCAGGTACCACGTAGAGATCCAGCCCATGTTGGTCTTCGGCCCCAGCAAGAAGGTAAGGTAAATCGATACTGGTTGATGAGAGGGCAAGGGCGACTAGATCCGGACCGTTCGGAGGTGAAAGGTTAGCGAGGGGCGTGCTGATGAGGTAGTGACGTTCGCTGTTGGCCAACGTCGACGGCCAGGCCATAGCCAGGGAGCCCACCGCTAGGGCGGGAGTGGAAGCCGCAATAATCCTGGTCAAAGCTGCAGATATTGCAGCCCCTAAGGCTGTATAGGCGGTCTCGGCGATTGCGAACGTTGCAGCACCGATGGGGATGATTGCAGGGACCGATGCCGCCAGTCGGCCTTCGTGGTTGTAACTTATACGTTTGAGCAACTTCTCGAGCTGCTGCCGTTTCGCCTCGGCAGCTAAACGCTCAGTTTCGGCTTGCTGGCGTGCCGCTTCTTCTGCGGCCAATCGCTCAGCTTCGGCTTGCTGCCTCACCACTTCCTCGGCAGCCAGGCGCTCAGCCTCAGCCTGTAGCCGAGCGGCTTCCTCAGTCGCCGCCTGTTGCGCTGCAAACTGAGCTTGTAAGTGTTCAACCTCGGCCGCGCGCTGGTTAAGATTCTGCGTAGCACTTGTGAAGGTATCGAGGAACCTGATCGATTCGCTCAATGCAAGGGCCTGGTGATATTCCTTCCAGCGCTGACCAGCTCGGCGCAATCTTTGCTCATCCACAAGATGCAACAGTCCTTCTAGTTGGGGTTTCGACAGAGGGCTGCTGATCCGCGGATTTTGATCTGGGTACTGCGGTATTTGCGATTGTTTGCTCTGCACCAGAGCAGAGGCGGTGGCCAAGTAAGCATTGAACGTTTGGGCGAGTGTGTACGCGTCCTCAATGACGGTTTGCCCGAGCTCATGCTGAATAACATTAGGCAAACATTCGAAGTGAATTTGCCGCTCGACGTGAATCTGAGCTGTTCTACGCGCAATCACCTTCAACAGGTCTAAAGGCTGCTGGGTCAGCTCCTCTTCATCTACCTGCACTGCCAGCCCTTTGAGTTCATCCGCTAGCGACTGATGCTTCTGGGCTAGCAGGTGTGAACGATAGGCGCCGTCCCACGACCTCTGCAGTTTTGTGGCCCATTCCGCACCCAAGGCTTCACCCGTTGTTGATTCGATGAAGCCAGGGTCGAGAAACCGACTCATCATTGAATCGCCGCGCTTATAGAACGCGGGTACGCCAAAATAGCTATTTGCGTCGGGTAAAATCTGCAGGTAGTTCTCACGCATCTGGCTGATACGTGAGGTCAAAACCTGTTGTTCAACTATTGCTTTTAAAGATTGGTTGGGTGTGTTCTGCGCGTCGGATCTGATTTGAGCTTTTAATGCGGCAATCGTTTCTGGGAGCTGGTTTATCTCTTGAGTATATTTTTCTTCGTGGTCTTTCTCGATGACCTGATATTCCTCTGTCAACACTCTCCGTGTTGAAATGACCCGCGCAATATCATTTTTGGTTGGGCTGGTACCGCGAGGGTAGCCTTCACTCAGCCCCCAGCCCCCTCCGCCTGGTCCGCCTCCAGCGCCACCCAGCAACCTGAGTTCAGCACCCGTGGGGGCAGCGGCACTAATCCAAAGCCCTTCGGTGAGATAATACGTTTTGTCCTGTGCCATGTAGGTTCTCCTGATCACTACATGGCAAAGCTTTTCGTGTATTGAATGTGCAGTATGTCAGTTGCAGCCTATCCATCGGTAGGACCCTTCCTGCCGTTCGGAAAGGTCTGAATCAGATATGCTTTTCCGACACAGGAATCACGCGCCTCTCTTTCACTGCCTTATATGAAAAACTCGAATAAATTTCCTTAACGCCCGGCAACCGCTGCAGTACTTCCCGGGTGAATTCCCCAAACGACTCAAGGTCCCGCGCCAGTATTTCCAGCAAGAAGTCATAGCGCCCGGAAATATTATGGCAGGCAACGATTTCGGGTATTTCCATCAACCGCTTCTCAAAGGCCAAGGCCATGTCTTTGGTATGCGAATCCATCATGATGCTGACAAAAGCGGTTACGCCAAACCCCAATGACTTAGGGGAAAGAATGGCCTGGTAGCCGGTGATATAGCCGTTATCTTCCAGCAATTTGACCCGCCGCCAGCAAGGCGAGGTGGTCAGCGCTACCTGGTCGGCAAGTTCGGAGACGGTAAGGCGGGCGTTGTCCTGCAGGGCAGCGAGCAGCGCGCGGTCGGTGCGGTCGAGGCTCGAAGGCATGGTTTGCCCTCCTGATCGAATAATTGTTGTTTTTGTTCCAAAAAGTGCTCGATTGCGTGGGCTATTTTGGAAAAACTCTGGCAGCTCGGTGGCATAAGCTTATAACAAACCACCAGAGGCTGTTGCCATGCGCGACTCCCATAACAACACCGGTTTTTCCACACGGGCCATCCACCATGGTTATGACCCGCTTTCCCACGGGGGCGCCCTTGTGCCGCCGGTGTATCAAACAGCGACCTATGCCTTCCCCACCGTTGAATATGGCGCTGCCTGCTTTGCAGGGGAGGAGGCGGGGCACTTCTACAGCCGCATTTCCAACCCGACGCTGGCCTTGCTGGAACAGCGCATGGCGTCGTTGGAAGGGGGCGAGGCCGGGCTGGCGCTGGCTTCGGGGATGGGGGCCATCACCTCGACGATCTGGACCCTGCTACGGCCGGGTGATGAACTGATTGTTGGGCGCACGTTGTATGGCTGCACCTTCGCTTTCCTGCACCATGGCATTGGCGAGTTCGGGGTAAAAATCCGTCACGTCGACCTTAACGATATCAAGGCACTCAAGGCGGCGATCACCAGCAAAACACGGATGATCTACTTCGAAACACCCGCCAACCCCAACATGCAACTGGTCGATATCGCGGCGGTGGCTGACGCCGCGCGTGGGCATGATTTGCATATCGTGGTCGACAACACCTACTGCACGCCTTATTTGCAGCGGCCCCTGGAAATGGGAGCCGACCTGGTGGTGCATTCGGCCACCAAGTACTTGAGCGGCCATGGTGATCTCACCGCAGGGCTGGTGGTGGGGCGCAAGGCGCTGATCGACCGGATACGCCTGGAAGGCCTCAAAGACATGACGGGCGCGGTGCTGTCGCCGCATGACGCTTCGCTGTTGATGCGCGGTATCAAGACCCTGGCCCTGCGCATGGACCGCCATTGCGCCAACGCCCAGCAGGTGGCTGAGTTTATCGCGCGCCAGCCGCAGGTCGAGTTTATCCATTACCCAGGGCTGCCCTCGTTTGCCCAGTACGAACTCGCTCAACGGCAGATGCGCCTGCCGGGTGGCATGATCGCATTTGAGCTCAAGGGCGGCATCGAAGCGGGGCGGCGCTTTATGAATGCCCTGCAGCTGTTCGCGCGGGCGGTGAGCCTGGGCGATGCCGAGTCGCTGGCGCAGCATCCGGCGAGCATGACCCATTCCAGCTATACGCCGACGGAGCGGGCGCATCACGGGATATCGGAGGGGTTGGTGCGCTTGTCGGTGGGGTTGGAGGACAGCGAGGACTTGCTGGCGGATGTTGAGCAGGCATTGCAGGCTTGTAGCTAAGAGGCCTATGAATTCAGCCCACAAAAAAGGCCTCCTGAGAGGCCTTTTTGGTAATCATCAAATCAACGCTTGAGCCCGTAGCTCTCATCGAGCATACCCGGCGAGTTCGGCGTTTTTGGCGCGTAGTCGCGTGGCACTTCGGCGGTGTCCTTCGGCGGGGTCAGACGGTCGCGTGGGCCTTGGGCCGCTTCGGAGTGCAGGGCGGCCAGCAGGCGCTGGCGGGTGACATCGTCGAGGGCCAGGGTGTTGGCGCCATCGGCGAGGTGATCCTGGACATCCTGGTAGCTCTGGGTGAGTTTCTTGACCAGTACGGCGGTGCTGTTGAAGTGGGTGACCACTTCGTTCTGGTAGCTGTCGAAACGCTGCTGGATGTCATCCAGTTGACGTTGCGTGCTGCTCGGCGCGGCATTGGGCAGCAGGCGGGCTACGACGAAACCAACCACCACGCCGATGACCAGGGCCAGGGTCGGCAACAACCAAACAAGGAGCGAGAGTTCCACGAGTCCTTCCTCTATAAACGGCTTTGCTTTACGTTAACGGCTCAGACCTGCGCTGTATACCGCGAGCGATCGCAAATCAGAACAGAATTCCTCACCTAGACGAATCGACCCTTCCCGAGGTCACGGAGTAGTGCCTTGCTTGTCCGCGAAACCCCCTTGTTCATCGATGGCCCTTGTGGCCAGTTGGAAGCCTTGTACCTGGACGTGGCTGATGCCCGCGGCGTGGTGCTGATCTGCCACCCCAACCCGGTCCAGGGCGGCACCATGCTCAACAAGGTGGTTTCGACGTTGCAACGCACCGCGCGTGACGCCGGTTACGTGACCCTGCGCTTCAACTACCGGGGTGTCGGCCAAAGCGCCGGCAGCCATGACATGGGCGCGGGCGAGGTAGCAGATGCCGAGGCTGCGGCTGCCTGGTTGCGGGCGAAGCACCCCGAGCTGCCGGTGGTGCTGATGGGCTTCTCGTTCGGTGGTTTCGTCGCGACCAGCCTGGCAGGGCGCCTGGAAAGCGCTGGCGTTGAGTTGCAACACCTGTTCATGATCGCCCCGGCGGTGATGCGCCTGACAGACGAATTCCCGTTGCCGCAACGCTGCCCGATCA
The DNA here is from genome assembly GCF_014269095.1 of Pseudomonas sp. SWRI50. Taxonomy (NCBI): domain Bacteria; kingdom Pseudomonadati; phylum Pseudomonadota; class Gammaproteobacteria; order Pseudomonadales; family Pseudomonadaceae; genus Pseudomonas; species Pseudomonas sp. SWRI50. The sequence continues at coordinate 234,657 of NZ_JABWRW010000004.1, read as the reverse complement.
CCCTCGTGCAGCCCGACAGCGACGAGGTCGTCGATCCGCAGTTGGTCTACGAATGGTCTGACACCCTGTCGCGCCCCCATGAGCTGCTGAAAGTGGCAGAATGCGGACACTTCTTCCATGGCAAGCTGACCGATCTGAAGGATCTGCTGCTGCCGCGCCTTTCGAATTGAGCCAAGCCTGAATAAGCGAACACCCATGACCACGCGCATCCTTACCGGTATCACCACCACCGGCACCCCGCACCTGGGCAACTACGCCGGCGCCATTCGCCCGGCGATCCGCGCCAGCCAGCAACCCGGTGCCGATTCGTTCTACTTCCTGGCCGACTACCACGCCCTGATCAAATGCGACGACCCGCTGCGCATCCAGCGCTCGCGCTTGGAAATCGCTGCCACCTGGCTGGCCGGTGGCCTCGATCCGGACAAGGTGACCTTCTACCGCCAGTCCGACATCCCGGAAATCCCCGAACTGACCTGGTTGCTGACCTGCGTTGCTGCAAAGGGCCTGCTTAACCGTGCCCATGCCTACAAGGCCTCGGTGGACAAGAACGTCGAGAGCGGTGAAGACCCGGACGCCGGCGTGACCATGGGGCTGTTCAGCTACCCGGTGCTGATGGCCGCCGACATCCTGATGTTCAACGCCCACAAGGTGCCGGTCGGCCGTGACCAGATCCAGCACGTGGAAATGGCCCGTGACATTGGCCAGCGCTTCAACCACCTGTTCGGCCAGGGTAAGGACTTCTTCGCCCTGCCGGAGGCGGTGATCGAAGAGAGCGTGGCGACGTTGCCGGGCCTGGACGGGCGCAAGATGTCCAAGAGTTACGACAACACCATCCCGCTGTTCACCAGCGCGAAGGACATGAAAGACGCTATTTCGCGCATTGTGACCGACTCGCGCGCGCCGGGCGAAGCGAAAGACCCGGACACTTCGCACTTGTTCACCCTGTACCAGGCCTTCTCGACGCCGGAGCAATGCGCCGGGTTCCGCGAAGAGCTGCTGCAGGGCCTGGGCTGGGGCGACGCCAAGCAGCGTCTGTTCCAGCTGCTGGATGGGCAACTGGCCGAGAAGCGCGACCACTACCATCAACTGATCTCGCGTCCATCGGACCTGGAAGACATCCTGTTGGCCGGTGCCGCCAAGGCCCGCAATATCGCCACGCCGTTCCTTGAGCAACTGCGCGAAGCCGTTGGCCTGCGTTCGTTCCGCAGTAGCGTCCAGGCCAACACCGAAGTGAAGAAAAAGGCCGCCAAGAGCGCGCGTTTCGTCAGCTTCCGTGACGAGGATGGCAGCTTCCGCTTCCGCCTGCTGGCCGCCGACGGCGAGCAACTACTGCTGTCGCGCAGCTTCGCCGACGGCAAAAGCGCCGGCGCCGTCAGCAAGCAACTGCAGCAAGGTGGCGAAGCCGATGTGCGTGCCGAAGGGCTGAGCTTCAGCCTGTGGCTGAATGGCGAGCAGGTGGCTGAAGGGCCGCAGTTTGACACGGCCGAAGCCCGTGATGCGGCTGTTCAAAGCCTCCACGAGGCCCTGGTGCCACAGCAGGACTGAGACAGTTTGACGCAAGTCTGATTGCCATTAAGCGGGCCTGTCGCTACAGTGACGGCCCGTTTTTTGTTGCCTCGCTAACGAAATCATGACGCCCCTAGAACGATACCAAGCAGATCTGAAACGTCCCGACTTCTTCCATGATGCGGCGCAGGAGACTGCGGTGCGTCACTTGCAGCGCCTGTACGACGACCTGGTACATGCGCAGAACAACAAGCCGGGCGTGTTCGGCAAGCTGTTCGGCAAGAAAGAGCAGACGCCGGTCAAGGGCCTGTACTTCTGGGGTGGGGTAGGGCGTGGCAAGACCTACCTGGTCGACACCTTCTACGAGGCGCTGCCGTTCAAGCAGAAGATGCGGACGCACTTCCACCGCTTCATGAAGCGCGTGCACGAGGAAATGAAAACCCTCAAGGGCGAGAAAAACCCGCTGACCCTCATCGCCAAGCGTTTCAGCGACGAAGCCAAAGTCATCTGCTTCGACGAGTTCTTCGTGTCCGACATTACCGATGCGATGATCCTCGGCACCTTGATGGAGGAGCTGTTCAAGAACGGCGTGTCCTTGGTGGCGACGTCCAACATCGTGCCGGACGGCCTGTACAAGGACGGCCTGCAGCGTGCGCGCTTCCTGCCCGCCATCGCCATGATCAAGCAGTACACCGACGTGGTGAACGTCGACAGTGGCGTCGACTATCGCTTGCGCCACCTGGAGCAGGCCGAACTGTTCCACTTCCCGCTCGATGACGCCGCACACCAGAGCATGCGTGCCAGCTTCAAGGCGCTGACCCCTGAGTGCACCCAGGCTGTCGAGAACGACGTGCTGATGATCGAGAACCGCCCGATCAACGCCCTGCGCACCTGCGATGACGTCGCCTGGTTCGACTTCCGCGCCCTGTGCGACGGGCCGCGTAGCCAGAACGACTACATCGAGCTGGGCAAGATCTTCCATGCGGTATTGCTGAGTAATGTCGAGCAGATGGGCGTTGCCACCGATGATATCGCCCGCCGGTTCATCAACATGGTCGACGAGTTCTACGACCGTAACGTCAAGCTGATCATTTCGGCTGAGGTGGAGTTGAAGGACCTGTACACCGGTGGCCGTCTGAGCTTTGAATTCCAGCGGACCTTGAGCCGGTTGCTGGAGATGCAGTCGCACGAGTTCCTGTCGCGCGCGCATAAGCCGTAAGGCATGGGGGCTGCTGCGCAGCCCTTTCGCGGCACAAGGCCGCTCCTACAAGAGATCGCGTTCTTTTGTAGGGGCGGCCTTGTGTCGCGATGGGGCGCGAAGCGGCCCCCTAGGCCTCAAGCCTCTTGCATGAACTGCTGCCGATACTGGTTCGGCGACAACTCCGTGTGCTGGCGGAACAACCGGGCAAAGAAGCTGGCATCGTCGTAGCCCACTTCGTAGCTGATGGTCTTGATGCTCTTGCGCGTGCTCGACAGCAAGCCCTTGGCGGTCTCGATCCGTAGCCGTTGCAGGTAATGCAGCGGTTTATCGCCCGTCGCGCCCTGGAAGCGACGCATGAAGTTGCGAATGCTCATGCCGTGGTTGCGGGCCACGTCCTCGAAGCGGAACTTGTCGGCGAAGTGCTCTTCCAGCCAATGCTGAATCTGCAGAATGATCAGGTCCTGGTGCAGTTTCTGCCCACCAAAACCCATGCGCCCCGGGGTGTAGTTGCGCTGCACTTCGTAAAGGATATCGCGGGCCACGGCGCGGGCCACGTTGGCACCGCAGAAGCGCTCGATCAGGTAGATATACAGGTCACAGGCCGACGTCGCACCGCCCGCGCAATAGATATTGTCGGCATCGGTCAGGTGCTTGTCTTGGTTCAAGCGGATTTTCGGAAAACGCTCGGCAAAATTGGCGAAGAAACGCCAGTAGGTCGTCGCCTCCTTGCCGTCGAGCAGGCCGGACTCGGCCAGCCAGAACACGCCAGAGGCTTCAGCGCACAGCACGGCGCCACGGGCATGTTGCTCGCGCAGCCACGGCAACACCTGTGGATAACGCTGCATGAGGTTGTCGAAGTCGTCCCAGAACGCTGGGAGGATGATGATATCGGCATCGTTCAGGCCGCCGTCAACCGGCAGCTGGACATTACTGAAGCTGTCCACGGGCTGGCCGTCTGGGCTTACCAGGCCAATTTCGAACATGGGCTGCAGGCCCAGGCCCAATTGCTTGCTGTACCGCAGGCTGGCGAGGTGGAAGAAATCCTTGGCTTGCATCAAGGTCGAAGCGAACACCTTGTCAATGGCCAGGATGCTGACGCGCCGCAGCGACGCGGAGGGTTGGGTAAACATCATTGTCATTGTTCTTATAGGGTAGAGTGGTCAATCACCGGCTGGATCGTCTTATTTTTTGGCGATTGTGTCTACCCCGCAGAATTGCACGGTCCCTTTCGCGAGTTCACCCGCGAAAGGGACAGCGTTGCACTGGGTTCAGGGTGCCGGGTTGGGCTGGTCCTGATGAATTGCCTCGATCGCCGCCAGCAGCTCATCGCTTAGCTTCAGGTCCAGGCTCGCCAGGTTGCTCTCGAGCTGTTCGATGCTGGTCGCACCGATAATGTTGCTGGTCACGAATGGCTGGCGTGTGACGAACGCTAAGGCCATCTGCGCCGGGTCCAGCCCATGTGCCTGGGCCAGCTGCACATAGCGGCTGCAGGCCGCCACGGTCTGCGGGTTGGAGTAGCGGGCGAAGCGGCTGAACAGCGTCAGGCGGCCTTTTTCTGGCCGGGCGCCGTTCTCGTATTTGCCCGATAGCATGCCAAAGGCCAGCGGCGAATAAGCCAGCAGCCCGCATTGCTCACGGATCGCGATTTCCGCCAGGCCCACCTCGAAACTGCGGTTGAGCAGGTTGTACGGGTTCTGGATCGACACCGCGCGCGGCCAGCCGCGGGCTTCTGCCAGTTGCAGGAACTTCATGGTGCCCCACGGCGTTTCGTTGGATAGGCCAATGTGGCGGATCTTGCCCGCGCGCACCTGCTCATCGAGCACTTCGAGGGTCTCTTCCAGTGGGGTGAAGTGGTCCTGTGGCAGGTGCTGATAGCCCAGCTTGCCGAAGAAGTTGGTGCTGCGCTCCGGCCAGTGCAGCTGGTACAGGTCGATGCGGTCGGTTTGCAGGCGTTTCAGGCTTTCGTCCAGCGCCGCGACGATGTGCTGGCGGTTGTGCTTGAGCTGGCCATCACGGATGTGGCTGATGCCGTTGCCGGGGCCTGCGACCTTGCTGGCCAGGATCCAGTCGTCGCGATCGCCCTGCTCGCGGAACCAGTTGCCGATGATGCGCTCGGTGGCGGCATAGGTCTCTGGGCGCGGTGGCACCGGGTACATTTCGGCGGTGTCGATGAAGTTGACCCCGGCGGCCTTGGCCATCGCAATCTGCTTGAAGGCCTCGTCCTGAACGTTCTGTTCGCCCCAGGTCATGGTGCCCAGGCACAGGGCGCTGACGTTGAGATCGGTACGGCCGAGCTGGCGGTATTCCATCGGGAAAACTCTCCTTAGGTAAAGAAGCCCATAAAAGCAGGTTGAAATTTTTCGCGCAATCTGGATAATTCGGCACCTCTCCGTGTGGCGGAAGTGATGCACCACCACGCAGGAAGAACCCCGTCGAACATTGGCGTGCCCGACCCGAGCCCCCAAAAGCGTCTGTGTTCGGCTGCGCGCTTGCCCTTGGCAAGCTGTGCACTATCCAGTAAGATTCGCCGTCTATTTTTCGCTGGGCGGCCTCTGAGGCTTTAGAGAATGAAAACTTTTACTGCTAAACCGGAAACAGTAAAGCGCGAGTGGTTCGTAGTCGACGCCGCTGGCCAGACCCTGGGTCGTCTGGCTACCGAAATCGCTAGCCGTCTGCGTGGCAAACACAAACCAGAATACACCCCTCACGTTGACACCGGCGACTACATCGTCGTCATCAACGCCGAGCAAATCCGTGTAACTGGCGCCAAGTCTTCCGACAAGATGTACTACTCCCACTCCGGCTTCCCAGGCGGTATCAAGGAAATCAACTTCGAGAAGTTGATCGCCAAGGCCCCTGAGCGTGTTATCGAAACCGCGGTCAAAGGCATGCTGCCGAAGAACCCGCTGGGTCGCGACATGTACCGTAAGCTGAAAGTGTACGCGGGTGCAGCTCACCCACACACTGCTCAGCAGCCTCAAGAACTGAAGATCTAACGGGATAGTTCATTATGTCGGCGACTCAAAATTACGGCACTGGCCGTCGCAAGACCGCAACCGCTCGCGTTTTCCTGCGTCCGGGTACTGGTAACATTTCCATCAACAACCGTTCTCTGGACGTGTTCTTCGGCCGCGAAACCGCTCGCATGGTTGTTCGCCAGCCGCTGGAACTGACCGAGACCGTTGAGAAGTTCGACATCTACGTCACCGTTGCTGGTGGTGGTGTCAGCGGTCAAGCCGGTGCGATCCGTCACGGTATCACCCGCGCTCTGATGGAATACGACGAAACCCTGCGTGGCGCTCTGCGTCGTGCTGGCTACGTCACCCGCGACGCTCGTGAAGTTGAGCGTAAGAAAGTGGGTCTGCGTAAAGCGCGTAAGCGTCCTCAGTACTCCAAGCGTTAATTTCGCTTCGGCAGTCGAAAAAGCCCGGTTCCTTTGGAGCCGGGCTTTTTTTATGTCTTGAACTAACCTGTCAGCATGTCCGTGACGGCTTACCGCATAGACGCAGATCAAGCAAAGCGAGGGTTGTAGCCCGCAATCGGGTAATCACCTTGTCAGTGTGTGGATTTGTTTCTTACCATGGCGGCCAATTTTTAGTGCCACAGACATTACCTAAGTACAGGCCTGATCCAACAGGCCAAGCAAGCTGATGGGAGAGGACTGAATGAGCAATGACGGCGTCAACGCAGGCCGGCGCCGCTTCCTCGTAGCCGCGACCTCTGTGGTCGGGGCGGCGGGGGCAGTGGGGGCTGCGGTACCGTTCGTGGGGTCATGGTTTCCCAGTGCCAAGGCGAAAGCCGCGGGTGCACCGGTGAAGGTGAATATCGCCAAGGTCGAGGCCGGGCAGCAGATGGTGGCCGAGTGGCGTGGCCAGCCTGTATTCATCGTACGGCGAACGGAGGAGATCCTCGGGAACCTCAAGAAAATTACCGCAGACCTGTCCGACCCCGAGTCGAAGGCCTCGGTGCAACCCACCTACGTCGACCCACAAGTGCGCTCGATCAAGCCGGAAATACTCATTCTCGTAGGTCTGTGCACCCACCTGGGTTGCTCGCCGACGTTCCGCCCTGAAGTGGCGCCCGCCGACCTGGGGCCAAAGTGGGTAGGGGGCTATTTCTGCCCGTGCCACGGTTCCCACTACGACCTGGCTGGCCGTGTCTACAAGTCGCAGCCGGCGCCTCTCAACCTGCCAGTGCCACCGCACTCGTATGAGTCGGACGACATCATTGTCATCGGCGTCGATCAGGAGAACGCATGATGAGCAAGTTCATGGACTGGATTGATGCGCGCTTCCCTGCCACCAAGATGTGGGAAGACCACCTGAGCAAGTATTACGCGCCCAAGAACTTCAACTTCCTGTATTTCTTCGGCTCCCTGGCGTTGCTGGTGCTGGTCAACCAGATCGTCACCGGTGTGTGGCTGACCATGAGCTTCACGCCCTCGGCGGAAGAGGCCTTCGCCTCGGTCGAGTACATCATGCGTGACGTGGAATACGGCTGGATCCTGCGCTACCTGCACTCCACCGGCGCGTCGGCGTTCTTCATCGTGGTCTACCTGCACATGTTCCGCGGGCTGCTCTACGGCTCCTACCAGAAGCCACGTGAGCTGGTCTGGCTGTTCGGCATGCTGATCTACCTGGCGCTGATGGCAGAGGCCTTCATGGGCTACCTGCTGCCTTGGGGGCAGATGTCGTACTGGGGTGCCCAGGTGATCATCTCGCTGTTCGGTGCGATTCCGGTGATCGGCGACGACCTCACCCAGTGGATTCGTGGTGACTACCTGATTTCCGGTATTACCCTGAACCGCTTCTTCGCCCTGCATGTGGTAGCCCTGCCGATCGTTATCCTGGGCCTGGTGGTGCTGCACATCCTGGCCTTGCATGAAGTGGGTTCGAACAACCCCGATGGCGTCGACATCAAGAAGAAAAAGGACGAAAACGGTATCCCGCTGGACGGCATTCCGTTCCACCCTTACTACACCGTCAAGGACATTGTCGGCGTGGTCGTGTTCCTCTTCGTGTTCTGCGCCGTGGTGTTCTTCTTCCCGGAGATGGGCGGTTACTTCCTGGAGAAACCGAACTTCGAGCAGGCGAACGCCTTCAAGACGCCTGAGCACATTGCGCCGGTGTGGTACTTCACGCCGTTCTACGCGATCTTGCGTGCGGTGCCTGACAAGCTCATGGGTGTGATCGCCATGGGTGCCGCCATCGCCGTGCTGTTCGTGTTGCCTTGGCTCGACCGCAGCCCGGTGCGCTCCATGCGTTACAAAGGCTGGATCAGCAAGCTCTTCCTGCTGGTGTTCTGCGTGGCCTTCGTCATCCTCGGCATATTGGGCGTGCTGGCACCGACACCAGGGCGCACCTTGCTGTCGCAGGTGTGCACGGTGTTGTACTTCGCCTACTTCCTGCTGATGCCGTTCTACACAAGGCTCGAGAAGACCAAACCGGTTCCGGAAAGGGTGACTGGCTGATGAAAAAGTTGATTGCAGTATTTTTGCTGGCAGTGATGCCTGCCTTTTCCTTCGCTGCGGAGCACGGCCTGGAGCTGGACAAGGTCGACATCGACCTGACCGACAAAGCGGCCATGCAGGATGGTGCGCGTACCTTTGCCAACTATTGCATGGGTTGCCACAGCGCCAAGTTCCAGCGCTACGAGCGGGTGGCCGATGACCTGGGCATCCCCCACGAGCTGATGCTTGAAAAGCTGGTGTTCACCGGTGCCAAGATTGGTGACCACATGAACATCGGCATGAAGCCAAGCGATGCCAAGACCTGGTTCGGCGCCGCGCCACCCGACCTGACCCTGGTCGCCCGGGTGCGGGGTACCGATTGGCTGTACACCTACCTGCGCAGCTTCTATGAGGACAAGTCGCGTCCTTATGGGGTGAACAACAAGGTGTTCCCTAACGTTGGCATGCCCAACGTCCTGGTTGGCCTGCAGGGCAACCAGGTGGTTGGCTGCAAGCAGGTGCAGAGCGTGGTCGATGGCAAGAAGCAGTTTGACCCGCTGACGGGCAGCCCATTGACCCATGAAGCGTGCGACCAGCTGACCATCACGCCGAATTCCGGTACCCTGACGACCGAGCAGTTCGACGAGAAGGTCAAGAACCTGGTGACCTTCCTGGCCTATTCGGCCAACCCGGTCAAACTGGAAAGCCAGCGCATTGGTACCTATGTGTTGCTGTACCTGGCTTTCTTCTTCGTATTCGCCTATTTGCTCAAGCGTGAATACTGGAAGGACGTGCACTGATCACGCAGTAATTTCTGGTAGTTGAACGCGCCCGGGGGGCCCTAGCAGATTTGCCAGGGTACCCCGGGCGCGTTTTCATTTAGAGTTTTACGAGCATCTCGTGCGAGGAGGCGCTACATGGGCGCAACCAACAGGTTAGCCTGCTATTCCGATCCCGCTGATCACTATTCTCATCGGGTACGCCTCGTTCTTGCCGAAAAAGGCATCAGCGTGCAGATCGTCGACGTCGATCCTGGCCGTTTGCCGCCCAAGCTGGTTGAGGTGAACCCCTATGGGAGCGTGCCGACCTTGGTCGACCGCGACCTGGCGTTGTATGAGTCGACCGTGGTGATGGAATACCTCGAAGAGCGTTACCCGCATCCACCCTTGATGCCGGTGTACCCCGTGGCGCGTGGCAACAGCCGCCTGCTCATACACCGCATCCAGCGCGACTGGTGTGCCCTGGCCGACACCGTGCTCGACGTGCGCAGCACTGACGCTGCCCGGGCCGAGGCGCGCAAGGCATTGCGTGAGAGCTTGACTGGTGTCTCGCCGCTGTTCGGTGAGTTCGCCTGCTTCATGAGTGATGAGCAAAGCCTGGTCGATTGTTGTCTATTGCCCATACTCTGGCGTTTGCCGGTCATGGGTATCGAATTGCCGCGGCAAGCCAAGCCGCTGCTGGATTACATGGAGCGACAGTTCGCCCGCGAGCCTTTCATGGCGAGCCTGTCCTCCGTAGAACGTGAAATGCGCAAGCTTTAAGGAGCTGTTGATGAACTCCAGTCGCCCCTATCTGGTTCGAGCACTGTACGAGTGGATCGTCGACAACGATTGCACGCCCCATATGCTGGTCAATGCCGAATTCCCGGCAGTCCAGGTGCCGCAAGGTTTTGCCAGTGATGGTCAGATTGTCCTGAATATCTCGCCGAGCGCCGTGCGCAGCCTGCACATGGATAACGATGCGGTGAGCTTCGAGGGCCGCTTCGGCGGCGTCGCCCACACGTTGTTCGTGCCGATTGGTGCGATCCTCGGTATCTACGCCCGTGAGAACGGGCAGGGCATGGTCTTCGAGCTGGAGCCGTCGTTGCTGGAAGGCGATGAGCTGGAAGACGACGACGTCGAGCCGGATGATGACGGCCCACCTGAAGGGGGGGGCAGCCGCCGCGTCCGACGGGCCGGCCGAGCCTCAAAGTGGTTAAGTAACAAAAAAGGCGATCCAACCGGATCGCCTTTTTATTTGCAGCTGCGATTACAGGTCGCTGATGGTGCGCACCTGGTCTTTGTTGATGCGGGTGCGTTTGCCGTCGAGTTGCTGGAACTCGTAGAAGCCGGTGGCCTTCTCGTAGCGCGGCGCGTCGACGGCCTGGAACTCGCGGCCGTCGTTCAGGGTGATCAGGCTAGGGGTGGAGCAGCCGGCCAGGGTGGCGAAGGTGCCAATCAGCAGGGCAGGCAGCAGGAGCTTCTTCATGCGGTGTTTCCTGAATTTCTGAAGGGTAAAGCTTTGTGGTGGCCTGTATGCGCCTCATCGCCGGCAAGCCGGCTCCCACAGGTAAACCACGAACCCTGCGAGAGCCGGCTTGCCGGCGATGAGATCGGAACAGGCCAATGAATCAGTCGATGTACTCGAACAGCTTGACGATCTTCTGCACGCCCGACACGCTCTGGACTACGCCGGTGGCGGCGTTGGCCTCTTGCTGGGTCACCAGGCCGAGCAGGTAGACAATACCGTTTTCGGTAATCACCTTGATGCGCGAGCTTGGCACGGCGTTGTCGGTCAGCATTTGGGTCTTGATTTTGGTGGTCAGCCAAGCGTCGTTGTTGCGCGCGAGGATGGAGGACGGCTGCATCACCTGCAGTTCGTTGTGTACCTTCTTCACGCGCTGAACTTGGCCTGCAGTCTGCTCGGCCAAGCTCTTGAGGTCGGCGCGCGGGGTTTGGCCGGCGAGCAGGACAATGCCGTTGTAGCTGCTGACAACGATGTGCGAGCCCTTGTCCAGGTCTGGGCTGGCCTTGGAAATATTCACCGCAGCCTTGGTTTCGATCAGCGAGTCATCGATCTTGCTGCCGATGGTACGCGTGCCGCGATCGTCCTCGATTGGCGAATTGCGGGTGGAGGTCAGCACCGAGCTGCAGCCGGTGACGCTCAGGCACAGGGTCAGGGCCATCAGGCCGAGGCGCATAGGGGTCATTCTTCACTCCCGAACAGTTGGCTGTCGATCAGGTCGCACAGGCAGTGGATCGCCAGCAGGTGGACTTCCTGGATACGCGCGGTGACTGTCGAGGGCACGCGGATTTCCACGTCCTCGGGCAGCAGCAGCGAAGCCATGCCGCCACCGTCACGTCCAGTCAATGCTACGACAATCATTTCGCGATCATGTGCGGCCTGGATCGCTTGAATCACGTTGGCCGAGTTGCCGCTGGTGGAAATCGCCAGCAACACATCGCCGGGCTGGCCCAGGGCGCGAATCTGTTTGGAAAAGACTTCGTTGTAGCTGTAGTCATTGGCAATCGAGGTCAGCGTCGAGCTGTCGGTTGTCAATGCGATGGCCGGCAGGCTCGGGCGCTCGCGCTCGAAGCGGTTGAGCAGCTCTGACGAGAAGTGCTGGGCATCGCCGGCCGAGCCGCCGTTGCCGCAGGCGAGCATCTTGCCCTCGTTGAGAAGCGCATTGACCATGACCAGGCTGGCCTGCTCGATGTGCGGTGCCAGGATGTCCATTGCCTGTTGCTTGGTATCGATGCTGGCCTGGAACAGCCGGCGAATTCGGGATTGCATGTCCATCTGGTGACCTTAAGTGGGGCGGTGGCCTTTGCTGCGCGCATCAACGACCAGCCCGCGAAACATAGAGCAAAAAATACGAAGTGGGTTCAGCATTCGAAGGCGTTTTTCAGCCATTGAAGCGGTCTGCCTGCGTGGTGGCTGCCCTGCAGGGCGACAACGTCGAAGCGGCAGGGGTGTGTGGCCCAGCGGCATTCCTTCTGCAGGAAAAGGCTGGCAGCCAACACCAGCCGTTTCTGCTTGCGCCCGTCGATACTGCCGAGGGCGCCACCGAAGCTCGCGTGCAGCCGGTAGCGGACTTCGACGAATACTACTGTATCGGCGTCGAGCATGACCAGATCAAGCTCACCGCCTTTGCATCGCCAATTGCGTGTCAGCAGCTGCAAACCTTGCCCTTGGAGGTACTCAAGGGCTTGGTTTTCGGCTGCATGGCCGGCCTGGGTAGGCGATGCGTCGGGCATCAGCGGGCGGTGTCTGGCAGGCGCTTGACCTGACCACCAGCGAACTCGGCCCACGGCAGTTGACGTTCGATGCGCTGGTTGGCGTTCATGCTCAGGCTGCCGGACAGGCCCTGGATGCGGTTATCCGGCAGGGCTTTCAGCTGGCCCAGGCGGGGTGCCAGGCTGTAGGCATCCACACCCATGGCGTACAGGCGGCCGAGGCTGCCGGCTGCTTGTGGCCATTGCTGGACCACTTGCTGGCGCAGGCTGTTGCTGGTGTCGAGCAGCCACGGTGTTTCGCAGAAACGAATGCCGTTCATGTCGTTGTACTGGTTGACGTCACCGCTGGCGCTGTACAGGTTCGAGGTGGCGTAGACCGGCACGTCGCCCGCGTACTGGAAGTTCAGGGTCGGCTTGATCTGCTGGGCCTGCTGCGGCGTCGAGGCAAGGAAGATGAAGTCGATGTCCTGGCGGCGCGATGGCTGCGCGGCGATGTTGCCGCCTACCGTGCTTTGCAGGCTCTTGGCGCGGCCTTCGCTTTGGCGCAGTTGGAACAGGTCGGCAATTTGCTGAGCCAGGGCGACCGGCTGGGCGATGCGCTCGGCGGCGAGCAGGGTGCCGCCGTTGCTTTCCCAGTCTTTGCGGAAAGCGGCGAGCACGCGGTCGCCCCATTCACCGCTTGGCACCAAGGCAACGGCACGTACCTTGCCGTCGGCGCGGGCGCGGCGCGAGACTTCGCGGGCTTCGTCTTCAGCGGCGAGGCCGAACTGGAAGAGTTGCGGCGGGGCTGTCTGCCCGGCGTCTGCATAGTTCAGTGCCAGTGTGGTGATTGGCAACTGCTGATTAGCAGCGAGCTTCTTCACCAGGGGTTTTTCCAGCGGGCCGACTACAAGTTGCACACCAGCGGCCTGGGCCTGGCGGTAGAAGTCGTCCAGCGAGGTGATGCGCGAGCTGTCGAATACCTGCACGGCTGGCGCCGGTTGGCCCGACTGCTGGGCCTGGAAGTGAGCGGCCATGAAACCATCGCGCAGCGCGCGGGCGACACCCGCCAAAGGCCCTTCCTGGGGCAGCAGCAGGGCGATCTTGGTCAATGGCTGGCTGGCCAGCTCCTTGAGCTTGACCAGCGCCACCGGCAGTTGCTGGGCGGCTGGGTGGTCCGGGTGCTGTTTGCGCCAGGCATCGATGGCGGCTTGCTGTTGCTCCAGGGTGCCGGCGGTTTTCACCGCCAGGGCCAGGCTGGTCCAGCCGGCCAGGACCGGGTCGGTGGCGGGCTGCTGCAACTGCTCTGCAGGCAATGCGGCGACCAGTGCCCAAATGGCGTCATTGTTGGCGCTGGCGGCCTGGCCGCTGAGCAGCGGGGCGAGCAGGATGCGCTGTTGTGCCGCTGCCAGCGACTGGTCATCGGCTTCAAGGGCGGCCGCGTGGACGCTGTAGGTGCGTGCTTGCTGTTCTACCGGCAGTTCGCCAACGCGCTGCAAGCTGGGGTGCGACAGCGCGCTCAGCGCCGCTTTGGGCTGGTTGCGGCTCATCGCCAGCTCGGCGCCAAGGGTGCTGGCGAACACTTGCTGGGCGGGCTTGAGCGTGTCCATCGGGACCTGCTCGAGAATGCGTGCGGCGCGCGGGTAGTCCTTCTGCTTGTACGCAAGGTCTGCGGCGCTCAGGCGCAGCAGGGCGGCGTCTTCCGCGGACTTGCTGGAGGCGGCCTTTTCGAGCAGTTGCTCGATACTGGCGTCCGGAGTGCGCGGCAGCTCGCCCAGGCTGGATGAGGGCGAGCTGGCGCAGGCTGCCAGCAGGGTAGCGAGGCAGAGGGCTGAGAGCAGCCGCAGGCAAGCGATCATGTAAAGGTCCTGTTACTCGATCAAGTTGGCCGGCAATTGTACCCAAGCACTGGCCGGGGCGCGATGTTGCTGATGCTGATCCTTCACTATAGGCGGCTGGCCGGTGAACGCCTGCGAAGTTCTTTGCGCCCTGTTGCGGGCGCTCGGGCTACAATGGCGCCTTTGATCCGAAAGACAGGTGTGCGCAGTGACTGATGTGGCAGGGGCTTCGAAATCCACCGTGGGTACGCTGTATGTGGTCGCAACGCCCATCGGCAACCTCGACGACATGAGCGCCAGGGCGCTGAAGGTGCTGGCGGATGTCGCCCTGATCGCGGCCGAGGACACGCGCCACTCGATCCGCCTGCTGCAGCATTTCGGTATCGACACACCGCTGGCGGCCTGCCATGAGCACAATGAGCGTGACGAAGGTGGGCGTTTTCTGACCAAGCTGTTGGCCGGCGACAACGTGGCGCTGGTGTCCGACGCCGGTACGCCGTTGATTTCCGACCCTGGCTACCACTTGGTGCGCCAGGCGCGGGCGGCGGGTGTGAATGTGGTGCCGGTGCCCGGCGCGTGCGCGCTGATCGCCGCGCTTTCTGCCGCGGGCCTGCCCTCCGACCGTTTCATCTTCGAAGGTTTTTTGCCGGCGAAGACGGCGGGGCGTCGAGCACGCCTGGAGCAGGTGAAGGAAGAGCCGCGTACGTTGATCTTCTATGAGGCCCCTCACCGCATCCTCGAGTGCCTCGAAGACATGGAGGCAGTGTTCGGTGCTGAGCGCCCGGCCCTGTTGGCCCGCGAGCTGACCAAAACCTTCGAAACTCTCAAAGGGCTGCCCTTGGCCGAACTGCGTGCTTTCGTCGCGGCCGATAGCAATCAGCAGCGCGGTGAGTGCGTTGTATTGGTGGGGGGTTGGAGTGCGCCTGAGGGCGAGCAGGCCATCAGTATCGAGGCGCAGCGTGTGCTGGACTTGCTGTTAGCGGAGTTGCCGCTCAAACGGGCGGCGGCACTTGCGGCGGAAATTACCGGTGTGCGCAAGAACCTGTTGTATCAACTTGCCTTGGAAAAGCAGAAAGCACAGTAGTGGCAATTTGATATAGTTTACGGTATCGCTTGTTCTTGAGCGCGGCTGCCGTTAACCTTGTCAGCGGAGAGTCGATTGGACAGTCGCTGCCTGCTTTTGTTCCGCAGCTTTTGTTGCGAAACGGCAGGGGGAGGAAAGTCCGGGCTCCATAGGGCAGAGTGCCAGGTAATGCCTGGGAGGCGTGAGCCTACGGAAAGTGCCACAGAAAATAACCGCCTAAGCACTTCGGTGCCGGTAAGGGTGAAAAGGTGCGGTAAGAGCGCACCGCGCGACTGGCAACAGTTCGTGGCTAGGTAAACCCCACTCGGAGCAAGACCAAATAGGGTTCCATTAGGCGTGGCCCGCGTCGGAACCGGGTAGGTTGCTAGAGGCGTCCAGTGATGGCCGTCGTAGAGGAATGACTGTCCTCGACAAAACCCGGCTTACAGATCGACTCTCCACCTCTCCCTCCCTGCTTGAATCGATAGCAGGCGCGCTCTGGTAATACCGAAAAAATCTTACTCTTAATAAATCACTTTAACTTCGAACTCCATACGCTTGCGTGGGTTTGATTTTTCTCGTGTTTTTTTTCCGCCTGAACTCTTTCCACATTCCTTTATCGCGCTAAATCTCGGTCCTGTAAGGCTTTTCCTTATGAACGTGCCTTGACGGTGCAGCGGGCGGATTCCTATAGTGTGCGCAAGTGGCAGAAAGTGGGATGAAGTGGGTTTTCTGGCACAAAAAAGCTACCATTGTGGGGAATCGCAGCCGTGTTCCGCGGAGCCAACGCCGTCAGCCTCGATGCCAAAGGCCGTCTCGCCATGCCGAGCCGGTACCGCGACGAGCTCGATTCGCGTTGCAATGGTCAGCTGATCGTGACCATCGATGCTGTAGACCCCTGCTTGTGTGTCTACCCCCTTGATGAGTGGGAACAGATAGAAGCCAAGTTGCGTGCCTTGCCGTCGTTGCGTGAGGAAAACCGCCGCCTGCAGCGTTTGCTGATCGGTAATGCGGTTGACCTGGAGCTCGATGGCAGTGGGCGTTTCCTGGTACCGCCCCGCCTGCGTGAGTACGCCAAGCTAGACAAGAAGGCGATGCTGGTGGGGCAACTGAACAAATTCCAGCTGTGGGATGAGGATGCCTGGAACGCGGTTTCGGCAGCCGACCTTGCAGCTATTCAACAACCGGGCGCCATGCCCGACGAATTGCGTGACCTGATCCTGTGACCATAGATAGCGGCTTCAACCACATTACCGTCCTGCTCGACGAAGCTGTCGAGGCATTGGCCCTGCGCGCCGACGGTTGCTATCTGGACGGCACCTTTGGCCGTGGCGGACACAGCCGTCTGATCCTCAGCAAGCTCGGGCCGCAAGGGCGGCTGCTGGGCTTCGACAAAGATCCACAGGCGATTGCCACAGGGCAAGCGCTGGCGGCCGAAGACGGCCGCTTTGTCATTGTGCAGCGCAGCTTTGCCGAGTTGGGCGCGGAAGTGGCCGAGCGCGGCCTGGCTGGCAAGGTCAGCGGTATCCTGCTCGACCTTGGCGTTTCCTCGCCGCAGCTAGATGACCCTGAACGCGGCTTCAGTTTCCTCAATGATGGCCCGCTGGACATGCGCATGAACCCTGACCAGGGCATCAGCGCTGCCGAGTTCATCGCTACCGCACCCGTGGAAGAAATTGCCCGCGTATTCAAAGAGTACGGTGAGGAGCGTTTCGCCGGGCGCATGGCGCGCGCGGTCGTGGAACGCCGCGAAAAGCAGCCCTTCACCCGTACTGCCGACCTGGCCGAAGTGCTCAAGGTCGCCAACCCTGCGTGGGAAAAGGGCAAGAACCCGGCCACCCGCGCCTTCCAAGGCCTGCGCATCCACGTCAACAACGAGTTGGGTGACCTTGAGGCTGGGCTTGAGGCCGCGCTCGATGCGCTGGAAATCGGTGGTCGCCTCGCGGTCATCAGCTTCCACTCGCTCGAAGACCGCATCGTCAAATTGTTCATGCGCAAGCTGGTCAAGGGCGAGGCAGACAACCTGCCGCGCAACCTGCCGGTACAGCACAAGGTCTTCGAACCGAAAATCAAGCTCATCGGCAAGGCACAGTTCGCGTCCGAGGCTGAGCTCAAGGCCAACCCGCGGTCGCGCAGCGCCGTGATGCGGGTGGCGGAGAAGCTGCGGTGAGCAGGCTGTTTGCCAAGCCATTGCCAGGCGGAAGCTTCCTGATGCTTCTGCTGTTCGTCGGTGTCCTGGTTTCGGCCATCGCCGTGTCCTACAGCGCCCACTGGAACCGTCAGTTGCTCAATACCCTGTACGGCGAATTGAACGAGCGTGACAAGGCCCAGGCTGAATGGGGGCGCTTGATCCTTGAGCAAAGCACCTGGACCGCCCACAGCCGTATCGAGAGCCTCGCTTCCGAGCAATTGAAAATGCGCGTCCCTGCGGCTGACGAAGTGCGGATGGTGGCGCCATGATGAAGCTCGAAGGCGCACTCTACCCCTGGCGCTTCCGGGTAGTGATCGGTTTGCTGGCACTGATGGTGGGTGCCATCTGCTGGCGCATCATCGACCTGCAGGTCGTCGACCGTGACTTCCTCAAGGGCCAGGGTGATGCCCGCAGCCTGCGGCATATTCCGATTCCTGCGCACCGTGGCCTGATCACCGACCGCAACGGCGAGCCGCTGGCGGTCAGTACGCCGGTCACCACTCTGTGGGCCAACCCTAAGGAAATGCAGGCCGCCAAGGACCGTTGGCCGCAGCTGGCGGCTGCATTGGGGCAAAACGCCCAGCAGTTGACCGAGCGCCTGACCCAGCAGGCCAACAAGGAATTCATCTACCTGGTCCGCGGGCTGACCCCGGAGCAGGGCCAGCAGGTGCTCGACCTGAAAGTGCCGGGCGTGTATGGCCTGGAAGAGTTCCGCCGCTTCTACCCGGCCGGTGATGTCACCGCGCACATGGTCGGCTTTACCGACCTCGATGACCACGGGCGTGAAGGGGTAGAGCTGGCCTACGACGAATGGCTGGCCGGCGTGCCGGGCAAGCGACAGGTGATCAAGGACCGGCGTGGCCGGCTGATCAAGGACATTCAGGTCACCAAAAACGCCAAGGCCGGTAAGACCTTGGCGTTGTCGATAGACCTGCGCCTGCAATACCTGGCCACCCGCGAACTGCGCAACGCCATTGCCGAACAGGAAGCCAAGGCCGGCAGCCTGGTGATCATGGACGTCAAGACCGGTGAAGTCCTGGCCATGGTCAACCAGCCGACCTACAACCCAAACAACCGCCGCAGCATGTTCCCTGCTGCGATGCGTAACCGGGCGATCATCGACGTGTTCGAGCCAGGTTCGACCGTCAAGCCGATCTCCATGAGTGCGGCGCTGCAGAGCGGGCGCTGGAAAACCACCGACAAGGTCGAGGTTTACCCGGGCAGCCTGCAGATCGGCCGCTACACCATCAAGGACGTTTCCCGCAGCGAGGGCCCGATCCTCGACCTGACCGGCATCCTGATCAACTCCTCTAACGTCGGCATGAGCAAGATCGCTTTCGACATCGGTGGCGAGGCCATCTACCGGGTCATGTCCCAGGTTGGCCTGGGGCAATACACCGGCCTGGGCTTCCCGGGCGAGCGGGTGGGCAACCTGCCTAACCACCGTGAGTGGCGCAAGGCCGAGACCGCGACCCTGTCCTATGGCTATGGCGTATCGGTGACTGCTCTGCAGCTGGTGCATGCCTACGCGGCGCTGGCCAACGACGGCAAGATGGTGCCGCTGTCGATCCTCAAGGTGGACAAGGCGCCCGAGGCTGTTCAGGCGATTCCGAAAGAAACCGCCGAAACCGTTCAAGGCATGCTGCAGCAGGTGATCGAGGCGCCGCGCGGGGTATTCCGTGCGCAGGTGCCGTTCTATCACGTGGGTGGCAAGTCCGGTACGGCGCGTAAAGCGACCGTCGGTTCCAAGGGCTACACCGAAAACGCCTACCGCTCGCTGTTCGCAGGCTTCGGCCCGATGAGCGATCCGCGTTACGCCATCGTCGTGGTCATCGATGAACCAAGCAAGGGCGGCTACTTCGGTGGTCTGGTTTCGGCGCCTGTGTTCAGCAAGGTCATGTCGGGCACCCTGCGTTTGATGAACGTGCCGCCAGACAACCTGCCGCCGCCACCCACCGCACAACCACAAGTCACTGCAGCTGCCGCCAAGGGAGGGCGTGGATGATGACAATGCCATTGAGCAAGCTTTTCGCCCACGCCAGCCGCGATCCGCTGATCCGCGAGCTGACCCTGGACAGCCGCGCCGTGCGTCCGGGTGACCTGTTCCTGGCCGTGCCGGGTGCCAAGGTCGATGGCCGCGACCATATCGCCGACGCCTTGGCCCGTGGCGCTGCCGCCGTTGCCTATGAAGAGCAGGGCGCTACCGTGCTGCCGATCACCGACGTGCCGCTGATTCCGGTCAAGGGCCTGATCGCCCAGCTGTCGGATATCGCCGGTCGCTTCTATGGCGAACCGAGCCGCCAGTTGAACCTGGTTGGCGTTACCGGCACCAACGGCAAGACCAGTGTCACGCAACTGGTGGCCCAAGCGCTTGACGTGCTGGGCCAGCGTTGCGGCCTGATCGGCACCCTGGGTACCGGCTTCTACGGTGAGCTGCAGAGCGGCCGCCTGACCACGCCGGACCCGATCGCGGTGCAGTCGACGCTCTACGACCTGAAAAAGGGCGGTGCCAAGGCAGTAGCGATGGAGGTGTCCTCGCATGCCCTGGAGCAGGGGCGTGTCGCCGCATTGGCGTTCGACATCGCGGTCATGACCAACCTGTCCCGTGATCACCTGGACTACCACGGCAGCATGCAGGCCTATGAGGCGGCCAAGGCCAAGCTGTTCGCCTGGCCGAACCTGCGTTGCCAGGTGGTCAATCTGGATGACGACTTTGGCCGCCGGCTGGCGCTGGCGTATGCCCGCCGTCCGAATGCCGATCATATCGAGACCCGGCTGCTCAGCTACAGCCTGGAAAACCCGGAAGCGTCGTTGTATTGCCGTGAAGCCACCTTCGATGACGATGGCGTGCGCGCAATCCTCGTGACCGCCCAGGGTGAGCGTACCTTGCGCAGCCAACTGCTTGGCCGCTTCAACCTGAGCAACATGCTCGCGGCCGTGGCCACGCTGCTGGCCCTGGATTATTCGCTGGACGAAATTCTCAAGGTCACCCCGCAGTTGCAAGGGCCGGTTGGCCGCATGCAGCGCTTGGGTGGCGGCGACAAACCGCTGGTGGTGGTCGATTACGCCCACACCCCGGATGCCCTGGAAAAAGTACTCGAGGCTCTGCGCCCACATGCGCACGGCAAGCTGCTGTGCCTGTTCGGCTGCGGTGGCGACCGTGACCGTGGCAAGCGCCCGCTGATGGCCGGCGTGGCCGAGCGCCTGGCCGACCGCGTGCTGGTTACCGATGACAACCCGCGCAGTGAAGACCCACTGCGGATCTTCGACGATATCCGCCCTGGTTTTGCCAAGCCAGACAGCGTCGAGTTCGTCGCTGGCCGCGGCGAAGCCATCGCCCACCTGATCGCCACTGCCGCAGCCGATGACGTTATCGTCCTGGCCGGCAAGGGGCACGAGGATTACCAGGAGATTCGCGGCGAGCGCCACGATTTCTCCGATCTGGTCGAAGCCGAGAAGGCACTTGCAGCCTGGGAGGCTCCACATGCTTAAAGCCATGACACTCAGCCAGCTGACCACAGCACTGAGTGCTCGCCTGGTCAGCGCCGACGCCAGCTTTAACGGCGTCAGCATCGACAGCCGCAGCGTCACTGCCGGGCAGTTGTTCGTCGCGCTGACGGGGCCACGCTTCGATGGCCATGATTACCTGGCCGATGTAAAAGCCAAGGGCGCCGTTGCCGCGCTGGTCGAGCGCGAAGTTGCCGATGTAGACCTGCCGCAGTTGCTGGTCGCCGACTGCCGTCTGGCCCTGGGCCAGCTCGGGGCGCTGAACCGCGCTGCGTTCGACAAGCCTGTCGTAGCCATCACCGGCTCCAGCGGCAAGACCACGGTCAAGGAAATGCTGGCCAGCATCCTGCGCACCCGTGGCCTGGTGCATGCCACCCGCGGCAACCTAAACAACGACCTCGGTGCCCCGTTGACCCTGCTGGAAATTGCCCCGGAGCACAGCGCGGCGGTGATCGAGCTCGGTGCTTCGCGCATCGGTGAAATCCGCTACACCGTCGGCCTGACCCAGCCCCAGGTGGTCATCATCAATAACGCCGGCACCGCCCACGTGGGTGAGTTCGGCGGCCCTGAGAAAATTGTCGAAGCCAAGGGCGAGATCCTCGAAGGCCTGGGCGAGGGCGGCACGGCCATCCTCAACCTGGACGACAAGGCCTTTGGCATCTGGAAGGCACGTGCCGGGGCGCACACGGTCATCAGCTTCGCCCGCAATGACGCTAGCGCCGATTTCCATGCCACTGACATTGGTCGTGATGCGCGTGGTTGCCCGTCGTTCAAGCTGCATGGCGCCGGTGAAACCGTAGACGTGCAACTCAACGTGCTGGGCGAGCACAACGTCAGCAATGCGCTGGCTGCCGCCGCCGCTGCCCATGCCGTCGGTCTGAGCCTGAGCGGCATCGCCGCTGGGCTGAACGCCGTGCAACCGGTCAAGGGCCGCACCGTGGCGCAGATCGCGCCAAATGGTGTGCGCGTGATCGACGACAGTTACAACGCAAATCCCACCTCCATGTGCGCGGCCATTGATATACTCGCCGGCTTTTCCGGCCGCACCGTCCTGGTGCTCGGGGATATCGGCGAATTGGGCCAATGGGCGGAAGAAGGCCACCGTCAGGTGGGTGACTACGCGCGTGGCAAGGTCGACGCCCTGTACGCAGTGGGTACCAACATGACACATGCGGTCAAGGCGTTCGGCGCCAATGGCCGTCATTTCGCTACTCAAGCTGAGCTGATCGACGCGGTTAGCGCCGAAAATGCCAGCGACACCACAATCTTGATCAAGGGCTCGCGTAGCGCTGCGATGGAAAACGTCGTGGCGGCTTTGTGTGGTTCAAGCGGGGAGAAACATTAATGCTGCTGCTGTTGGCTGAGTATCTGCAACAGTTCCATAAAGGCTTCGCGGTCTTCCAGTACCTGTCCCTGCGCGGGATCCTGGGTGTACTGACCGCGTTGTCACTGGCGCTGTGGCTGGGCCCTTGGATGATCCGTACCCTGCAGATCCGCCAGATCGGTCAGGCTGTCCGTAACGACGGCCCGCAATCGCACTTGTCCAAATCCGGCACCCCCACCATGGGCGGCGCGCTGATCCTGTCTGCTATCGCCGTCAGCACCCTGCTGTGGGCTGATCTGTCCAACCGCTACGTGTGGGTCGTGCTGATCGTCACCCTGGCGTTTGGCGCCATCGGCTGGGTCGATGACTACCGCAAGGTGATCGAAAAGAACTCCCGTGGCTTGCCAAGCCGCTGGAAGTACTTCTGGCAGTCGGTGTTTGGCCTGGCTGCTGCGGTCTTCCTTTACAAGACCGCCCCGACTAGCGTTGAAACCACACTGATCCTGCCGTTTATCAAGGATGTCACCATCCCGCTGGGCGTTGGCTTCATCGTTCTGACCTACTTCGTCATCGTCGGCTCCAGCAACGCGGTCAACCTCACCGATGGCCTCGACGGCCTGGCCATCATGCCAACGGTCATGGTGGGCGGTGCATTGGGCATCTTCTGCTACCTGTCGGGTAACGTGAAATTCGCTGAGTACCTGCTGATCCCGTATGTGCCGGGTTCGGGGGAACTGATCGTGTTCTGCGGCGCATTGATCGGCGCTGGCCTGGGCTTCCTGTGGTTCAACACTTACCCGGCGCAAGTCTTCATGGGTGACGTTGGCGCGCTGGCGCTTGGCGCCGCGCTGGGCACCATCGCGGTGATCGTTCGCCAGGAAATCGTCCTGTTCATCATGGGCGGCATCTTCGTGGTGGAGACCCTGTCGGTGGTGATCCAGGTCGCCTCCTTCAAGTTGACCGGCAAGCGCGTGTTCCGCATGGCGCCGATCCACCACCACTTTGAACTCAAGGGCTGGCCTGAGCCACGGGTGATCGTCCGTTTCTGGATCATCACCGTGATTCTGGTGCTGGTCGGCCTTGCAACCCTGAAACTGAGGTAGATGAGCGTGTCACTGATCGCTTCCGACCAATTCCGCATCGTTGTCGGCCTCGGCAAGAGCGGCATGTCCCTGGTTCGCTTCCTGGCGAGCCGGGGCATTGCCTTTGCGGTCGCCGACACCCGCGAGCAACCGCCGGAACTGGACACCCTGCGCCGTGATTACCCGCAGGTGGAAGTGCGCTGTGGCGAGCTGGACGTGGACTTCCTGTGCCGCGCCAACGAACTGTACGTGAGCCCGGGCCTGGCCTTGTCAACCCCGGCGCTGCAACAGGCTGCGGCACGGGGTGTGGCCCTGTCGGGCGACATCGAGCTGTTCGCCCGCCATGCCAAAGCGCCAATCATCGCCATCAGCGGTTCCAACGCAAAAAGCACAGTGACCACCCTGGTTGGCGAAATGGCCGCCAAGGCGGGCAAGCGCGTGGCCGTGGGCGGTAACCTCGGCACGCCAGCCCTGGACCTGCTGAGCGATGAGGTGGAGCTGTATGTGCTGGAGCTGTCCAGCTTCCAGCTGGAAACCACAGACCAGCTTAACGCCGAAGTCGCCACCGTGCTGAACATCAGCGAAGACCACATGGACCGCTACAGCGGCCTGCCGGCTTATCACCTGGCCAAGCACCGCATCTTCCGGGGCGCTCATCAGGTGGTGGTAAACCGCCAGGACGCGCTGAGCCGGCCATTGCCGGTCGAAGGCCGGCCGTGCTGGAGCTTTGGCCTGAACCAACCGGACTTCAAGGCCTTCGGCCTGCGTGAGGTCGACGGCGAGAAATACCTGGCTTTCGAATTCCAGAACCTGATGCCCGTGCGCGACCTGAAAATTCGCGGTTCGCACAACCACAGCAACGCCCTCGCAGCCCTGGCCCTCGGCCATGCCGCAGGCTTGCCGTTTGCACCGATGCTCGACGCCCTGCGCGAGTTTGGCGGCCTGGCCCATCGTTGCCAGTGGGTGCGCGAGCGCAATGGTGTCAATTGGTACGACGACTCCAAGGCCACCAACGTCGGTGCTGCGCTGGCGGCCATCGAAGGCCTGGGCGCGGATATCGCCGGCAAGCTGGTGTTGATCGCCGGCGGTGACGGCAAAGGTGCTGACTTTGCCGCGCTGCGTGAGCCAGTGGCGCGCTTCTGCCGTGCGGTGGTGCTGTTGGGCCGTGATGCCGAGCGCCTCGCCGAAGCGTTGGGCGAAGGTGTACCGCACGTGCGGGTCAAGACCCTGGAAGACGCCGTCGAGCAGTGCGCCGCCCTGGCTCAGCCGGGTGATGCCGTGCTGTTGTCGCCGGCCTGCGCCAGCCTCGACATGTTCAAGAACTTTGAAGAACGCGGGCGCTTGTTCGCCCAAGCGGCGGGAGGGCTGGCATGATCTTCGGCATCTTCAAGCCGTACCCGTCGCCGCTGATCAGCGGCCGTGGCATCGACCTCGACTTTGCCATGCTTGCCGGCTGCCTGGCATTGCTGGGCCTGGGCCTGGTGATGATCACCTCGGCGTCCTCGGAAGTGGCCGCGGTGCAGTCGGGCAACCCGCTTTACCACATGTTCCGTCACCTGGTGTACGTGGTCATCGGCCTGGTCGCCTGCGGCGCCACCATGCTGGTGCCAATCGCCACCTGGCAGCGCATGGGCTTCATGATGCTGCTGGGCGCCTTCGGCCTGCTGGTGCTGGTGCTGGTGCCGGGTATCGGCCGGGAAGTGAACGGTTCCATGCGCTGGATCGGCTTCAGCTTCTTCAACGTGCAGCCGTCGGAGATCGCCAAAGTCTTCGTGGTCATCTACCTGGCCGGCTATCTGGTACGCCGGCAGACCGAGGTGCGCGAGAGCTGGATGGGCTTCTTCAAGCCGTTCATCGTGCTGCTGCCGATGGCTGGCCTGCTGCTGATGGAGCCGGACTTCGGTGCCACCGTGGTGATGATGGGCGCTGCGGCGGCCATGTTGTTCCTCGGCGGGGTGGGGTTGTTCCGCTTCAGTTTGATGGTGGTGCTGGCGGTGGTCGCTGTGTTTGTCCTGGTGCAGGCCCAGCCGTACCGGATGGCACGTTTGATCACCTTTACCGACCCCTGGTCCGACCAGTTCGGCTCGGGCTACCAGTTGACCCAGGCCTTGATCGCTTTCGGCCGCGGTGAGTGGCTGGGCGTGGGCCTGGGCAACAGCGTACAGAAGCAGTTCTACCTGCCCGAGGCCCACACCGACTTCGTGTTCTCGGTGCTGGCTGAAGAGCTTGGCGTGGTCGGCTCGCTGGTCACCATCGCGCTGTTCGTTTTCGTCACCGTGCGCGCCTTGTACATCGGCCTGTGGGCCGAAAAGGCCAAGCAGTTCTTCGCCGCCTACATGGCATTCGGCCTGGCCTTCCTGTGGATCGGCCAGTTCCTGATCAATATCGGCGTGAACGTCGGCCTGCTGCCGACCAAGGGCCTGACCTTGCCGTTCCTCAGTTACGGCGGCAGTTCGCTGGTGATCTGTTGCGCCTGCGTGGGCTTGCTGCTGCGTATCGAGTGGGAGAGCCGCACGCACCTGGGCAGCGAGGAACACGAATTCAATGAAAGCGATTTTGCCGAGGAGACCAGTCATGGCCGCTGACGGCAAGAACGTACTGATCATGGCAGGCGGTACCGGGGGCCACGTGTTCCCGGCCCTGGCCTGCGCCCGGGAATTCCAGGCACGGGGTTACAGCGTGCACTGGCTGGGCACGCCGAAAGGCATCGAGAACGAACTGGTGCCCCAGGCCGGTCTGCCGTTGCACCTCATCCAGGTCAGCGGCCTGCGCGGCAAGGGCAAGCTGTCGCTGCTCAAGGCGCCGTTCACCCTGGTCAAGGCGGTGCTGCAGGCACGGCGCATCATTCGTCAGCTCAAGCCTGTGTGCGTGCTGGGCTTCGGTGGCTACGTGACCGGGCCGGGCGGTGTGGCCGCGCGGCTGTGCGGTGTGCCGCTGGTCATTCACGAACAGAATGCGCGCGCGGGTACCGCCAATCGGTTGCTGGTGCCACTCTCGGCACGCGTCTGCGAAGCTTTCCCGAACACCTTCGCGGCCAGCGAAAAACGTCGCACCACCGGCAACCCGGTGCGCCCGGAGCTGTTCATGGACGCGCAACGCGCACCCTTGGCCGAACGCCGTGCACGCCTGCTTGTGCTCGGGGGCAGCCTGGGTGCGGAACCATTGAACAAATTGTTGCCTAAGGCCCTGTCTGAAGTGCCTGAAACACTGCGGCCAGAGGTGTTCCACCAGGCTGGCAAGCAACATGCGCCGATCACCGCCGAGCGTTATCACGAGGCGGGCGTCGAGGCTCAGGTAGAGCCTTTCATCAAGGACATGGCCCAAGCCTATGGCTGGGCCGACATCGTGGTGTGCCGGGCCGGTGCCCTGACCGTCAGCGAACTCGCGGCGGCGGGCCTGCCTTCGATGCTGGTGCCGTTGCCCCATGCGATCGACGATCACCAGACCCACAACGCCCACTATCTGGCTCGGGAAGGCGCTGCCTTCCTGATGCCACAAGCGACAACTGGCGCAGCGCAGCTCGCTGAACGCCTGAACGAGGTGCTGATGCAACCCGAGAAACTCAACACCATGGCTGGCACCGCACGGCGCCTGGCCAAACCTGCCGCAACCAGCACCGTGGTCGATATCTGCCTGGAGGTGGCCCATGGTTGAAAGCCAGAAAGCCATGCCGCAGCCAAAAATGGGCCGCATCCGTCGCATCCACTTCGTCGGTATCGGCGGCGTAGGCATGTGCGGCATCGCCGAAGTGCTGCTGAACCTGGGCTATGAAGTGTCCGGTTCCGACCTCAAGGCCTCGCCGGTTACCGAGCGGCTGGAGTCGTTCGGCGCAGAGATCTTCGTTGGCCACCGTGCCGAAAACGCTGCCAACGCCGACGTACTGGTCGTATCCAGCGCCATCAACCCGGCCAACCCGGAAGTCGCCACTGCCCTGGAACGTCGTATTCCCGTGGTGCCGCGTGCCGAGATGCTCGCCGAGCTGATGCGCTACCGCCATGGCGTGGCCGTTGCCGGCACGCACGGCAAGACCACCACCACCAGCCTGCTGGCCTCGGTGTTCGCCGCTGGCGGCCTGGACCCGACGTTCGTCATCGGCGGGCGCCTGACCGCAGCGGGCACCAATGCCCAGCTCGGCACCAGCCGCTACCTGATCGCCGAAGCAGACGAGAGCGACGCCAGCTTCCTGCACCTGCAACCGATGGTCGCCGTGGTCACCAACATCGACGCCGACCACATGGCCACCTATGAGGGTGACTTCAACAAACTGAAGAAAACCTTCGTCGAGTTCCTGCACAACCTGCCGTTCTATGGGTTGGCAGTGATGTGTCTGGACGACCCTGTGGTGCGCGAGATCCTGCCGCAGGTCAAACGCCCGACGGTCACCTACGGCTTCAGCGAAGAGGCCGACATCCGCGCCATCAATGTGCGCCAGCAGGGCATGCAGACGCACTTCACCGTGCTGCGCCGCGACTGCGAGCCGCTGGAGGTGTCGGTGAACATGCCCGGCAACCACAACGTGCTCAACGCCCTGGCAACCATTGCCATCGCCTCTGACGAAGGCATCAGCGACGAGGCCATCGTCCAGGGGCTGTCCGGCTTCCAGGGTGTTGGCCGACGCTTCCAGGTCTACGGCGAGCTGCCGGTCGACGGCGGCAGCGTGATGCTGGTCGACGACTACGGCCACCACCCGACTGAAGTCGCTGCGGTGATCAAGGCCGTGCGCGGGGGCTGGCCAAGCCGCCGCCTGGTGATTGTCTACCAGCCGCACCGTTACAGCCGCACCCGCGACCTGTACGACGACTTCGTACAAGTGCTGGGCGACGCCAACGTGCTGCTGCTGATGGAAGTCTACCCGGCCGGTGAAGAGCCGATTCCGGGTGCGGACAGCCGTCAGCTGTGCCACAGCATCCGCCAGCGCGGCAAGCTTGACCCGATCTACATCGAACGTGGCGCCGAGCTTGCGCCCCTGGTCCAGCCGCTGCTGCGTGCCGGCGACATCCTGCTGTGCCAGGGTGCCGGTGATGTCGGTGGCCTGGCCCCGCAATTGATGAAAAGCCCGCTGTTCGCTGGCGCCAAGCAGGAGAAGTCGAAATGACCAGCGCCTACGACAAGCTGCACTCGACCCTGGACGTCAAGGCGTTCGGCCGCGTCGCCGTGCTGTACGGCGGCAAGAGTGCCGAGCGTGAAGTCTCGCTCAAGTCCGGCGCCGCCGTGATCGACGCCTTGACCCGCGCCGGTGTCGACGTGGTTGCCATCGATGTGGGCGACGACCTGCTCGACCGCCTGCAACGCGAGAAGATCGACCGCGCCTTCATCATCCTCCACGGCCGTGGCGGTGAAGACGGCAGCATGCAAGGCCTGCTCGAGTGCCTGGGCATCCCTTACACCGGCAGCGGCATCCTCGCGTCGGCCCTGGCCATGGACAAACTGCGCACCAAGCAGGTGTGGCAGAGCCTGGGCATTCCGACCCCGCGCCACGCGGTATTGGCCAGCGAAAGCGATTGTTTGAAGGCCAGTACGGAACTGGGCTTCCCGCTTATCGTCAAACCCGCCCATGAAGGCTCTAGCATCGGCATGGCCAAGGTGAACAGCGAGCAGGAACTGGTCGCCGCCTGGCAGGACGCCGCCAAATACGATTCCCAGGTACTGGTGGAGCAGTGGATCCACGGGCCGGAGTTCACCATCGCGGTACTGCGCGGCCAGGTGCTGCCGCCGATCGCCCTGGGTACGCCGCACGTGTTCTACGACTACGACGCCAAGTACATCGCCAACGATACCCAGTACCGCATCCCGTGCGGCCTGGACAGCGTCAAGGAACAGGAACTCATCGACCTGACCGCGCGCGCCTGCGATGCCATCGGCATCGAAGGCTGGGGGCGGTTGGATGTGATGCAGGACGAGCAGGGCCGGTTCTGGCTGCTCGAAGTCAACACCGCACCCGGCATGACTGATCATAGCCTGGTGCCCATGGCGGCCCGCGCGGCCGGCTTGGACTTCCAGCAATTGGTGCTGGCAATCCTGGCCGCCAGCGTCGAGACGCGAGGTTAACAGCGATGCAAGGCGCGATGTTACGTCATCAGCAACCCGCCACCGGCCGTAACAAGCCGGTGCCGCGTGGTGCCAGTCGAATGGTGGCCAAAGAGCCCATGTCGGCGCGCCTGCCCAAGGCCAACTTCAGTGGACTCAAGCGCCTGCTTTGGCCGGTGCTGCTGGTGGCAGCAGGCTTCGGCGCCTATGAAGGTGCCATTCGCCTGATGCCCTACGCCGACCGGCCGATCACCAAGATCGCGGTGCAGGGCGACCTCAGCTACATCAGCCAGCAGGCGGTGCAGCAGCGGATCGCCCCGTTCATGGCGGCGAGCTTCTTTAGTGTCGACCTGCCGGCGATGCGCGCAGAGCTTGAGCAGATGCCGTGGATCGCCCACGCCGAGGTGCGGCGCGTGTGGCCGGACGAGGTGGTGATCCGCCTGGAAGAACAGCTGCCAGTGGCACGCTGGGGTGATGAAGCCTTGCTCAATAACCAGGGCCAGGCCTTTACCCCGCGTGAGCTGGCCAACTATGAGCACCTGCCGCAGCTGTTCGGGCCGCAGCGTGCTCAGCAACAAGTCATGCAGCAGTATCAGGTATTGAGCCAGATGCTGCGCCCCATGGGCTTTTCCATCGCTCGCCTGGAACTGCGCGAGCGAGGCAGCTGGTTCCTGACCACCGGTGCGGGCAGCACCGGGCCAGGCATCGAACTGCTGTTGGGGCGCGACCATCTGGTGGAGAAGATGCGCCGTTTCATTGCCATTTACGACAAGACGCTTAAAGAGCAGATCACCAACATCGCCCGCATCGATCTGCGATACGCCAACGGACTTGCCGTTGGTTGGCGGGAACCGATTGCACCGACGACGGCCCAACCCGCCGTTGCGAAGAATTAGAGAGAGGCAGGACCATGGCAAACGCGCATAGCGGCAAAATGATCGTCGGGCTGGACATTGGCACCTCCAAGGTGGTGGCGCTGGTCGGCGAAGTGGGCGAAGACGGCACCCTGGAGATCGTCGGGATCGGTACCCATCCGTCCCGCGGCCTGAAGAAGGGCGTGGTGGTGAACATCGAGTCGACCGTGCAGTCGATCCAGCGCGCGGTGGAAGAAGCGCAGCTGATGGCGGGCTGCCGCATCCACTCGGCCTTCGTCGGCGTGGCGGGCAACCACATCCGCAGCCTGAACTCCCACGGCATTGTCGCCATTCGCGACCGTGAGGTCAGCGTTGCCGACCTTGAGCGCGTGCTCGACGCCGCCCAGGCCGTGGCCATCCCGGCCGATCAGCGCGTGCTGCACACCCTGCCGCAGGACTACGTGATCGACAACCAGGAAGGCGTGCGCGAGCCGCTGGGCATGTCCGGCGTGCGTCTGGAAGCCAAGGTCCATGTGGTCACCTGTGCGGTCAACGCGGCGCAGAACATCGAGAAGTGCGTACGCCGCTGCGGCCTGGAAATCGACGACATCATCCTTGAGCAGCTGGCTTCGGCCTACTCGGTGCTGACCGACGACGAAAAAGAGCTCGGCGTGTGCCTGGTGGACATCGGTGGCGGTACCACCGACATCGCCATCTTCACCGAAGGCGCGATCCGCCACACCGCGGTCATCCCGATTGCTGGCGACCAGGTGACCAACGACATCGCCATGGCCCTGCGTACTCCGACCCAGTACGCCGAAGAAATCAAGATCCGCTACGCCTGCGCACTGGCCAAGCTGGCCGGCGCCGGCGAAACCATCAAGGTGCCGAGCGTGGGTGATCGCCCACCGCGCGAGCTGTCGCGCCAGGCCCTGGCCGAGGTGGTGGAGCCGCGTTACGACGAGCTGTTCACCCTGATCCAGGCCGAACTGCGCCGTAGCGGCTACGAGGACCTGGTGCCGGCCGGCATCGTCCTGACCGGCGGCACCGCGAAGATGGAAGGCGCCGTTGAACTGGCCGAGGAAATCTTCCACATGCCGGTACGCCTGGGCGTACCGCACAGCGTTCGGGGGCTGAGCGACGTGGTGCGCAACCCGATCTATTCCACCGGCGTGGGCCTGCTCACCTACGGCCTGCTGAAGCAGTCCGAGGACATGGTCCTGACCGGTAACAGCAACAGCAGCAGCAACAGCTATGGCGATGAACCGAAGGCCCCAGTGCTTGAGCGCTTCAAGCGGTGGGTCCAGGGCAATTTCTAAGTTTCAAAGCAGTAGTGGTAGGCGCAACAACTAGAGAACTGTAAGGAGAGGGAAAATGTTCGAGCTCGTAGACAACGTCCCGCAAAGTCCGGTCATTAAAGTGATCGGCGTTGGCGGTGGTGGCGGCAACGCCGTCAACCACATGGTCAAAAGCAGCATCGAAGGCGTGGAATTCATCTGCGCCAACACGGATGCTCAGGCGCTGAAAAACATCGGCGCGCGCACCATCTTGCAATTGGGCACTGGCGTGACCAAAGGCCTGGGTGCAGGTGCCAATCCAGAAGTCGGCCGTCAGGCCGCGCTGGAAGACCGTGAGCGCATCGCCGAGGTGCTGCAGGGCACCAACATGGTGTTCATCACCACCGGCATGGGTGGCGGTACCGGTACCGGTGCAGCCCCGATCATCGCCGAAGTGGCGAAGGAAATGGGCATTCTCACCGTCGCCGTGGTGACCCGTCCGTTCCCGTTCGAAGGTCGCAAACGTATGCAGATCGCCGATGAAGGCATCCGCATGCTGGCCGAGAGCGTCGACTCGCTGATCACCATCCCTAACGAGAAGCTGCTGACCATCCTGGGCAAGGATGCCAGCCTGCTGTCCGCCTTTGCCAAGGCTGACGACGTGCTGGCCGGTGCCGTGCGCGGTATCTCCGACATCATCAAGCGCCCTGGCATGATCAACGTCGACTTCGCCGACGTGCGTACCGTGATGGGTGAGATGGGCATGGCGATGATGGGTACTGGCTGCGCCAGCGGCCCGAACCGTGCGCGTGAAGCCACCGAGGCGGCGATCCGCAACCCGTTGCTCGAAGACGTCAACCTGCAGGGCGCCCGCGGCATCCTGGTGAACATCACCGCCGGCCCTGACCTGTCGCTGGGTGAGTACTCCGACGTAGGTAGCATCATCGAAGCCTTCGCCTCTGACCACGCGATGGTCAAGGTCGGCACCGTGATCGACCCAGACATGCGCGATGAGCTGCACGTCACCGTGGTCGCCACTGGCCTGGGCGCACGCATCGAGAAGCCGGTCAAAGTGGTGGACAACACCCTGCAGACCGCTCAACAGGCATACGAGGCTTCCAACCCGGCACCGGTTCGCCAGGAGCAGCCTGCGGTCAACTACCGTGACCTGGAGCGCCCGACTGTAATGCGCAACCAGGCCCATGCAGGTGCCGCCGCGGCAGCTAAACTCAACCCTCAGGATGACCTGGACTACCTTGATATCCCGGCTTTCCTGCGTCGTCAGGCTGATTAATGGAATTTATCAGGGGTATAAAGGTGATTGGTATTCAGCAAAGGTCGGGTCTGTTATCATCCCCAGCCTTTGTTGATACCTGTTCGCAATTTGCGCTGAAGCGGCCAATGCCATGATTAAACAACGCACCCTGAAGAATACCATCCGTGCCACAGGTGTCGGTCTGCACTCCGGGGAGAAGGTATACCTGACCCTCAAGCCTGCACCTGTTGACACCGGCATCGTCTTCCGCCGCGCTGATCTCGACCCTGTGGTCGAAATCGCAGCGCGTGCGGCCAACGTTGGCGAGACAACCATGTCGACGACGTTGGTCAACGGTGACGTCAAGGTCGATACGGTCGAGCACCTGCTCTCCGCCATGGCGGGCCTGGGCATCGATAACGCCTACGTCGAGCTCTCCGCCTCGGAAGTGCCGATCATGGATGGCAGCGCCGGACCCTTTGTATTCCTGATTCA
Organism: Pseudomonas sp. SWRI50; assembly: GCF_014269095.1. NCBI lineage: Bacteria > Pseudomonadati > Pseudomonadota > Gammaproteobacteria > Pseudomonadales > Pseudomonadaceae > Pseudomonas > Pseudomonas sp. SWRI50. The sequence goes on along the minus strand of NZ_JABWRW010000004.1, from coordinate 201,614 downwards.
GTCTGCCGGCCTGGAAGAACAGGACGCAGCCAAGAAGTTCATCCGCATCCTGCGCGAAGTGACAGTGGAGGAGGGCGACAAGCGCGCTACCTTCCTGCCTTTCGACGGGTTCAAGGTGAGCTTCGAGATCGACTTCGATCACCCGGTCGTCAGCGGCCGGACCCAGAGCGCCAGTGTCGATTTTTCCAGCACGTCGTTCGTGAAAGAAGTCAGCCGTGCCCGCACCTTCGGTTTCATGCGGGACATCGAGTACCTGCGCAAGCATAACCTTGCGTTGGGCGGCAGTGTGGAAAACGCCATCGTGGTAGACGAGACAGGCGTGTTGAACGAAGACGGCCTTCGCTATGAAGACGAATTCGTGAAGCACAAGATTCTCGACGCCATCGGTGACCTCTACCTGCTGGGCAACAGCCTGATCGGCGAGTTCAAGGGCTACAAGTCCGGACACGCGCTGAACAACCAACTGTTGCGCAAGCTCATTGCTGAAACCGATGCCTGGGAAGTGGTCACTTTCGAAGATGCCAGCACGGCACCGATCTCGTACATGCGCCCTGTTGCGGCCGTGTAAGTTCGAACACTCTCTAGTTCATTAAGGCCACCTTCGGGTGGCCTTTTTTATTTCAGCCTTTATCCCGGGCGTGGCTGGCGAGACGTTCCAGGGCAGCGCGCAATTTCGGGTCGGCAATCCCCTCGGCGGTATCGCGAAGGCTTTCTGCGGCATTGCTCGACAGCGCTGCAGCATGCCCGCCACGCTTGGCAGGCACCAATGGCGGTTGCACCTTGTACAAGATGCGCCGCAGGTTGCCGAACGCTTCCATGGCCTGCAACTCACGCATAAGGCGCTTTTGCTGATAGCGCAAGCGAGTAGCCCAATGGCCGTCGGTAACCACCAGCAACAATACGCCATCACGCCACGATGCCACGTGGCAGTGCTCGCGGGCAGCCGGCTGCAGTTGGCTTTCCAGCAAGCGCTGCAGGTGTTCCAGGCGTTCGGCCTGGTTCAGCAGCAGGCGCAGCGGGCGCACCTGGCGCAGCAGGGCGGACGGTAGCTGGGCAGGGGAGGGTTTGTAGGCCATGGTGGTCGCAGGAGGTTACAAGAGCGGCAGTTTAACACCTCTGTTGCCTGTGCCGGCCTCTTCGCCGGTACAGACCACACAAGGTAAGACTCATTCTCGATACGTTTCATCTTGCTGAGCCTTGAACTCAGGGAAAATGACCCTATCTAAGAAACGCCCCTGCCAAAACGCTGTATCAGCATCGTGGAAATCCACCACTTTCCTCACCATCGTTTCCGGGTAGAATGCTCGTTCGCATGCGGCCTCAGGGCTGCACGGGCGACTCATGGGGCCGCCCTCCATCCCTACGTGTGGAAGATCCTGCCGATATGTTTGCGCCTTTGTTAAAGAAACTTTTTGGAAGCAAGAATGAGCGTGAAGTCAAACGCATGCTCAAGACGGTGACTATCGTCAATGCCTTCGAAGAGAAGATGGTGGCCCTGTCCGATGAGCAACTGCGGGGCAAGACCGCAGAGTTCAAGGAGCGCTTGGCCAAAGGCGAGACACTGGACCAATTGCTGCCCGAAGCCTTCGCTGTCGCCCGTGAGGCCGGCAAGCGCGTCATGGGCATGCGCCACTTCGACGTGCAGCTGATCGGCGGCATGACCCTGCACGAGGGCATGATCGCAGAAATGCGCACCGGTGAAGGCAAGACCTTGGTCGGTACCCTGGCCGTCTACCTCAACGCATTGTCCGGCAAAGGCGTGCACGTGGTCACCGTCAACGACTACCTGGCCCGCCGTGACGCCAACTGGATGCGCCCGCTGTACGAGTTCCTCGGCCTGTCCGTGGGCATCGTCTCGGCCTTCCAGCCGCCGGAAGAAAAGCGCGCTGCCTACGCCTCCGACATCACCTACGGCACCAACAACGAATTCGGTTTCGACTACCTGCGCGACAACATGGCGTTCAGCCAGGAAGAGAAGTTCCAGCGTGAACTCAACTTCGCGGTGATCGACGAAGTCGACTCGATCCTCATCGACGAAGCCCGTACCCCGCTGATCATCTCTGGCCAGGCCGAGGACAGCTCCAAGCTGTACATCGAGATCAACCGCCTGATCCCGCGCCTGACCCAGCACATCGAAGAAGTCGAAGGCCAGGTCACCCAGGAAGGCCACTTCACCATCGATGAGAAGAGCCGCCAGGTCGAACTCAACGAAGCCGGTCACCAGTTCATCGAAGAGATGCTCACCCAGGCTGGCCTGCTGGCCGAAGGCGAGAGCCTCTACTCGGCGCACAACCTGGGCCTGCTGACCCACGTCTACGCCGGCCTGCGCGCGCACAAACTGTTCCACCGTAACGTCGAGTACATCGTCCAGGATGGCCAAGTCCTGCTGATCGACGAGCACACCGGCCGTACCATGCCTGGCCGTCGCCTGTCCGAAGGCCTGCACCAGGCCATCGAGGCCAAAGAGAACCTGAACATTCAGGCCGAGAGCCAGACCCTGGCGTCGACCACCTTCCAGAACTACTTCCGTCTTTACACCAAGCTGTCCGGCATGACCGGTACCGCCGACACCGAAGCGTTCGAGTTCCAGTCGATCTACGGCCTGAACGTGATGGTGATCCCGCCGAACAAGCCGCTGGCGCGTAAGGATTTCAACGACCTGGTGTACCTGACCGCCGACGAGAAATACGCCGCGATCATTGCCGACATCAAAGAGAGCATGACCCAGGGCCGTCCGGTGCTGGTGGGTACCGCCACCATCGAGACCTCCGAGCACATGTCCAACCTTCTGCAGAAGGAAGGCATTGAGCACAAGGTCCTCAACGCCAAGTACCACGAGAAGGAAGCCGAGATCATCGCCCAGGCCGGTGCGCCAGGTGCGTTGACCATCGCCACCAACATGGCCGGCCGTGGTACCGACATTCTGCTGGGCGGTAACTGGGAGGCCGAAGTGGCCGTCCTGGACAACCCGACCCCTGAGCAGATCGCCCAGATCAAGGCCGACTGGCAGAAGCGTCACCAGCAGGTGATCGAGTCGGGTGGCCTGCACGTGATCGCTTCCGAGCGTCACGAATCGCGCCGTATCGACAACCAGCTGCGTGGTCGTTCCGGCCGTCAGGGTGACCCAGGCTCCAGCCGCTTTTACCTGTCGCTCGAAGACAGCCTGATGCGCATCTTCGCCTCTGACCGGGTGAAGAACTTCATGAAGGCGCTGGGCATGCAGTCTGGCGAGGCGATCGAGCATCGCATGGTCACCAACGCCATCGAAAAAGCCCAGCGCAAGGTCGAGGGCCGCAACTTCGACATCCGCAAGCAGTTGCTCGAATACGATGACGTGGCCAACGAGCAGCGCAAGGTGATCTACCACATGCGCAACAGCCTGCTGGCGGCCGAGAACATTGGCGACACCATTGCCGAGTTCCGCAAGGAAGTGCTGGACGCTACCATCAGCCAGCACATTCCGCCGCAATCGCTGCCCGAGCAGTGGGACGTGGCCGGCCTGGAAGCCTCGCTGTCGAGCGATTTCGCCATGAAGCTGCCGATCCAGCAATGGCTCGACGAGGACGACCACCTCTACGAAGAGACCCTGCGCGAGAAGCTGCTGAGCGAGATCACCAGCGCCTACACCGAGAAGGAAGACCAGGCCGGCATCGACGCCCTGCGTACCTTCGAGAAGCAGATTCTGCTGCGCGTGCTGGACGACCTGTGGAAAGACCACCTGTCGACCATGGACCACCTGCGCCACGGCATTCACCTGCGCGGTTATGCGCAGAAGAACCCGAAGCAGGAGTACAAGCGCGAGTCGTTCACCTTGTTCCAGGAGCTGCTCGAGTCGATCAAGCGCGACACCATCCGCGTGTTGTCGCACGTTCAGGTGCGCCGCGAAGACCCGATCGAAGAAGAAGCCCGCCTGCGCCGCGAAGCCGAAGAGCTGGCCAGCCGCATGCAGTTCCAGCATGCTGCCGCGCCAGGCCTTGAAAGCGAAGCGCTGAACGAGGAGGGCGCCGAAGTGGCCGTGGCCGCAGCACCGGTGCGCAACGACCAGAAGCTGGGCCGTAACGAGCCATGCTGGTGCGGTTCGGGCAAGAAGTTCAAGCATTGCCATGGGCAGATCGAGTGATCTGACCCAGTCGCAGTAACGTGACAAACGGGGCCGCTGTGCGGCCCATTCGCGGCACAAGGCCGCTCCCACAGGGACCGCACCGGCTCAGAAGTCTGTGCTGGCCCTGTGGGAGCGGCCTTGTGCCGCGAATGGGGCGCGAAGCGGCCCCGCTCTTCCATCATCATTTCACCGTTTTTCTAGGAGCGCTCTAATGGCTGTTGGTCTTGGTCCTTTGCCCACCCTGCACCCGGTTCCGGGTTTTGAACTCGGCATCGCTTCTGCCGGCATCAAGCGCCCTGGGCGCAAGGATGTGGTGGTCATGCGCTGTGCCGAAGGCTCCAGCGTCGCTGGCGTGTTCACCCTCAACGCCTTCTGCGCAGCACCGGTGATCCTCTCCAAGCAGCGTGTTCAGGGCACTGTGCGTTACCTGCTGACCAACACCGGCAACGCCAACGCCGGTACCGGTGCACCGGGCCTGGCCGCTGCTGAGCGCACCTGCGCCAAGCTCGCCGAGCTGACCGGCGTGCCGGCCGAGTCGGTATTGCCGTTCTCCACCGGCGTAATCGGCGAGCCGTTGCCGGTCGAGAAGATCGAAGGCGCCCTGCAGGCTGCCCTGGACAACCTGTCGGAAAACAACTGGGCTGAAGCCGCCACCGGCATCATGACCACCGACACCCTGCCCAAGGGTGCCAGCCGCCAGTTCCAGCACGATGGCGTGACCGTGACCGTGACTGGCATCAGCAAAGGCGCCGGCATGATCCGCCCGAACATGGCCACCATGCTCGGCTACATCGCTACTGACGCCAAGGTCGCACCCAAGGTGCTCAAGGACCTGATGCTCGACGGCGCCAACAAGTCGTTCAACCGCATCACCATCGATGGCGACACCTCGACCAACGACTGCTGCATGCTGATCGCCACCGGCAAGGCCAACCTGCCAGAAGTCACTGAAGCCAGCGGTGCGCTGTTCGAAGCCCTGAAAAAAGCGGTGTTCGACGTGTGCATGGAGGTGGCCCAGGCCATCGTCCGTGATGGCGAAGGCGCCACCAAGTTCGTCACGGTGCAGGTCAACGGAGGTGGTAACCACCAGGAATGCCTGGACGTCGGTTACGCCGTCGCTCACTCGCCGCTGATCAAGACCGCGCTGTTCGCCTCTGACCCCAACTGGGGCCGCATCTTGGCCGCCGTCGGCCGGGCGGGCGTGCCGGAGCTGGATGTCAGCCTGATCGATGTGTACCTGGACAACGTCTGCATTGCCAGCCAAGGCGGGCGCAGCCCGAGCTACACCGAAGCGCAAGGCTCTGCGGTCATGGCCCAGGAAGAGATCACCATCCGCATCGAACTGGGCCGTGGTGCCTGCAGCGAAACCATCTGGACCACCGACCTGTCCCACGAGTACGTGAAGATCAACGCCGAATACCGCACCTGATTCAATTGGGGCCGCTTTGCGGCCCTTCGCGGCACAAGGCCGCTCCTACACCGGTCTGCGCTGTGCCTGTAGGAGCGGCCTTGCGTCGCGAAGGGCTGCGAAGCAGCCCCAAAACCCCGACAAATGGAGCCGAACCATGAGCTATCACCTGATCATCGGCGACAAGCTGTATTCTTCCTGGTCGCTACGCGGCGCCCTGGCCCTCGAACTGGCCGGCGTCCCCTACGAAGAAACCCTGATCAAACTCAACCAGCCCGACACCCGTCAGCGCCTGCTCGCCTACTCCGCCACCGGCAAAGTGCCGCTGCTCAAGACCGAGCATGGCGTGATCGCCGACTCCCTGGCCATCGCCGAATACCTCAACGAACGCCACCCCCAAGCGCAGCTCTGGCCTGCCGACGTGGCCGCCCGTGCCCAAGCCCGTTCGGCCTGCGCGCAGATGCACAGCGGCTTCTTCGCCTTGCGCGGGGCGATGCCGTTCGACCTGTCCCGTGACCAGGCCCTTGAGTCTGTGCCGCTGGAGGTGCAAATCGACATCGACCGTATCGTCGCGCTGTGGTCCGAATGCCGCCTGGTCGCCAAGGACACGGGCCCATTCCTGTTCGGCAAGCCGACCCTGGTCGATGCCTACTTCGCCCCGGTGGCGGTGCGCTTGCGCAGCTACCGCGTCGAAGTCCCGGCAGAGGCGGCGGCTTACATCGAGACTATTTACCAGTGGCCGGCATTCAAAGCCTGGCAGCAGGCTGGCCTGGCGGAGCGCGAAGGGTGAAACGCATTCATGTAGCGGCAGCGGTAATCCGCGGTGCCGATGGCCGCATTCTGATTGCGCGGCGGGCAGATACCCAGCACCAGGGCGGCCTTTGGGAGTTCCCGGGTGGCAAGGTGGAAGAGGGCGAAAGCGTCGAAGCGGCGCTGGCCCGTGAGCTGCGCGAGGAACTGGGTATCGACGTGACCCGGTCGCGGGCGCTGATCAAGGTCAGCCATGACTATCCGGACAAACAGGTGCTGCTGGACGTTCGCGTTGTCGAAGCGTTCACCGGTGAACCCCATGGCGCCGAGGGCCAGCCTTTGGAGTGGGTGGCACCGCGCGACCTCGCGCAGTACGACTTCCCTGCCGCCAACAGGCCGATTGTTGCCGCTGCACGGCTGCCGGATCAGTACCTGATCACGCCGGATGGCCTGGAAGTGCCGCAGATGCTCAAGGGCATCCAGAAGGCGGTGGCCGACGGCACCCGGCTGATCCAGCTGCGAGCGCCGGACATGTACGACCCCAAGTATCGTGACGTGGCGGTGGATGCGGTCGGCCTGTGCGGTGGCAAGGCCCAGTTGATGCTCAAAGGGCCGCTGGAGTGGCTGGGCGACTTCCCGTCGGCCGGTTGGCACCTGACGGCCGCGCAGTTGCGCAAGTATGCCGCCAAGGGGCGACCGTTCCCTGAGCACCGCTGGTTGGCGGCGTCGTGCCACAGTACCGAAGAGCTGGCATTGGCGGAGCAGATGGGGGTCGATTTTGTCACCTTGTCGCCGGTGCAGGCGACCCAGACGCATCCTGAAGCGTTGCCTTTGGGGTGGGAAGCGGCGCAGCGGGCGATTGCAGGTTTCAGCCGGCCAGTGTTCTTGCTGGGTGGGGTAGGGCCGGGTGATCGTGAGCGGGCCTGGGAAGCGGGGGCGCAGGGCGTGGCCGGGATCCGGGCGTTCTGGCCTGAGGTCTGAGTCGCTTGTGATTGGGGCCGCGGTGCGGCCCATTCGCGGGCAAGCCCGCTCCCACAGGTAACTGCGCAGGCTCAGACCTTGTGAGGGCCCGGTGGGAGCGGGCTTGCCCGCGAATGGGCTGCGTAGCAGCCCCAGCACGCTCAGCCCTGAGGCTTCTCAGCAGGCTGCCACAACACCTCGGCAACCCCCTGCCGCCGCCCAATGATCCGCGCTGCCACAAACAAAAGATCCGACAGCCGGTTGATATACGCCAACCCAGCACCCTCCAGCGGCTCCAGCGCATTCAACTGTTGACACCGCCGCTCCGCACTGCGCGCCAGGCAGCGGCACACATGCGCCTGCGCCACCAACGCCGAACCACTGGGCAGGATGAAATTCTTCAACGGCCCCAGCTCTTCGTTCCACACGTCGATTGCCGCTTCCAGCCGCTCCACCTCGGCCTGGTTCAGCGCCTGGTAACTGGGCATTGCCAGCTCGCCGCCGAGGTCGAACAAGCGGTGCTGACAGGGCGCAAGCACATTGCCCACTTCGTCCAGCCCCTGCTCAGCCAGGCCGGCGAGCAGCACCCCCAACTGGCTGTTGAGGCTATCCACCTCGCCGATGGCTTCGATACGCGGGTGGTCCTTGGGCACCCGGCGGCCGTCGCCCAGGCCGGTTTCGCCTTTGTCGCCAGTGCGGGTGTAGATCTTCGACAGGCGGTAGCCCATGTCATGCCTCCGTGGTGTTTGGTGCCGTCGCTGCCGGCTGGCCGAGGGGCAGGCGCAAAGTGAAGCAGGTGCCCTGGCCGGGCGTGGACTGCACCTCCATCTGCCCCTTGTGGTTGTTGGTGATGATGAAATACGAAACCGAAAGGCCAAGGCCTGTGCCCTGGCCGATCTCCTTGGTGGTGAAGAACGGCTCGAAAGTGCGCTTGCGCACCGCTTCAGGCATGCCCACGCCGTTGTCCTCGACTTGGATCTCGGCCCAGGGTGGGTTGAGCCGGGTGCGCAGGGTGATGCGCCCGGGCTCGCTGGGTTGCGGGCGCAGGTGGATGGCCTGGGCGGCATTTTTCAGCAGGTTGAGCAGTACTTGTTCCAGCTCGTTGGCGGTGCAAGGTACTGGCCCAAGGTTTGGGTCGAACTGGCGGACAATGGCCTGGCCCTTGAAGTCAAAGCCAATGGTGAGGTCGAAGTCGTTGCTGGCGATTTCCACAGCCTGGTCGATCAGTGCTGGCAGGTCGCAAGGCGCCAATTGGCGGTTGCTGCGGCGGCTGAAACTGAGCATGTGGGTGACGATTTTGGCCGCCCGAGCGCCGGCCTGTTGAATGCCGTCGAGCAGCTGCGGCACTTCGCGGCTTTCGAGGTAACGGTTGACGGTGGGCAGGTCGATGCCCAGCTCTTCGGCCTGCTCCTGGTTGCGCGGCAACTCCGGGGACAGGCGCCGACGAATATTCTGCACGTTATGCAGGATCGCCCCCAGCGGGTTGTTGATCTCGTGCGCCATGCCCGCAGCCAGGCCGCCCACTGAGAGCATCTTTTCCGATTGCACCATCATTTCTTCCAGTGACAGGCGCTGGGTAATGTCGTCGATGCGGATCACCACGCCGCGGCCGCCGCCGCCCATCAGCGGATAGAACGTCAGGGCGTAGTGGCGCAGGTCCTCGCCCTTGGGCCAGGTCACCCGCTCGATTTTCGCCACCCGGTGTTTCTCTACGGTTTCCTTGAGTTGCGGCAAAAACGGTTTGAGCGGCTCGAAAGCGATGAAAATCGGCTGGTTCAGCGCCTCGTCCAAGGGTGTTCCGGAGAGCACAGTGGCCTCGTGGTTCCACTGGGTGACGTAGAGCTGCTCGTCGAGGGCGATCAGTGCCGAGGGCATGGAGTCGATGATGCTGTTGAGGTAGTTCTGGAAGCCCGTGAGCTTTTTCTCGATCTTGCTGCGCACCTGGACTTCCAGCTCCAGCTTGCGGTTGGTGTGGCGGGTTTCTTCGGCCAGGCCCTGGGCCTGGTCATAGGCGGTCTGGAATTCGTCGCGGGTGCGCTTGAGCTGCTGCTCGCGGGCCTCGATGCGCGAGAGCATGGTGTTGAAGGCCTCGGCCAGGCTGCCGATTTCGTCATCGTTGCCGCGGCGGGCACGCAGGGCGTAGCTTTCTTCGCGGGTGACCTGGCGGCTGAGCTCTTCGAGCTGGTTGATCGGCTGGGTGATCAGGCGCTTGATCTGCCGCGCAACGACGATCCACAGCAGGATGCTGAACACCAGGATACCGAGGCTGGCACTGAGCGTGCCGGTGTAGAAGGCGGTCGGCAGTTCGCTGCTGGCCACCAGCAGCAGGTGGGCAGGTGGGTCGGCTTCGCGGGGGATGCGAATCAACTGCGTGCTGCGAAATTCCATCAGGCGCCAGCCGTCGATGTTGCGAAAGCGCTTGGGCAACGCCAGCGGTTCGCCGTGCTGCAGCTGCGCCAGCATGCGGCCGTCTCCGCCGTAGACGGCGGCGGCGCGCAGTGGCATGTAGCTGTCCAGCTCCTTGAGCAGGGCATTGGCGCTGTCTGCGCTGTCGCCGGCACGCGCCGACAGCTGCGGGTTGGCGATCAGCCGGCCGATGGTCTGCAGCGCCTGGGGCGCCATGCTCTCCTGGGTGATCCAGTAGGCGGCGCTGATGAAGGTCAGGTTGGCCACCAACAGAATGGTCACCAGCAGCACCAGCAGGGCCGCCAGCAGCTTTTGCCCGACCGGGAGGTTTTCCAGGCGTTGGCGCAGGGTCATGGGCAAGGCAGTGTCCGTATCCGGTTGAAAGGGCCAGCGTCAGGCGCTGGGCAAGCCGCGTGCCTGCAGGTTATCGACCAGTCGCTGGTGCAGGCGTTCCAGTTCCGGCAACGCCACGCCATGCCGCTCGGCGGCGCGGCACACATGGCCGAGCAGGTAGTGGACCTCGGTACGTCGGCCCGCGCGCACGTCCTGGTACATGGAAGAGTAGTTGGCGGCGGTGGCGAGGATCACCCGTTGCACTTCTTCGTCCAGGTCTTCGGCAGCCTGGGGTTGGCCACAGCGGCGCAGCAACTCAGCCAGCTCGTCGCACAGGGCGGTCACTTCGGCCAGGTGCTCCAGCAGGCCGCCATTGCGACACTCATGCAGCACGGTCAGCGGGTTGATCGCGCAATTGAGGGCCAGCTTGCGCCACAGCCGGGTGAGGATATCCACGGTCCATTCGGCCGGGATACCGGCATCGTGCAGGTCATCGAACCACGCCGGGATCCCGGGTTTGAGTGGGTCACCTAGCCAATTGAAGCCATGGCCGGCGAAGCGCACCTGCCAATCGCCCTCGCGGAACGCCCCTTCGGTGCTGGAGGCGAAGATGCAACGGGCATGGGGCACCTGGTCGGCGACCTCGTCCTGGCTGCCCAGGCCGTTCTGCAGCAGCACCAGCTCTGCACCTTCGGCCAGCCGCGGTGCCAGGCGCTTGATGGCCGGCGCCGCGTCGTACGCCTTGCAGGCCACCAGCAGGCGGTGAATAGGGCCATGGGCGTCGGCCGTTTCGGCGGGGATCGCGTAATGCCTGGAGGTGTCCTGCTCGAACAAGGTCAGGCCGCCCACACGTTGATAGGCCTGCAGCCGCTGCTCGTCGCGCAGGATCAAACGTACCGCCTTGCCGGCGCGCGCCAGGCGGCAAGCCCACAGGCTGCCCAGGCTACCCGCGCCGAGAATATGCCATGTGCTGCTCATATGCGTTTCGCAACCCGTTATAATGAGCCCGCATTTTAACCATCTAACTCAGCGTGCTCCATCTTCAGGCCGAGCGCGCTTTTATTTTTGGAGAATACCCATGCCTTCGTTCGACGTGGTATCGGAACTGGACAAGCACGAAGTGCAGAACGCTGTAGACAACGCCGTCAAGGAACTCGATCGCCGTTTTGACCTCAAGGGCAAAGGCAGCTTCGAGTTCAAGGACAAGGAACAGACCGTGCTGCTGACCGCCGAGGCCGAATTCCAGCTCGAGGCGATGATCGAGATCCTGCGCGGTGCGCTGGTCAAGCGCAAGATCGATGTCAAATGCTTAGAAACCAAGGATGCCTATGCGTCCGGCAAAGAAATGAAACAGGAAGCCAAGTTCCGCGAAGGCATCGACAAAGAGCTGGCGAAGAAGATTGTCGCCCACATCAAGGATGCCAAGCTCAAGGTCCAGGCTTCCATCCAGGGTGAGCAGGTGCGTGTCACCGGCAAGAAGCGTGACGACCTGCAAGAAGCGATCGCTGCCCTGCGCGCCAAGGAATTCGACATGCCGCTGCAGTTCAACAACTTCCGCGATTGATCGAAGCGTCACCAGGAACCTCGATGGCGTAATGATGTCCATGGGGGCCGTGGCCGCGGAAATGCCCGCGGCCAGTTTTACCGTGCACATGCCGTTCGGCATCAGGAGATGAACATGGATTTGAACGCTGAAGTCGATCAGCTGGTCCGCCAATCCCAAGCCTGGGTTCCGTTGATCATGGAGTACGGCAGCCGCGTGTGCCTGGCGTTGCTGACCCTGGCCATCGGCTGGTGGGTCATCAACAAGGTCAGCGCGCGCTTGGGCAAGCTGGTTGGCCTGCGCAATGCCGACCTGGCATTGCAGGGGTTCATCAGCACCCTGGCCAATATCATCCTGAAGATCCTGCTGTTCGTCAGCGTGGCGTCGATGATCGGCATCGAGACCACCTCCTTCGTTGCCGCTATCGGTGCTGCCGGCCTGGCCATTGGCCTGGCGTTGCAGGGTAGCCTGGCGAACTTTGCCGGCGGTGTGTTGATCTTGATGTTCCGCCCGTTCCGCATCGGCGATTGGATCGAAGCGCAGGGTGTCAGCGGCACCGTGGACAGCATCCAGATTTTCCACACCGTGCTGCGCACCGGTGACAACAAGACGGTGATCATGCCTAACGGCAGCCTGTCCAACGGCATCATCACCAACACCAACCGCCAGCCGACCCGCAAAGTGGTGTTCGACGTGGGCGTGGATTACGAGGCCGACCTGCAAAAGGCGCGCAACGTGCTGCTGGAACTGGCGCAGGACCCGCGTGTGCTGGCCGACCCGGCACCGCAGGCGGTGATTTCGACGCTGGGCGACAGTTCGATCACCGTGTCGCTGCGTATCTGGACCAAGACGTCCGACTATTGGGATGTGATGTTCATGCTCAACGAGCATGCCCGTGACCGGTTGAAGGCCGAGGGCATCGATATTCCGTTTCCGCAGCGAGTGATTCGTGTGGTGCAGGAGACGGCTACCCAGTAACACCGCTGTTCAAATAAGCCGGGGCCGCTGTGCGCCCCATCGCCGGTAAGCCGGCTCCCACAGGTTCAGGTTGTCATCTAACTGTGTGGGAGCCGGCTTGCCGGCGATGGAACGTGCAGCGGCCCCGGCTTTTTCCACCTCATTACACTTGTTCACAGCTAAACCCCGCCACTTCTGGCATATAGCCTGACCCCACCTGCCTCTACCCGAAGCTCACCATGAAACCACTGCTGTACATCACCCCCCTCCGAGCCTTGCTGTTTGGCCTCACCCTGGCCCTGTTCGAATTGCTCACTTACCTGGCCAGCGACGCGGTCATGCCGGCCATGCCCGTGGTGGTCGACGACCTGAACGCCAGCCCCGAATACATCCCCCACGCCCTGAACCTGTACCTGCTCGGTGGCGTGGTCCTGCAGTGGCTGATCGGCCCCCTGGCCGACCGCTATGGCCGTCGCCCGTTGCTGTTGGGGGGTTGTGTGTTCTTTGGCGTGGCGTGCCTGGCGACCTTCTGGGTCCATGACATCGGCTTGTTCAACTTGCTGCGCCTGTTGCAGGGCATCGGCCTGGGCTTTGTGGTCACGGTCAGCTACCCGGCCTTGAACGAGGCGTTCAGCGAAGCGGACGCGGTGCGCATGATGGCCCTGCTGGCCAACATTGCCCTGCTGTCGCCGCTGCTCGGCCCGCTGGTGGGGACCTTGCTGCTGCAATGGCTGGACTGGCGTTGGCTGTTCGTGGCCTTTGCCATCGGCGCGGTGCTGGCCTGGGTGCTGCTGTACCGCTTGATGCCGGAAACACTCGGTGTGGAGCGGCGCGATGGTTCGCGGCTGCCGTTCACCCCAATTCACCTGCTGCCACTGTTGTCTGGCTACGGCCAGTTGCTGGCCAACCGCCGCTTTGTCGCCGGCAGCGCAGCCCTTGGCCTGGTCGGCTTGCCCTTGATTGGCTGGATTGGCCTGTCGCCGGTGCTGCTCATCCATGATGAGGGGCTGAGTACGATGGAATATGCCTTGTGGCAATTGCCGGTGTTCGGCGGGCTGATCATGGGCAACCTGATCATCAACCGCATTGCCGACCGTTACCCGCTGCCAGCTCTGGTGCGTGGCGCACTGTGGCCCTACCTGGCTGGCCTGTCGATGATGGTGCTGGCGACTTGGTACTGGCCGACGGTGACCAGCGTGGTCGCTGGCATGTCGCTGTACGCGCTGGGGTTGGGTGTGGCCAACGCCGTGCTGTACCGCATGACGCTGTTCTCCAGCGAGCAAAGCAAGGGGCTGGTCTCGGCCATGCTGGGGATGATCACCATCGCCTTGTTGGGCCTGGGTGGGGCACTGCTGGCGATGATCGGGGCAGGTGCCAGCCTGCTGCACTTTGCCTTGGCAGCCAGCGTGGCGGGTGCGCTGGCGCTCTGGCCGTTGTGGTTCGTGGTGGGTGGCCGGCCTGGGGAAGGGGCGGTTGCTCAGTAGCTTGCCGGCGCCGGCCATGCGCAATTCCTGTAGGAGCAGCCTTGTGCTGCGAAGAGGCCGGTGACAGAATAGTGAATCTTCGCTGCTGTTACCGGCCTCTTCGCAGCACAAGGCTGCTCCTACAGTGAAACATGTAAAGAGAGGGGTTCAGGGCCGTTCGGCCGCTGGGTTCTCCTCGGGCACGGGCTTGCCGCGCCCGGCCTCCTGACGCCACTGCAGGGCGATCAGAATCAACGTCGGCACGCCCAGCAGGGCGGTGATCAGGAAGAAGTCGTGGTAACCGAACTTCTCCACCATAACCCCCGAATAGCCGCCAATCAGCCGTGGCAGCAACAGCATGATCGAGCTCAGCAGCGCGTACTGGGTGGCCGAGAACTTCAGGTTGGTCAGGCTCGACAGGTAGGCGACGAACGCCGAGGTGGCCATGCCAGAGCTGAAGTTGTCCAGCGAGATGGTGACCACCAGCATGTCCAGGTTCGGGCCCATGTCGGCCAGCATCAGGAACAGGATGTTGGTCGCCGCCGAGGCCGCGCCACCGATGAACAGGATCGGCATGATGCCGAAGCGCACGATCAACAGGCCGCCGACGCCGGCGCCGACCAAGGTCATGATCAGGCCGAAGATCTTGCTGACGCTGGCGATCTGGTCCTTGGTGAAGCCCATGTCGATGTAGAACACGTTGGCCATCACGCCCATGACCGTATCCGACATGCGATAGGTGGCAATCAGTCCAAGCAGCAGCAGCGCTTGCCAGCGGTAGCGGGCAATGAAGTCGTTGACCGGGGTAAGCACCGGGGCAAGGCCACGACGGCCCATGGTCGACAGGCACGCCCAAGTCAGCATCGCGTACAGGATCAGGCGCAGGAAGGCGCGGTCTTCGAGCAGCAGGTCGAGGGGCGTCGCATCACCGAAGAACACGCTGGCCCAGTCGGTATTGAACAGCTGGGTGAAGCTGGCAGGCACCGACACCAGCAGCACGATCAGCACGAACACCGACGCCAGCTGGTGCACCAGGCCGTAACGCGCCGCCGACAGCTGAGTACGCAGCGGCACCGGGGGTTCACGCATGACCAAGGTGGTGAACAGCGCCGGCAGCATCAACAGGGCGAACATGATGTAGGTGCCGGCCCAGGCCTTGTGCAGGTAGCTGAAACCGGTGGAGCCAAACCATTCGGCGAAGAACAGCGCACCGGCCGTGGCCAGCAGGGCCGCCACCCGGTAACCCGCCATGTAGCTGGCAGCCAGGGCAGCCTGGCGCTGGTCATCGGCAATCTCCAGGCGATAGGCATCGACGGCGATGTCCTGGGTCGCCGAGGCGAAGGCAACCAGAACCGCCAGGGCGATCAGCCACGACAGGTGCTGCTGTGGGTCGCACAGGCTCATGCCGACCAGCCCGACCACCACCAGTGCCTGCGACAGCAACAGCCACGAACGGCGGCGCCCTAGGCCGCCGAGCAGGGGCAGGCGCCATTGGTCGAGCAGCGGCGACCAGACCCATTTGAAGGCATAGGCCAGGCCGATCAGGCTCGCGTAACCAATGGTCTCACGGGCCACGCCAGCTTCGCGCAACCATACCGAAAGGGTCGAGAACACCAGCATGTAGGGCAGGCCGGCGGCAAAGCCGAGCAGCAGAAGTACCAGGGTTGACGGGCTGGCATAGGCAGCGAGCGCAGCGCGCCAGGTTTTACGGGGCATGGGCCAACATCTGCCTCAAGTTTGCGAATACAAAGCGCGCACTCTAACCGCTGTGCTCCATCGGGCGCCAGCCATGGCGTGTCATATCCACACGATTATTGGTCACATTTACGCCTTCTGCGCGCAGCCGCGCCCGTTGTTCGTCGCCAGAGGGCGTGCCTAAAGCCAGGCTCAGCCGCCCGCCAGCGCCCAGTACCCGATGCCAGGGCAGGCGAGTGTCGGGTGGTAGCTGCCCGAGGGTACGCCCAACCCAACGTGCCGCGCGGCCAAGGCCCGCCAGCTCGGCAAGCTGGCCGTAGCTGACCACCTTGCCTTCGGGCACTTGCCCAAGTACCGAATACAGGGCCGTTCGTCGGGCCTCTGGCGTTTCCAATGCGTGCGCGTATGCCTCGGACATCAGTGCCCCCGTGGCCTGTGGATGAAACCGGACCAATGGTGACGGTAAATGAGTGTTGAACTCAATCGCAGGCTCCCGGTCTGTCCTTGCTCTGGTTGTCGGTATCTGGATAATGCCCGGCTTTTTTCGTCGAATCGAACCTGTAGTCCGCTTATGTATTCTAGATCCTTGTTGTGCCTGCTAGCTGCTTCCCTGTGCGCCGCGCCTGCGGTTGCCGACACCGTGTGGATGAAAAACGGTGATCGTCTCAGTGGCAAGATCAAAGTCTTCGACGGTGGCAAGCTGCTGCTGGAGACCCCTTATGGCGGGTCTATCGCGCTGGACTGGAAAGCCGTCAAGACCTTGGAAAGCGACCAGGAACTGCTGGTCAAGCAGGACGCCTACAGCGGTGAGCGGGCCAAATCGCTGAAGGCCGCCGAAGACGGCAAGGTCACCCTGGCCAACGGCGAGGCGCCCAAGACCGTCGACCTGGCCAGCATCGAACAGATCATGAAGCCCAAGCCGGTGGTCGAAGACCTGGTCTGGAAAGGCAACGTCGATGTTGCCCTGGACTACAAGCGTGCCGAGAACGACACCGACGACTATGACGTGGGCTTCAAGACGACAGCACGTCATGGCCGCTGGCGGCACAACGCCGAGGGCGAATACAACCGCGAGAGCAAGGACGACGTCACCACCACCGATAACTGGAGTGCCGAGTACGCCCTCGACCGCTTCATTACCGAGAAGTGGTTCTGGCAGGGGCGCATGGAATACAAGCGCGACCACATCGAGGACCTGGCTCGCCAGCGTACCGTGGGTACAGGCCCGGGCTACCAGTTCTGGGACGACGAGCTGGGCGCGTTCTCGCTGGGCTCGCTGATCAACCGTACCGATTTCGAGTACCAGGACGGCGCCAAGGACAACTTCTATGCAGCGGCGGTCAAGTGGGACTACACCCGCTACCTGATCGGCAAGAACGTGCAGCTGTTCACCAATGGCGAAGTCGCCAAGCCGCTGGGCAACGTGGCCGACTACTCGCTGGATGCCGAGGTTGGCCTGCGCTACAAAGTCACCGAATGGGCCTCGCTCAACCTCAAGGCTGAGAAGGACATCATCAGCGGCACGCGTGACAGCGACCTGGACAAGACCCGCTACACGGCAGGCTTTGGCGTGACCTGGTAACTGTAGGAGCGGCCTTGCGTCGCGAAAGGGGCGCGAAGCGGCCCCGAAGATCTCAGCTTCAATGCAGAAATTGCCGGGGCCGCTTCGCAGCCCTTTCGCGACGCAAGGCCGCTCCTACACCGTCGGCATAATGGCGAAGCTGCCTGTGGCAGCGGCGGGTGATAATGCTTATCTTGTCACCCATCCAGTCCGCCGCCAGGAGCGCCCTTCGTGAGTAACAAAGCCATCCGCCCCGCCCGGGAACTGCTGCTCAAGGAATACCGCGGCGTGCTCTCGACCCATTCCAAGTCCATGCCTGGCTTCCCGTTTGGTTCCGTCGTGCCGTATTGCCTGGATGCACAGGGCAACCCGCTGATCCTCATCAGCCGCATCGCCCAGCACACCCATAACCTGCAAAAAGACCCTAAATGCTCGCTGCTGGTCGGTGAGCGTGAAGCCGAGGATGTGCAGGCGGTCGGCCGCCTGACGGTAATGGCCGAAGCACACAAGCTGGTGGATGAAGCTGCCATCGAGGCCGCTGCCGAGCGCTACTACCGGTACTTCCCCGACGCGGCCAATTACCACAAGGCCCACGATTTCGACTTCTGGGTGCTGCAGCCCGTGCGCCACCGCTACATCGGCGGCTTTGGCGCCATTCACTGGCTTGACCACGTGACCCTGGCCAACCCGTTCGCGGGCAAGGCCGAGGCGAGCATGATCGAACACATGAACAGCGATCACGCCAATGCCATCGCCCATTACGTCGAACTGACCGACCTGCCACGCACAGCCCCTGCGCTCATGGTCGGGGTCGACAGCGAAGGCATGCACCTGCGTATTGGTCAGGGCATCTACTGGCTGCCGTTCCCAAGTCTTTGCAATACGCCGACACAAGTTCGCGAAGCGTTGGTTTTACTGGCTCGCGCCGACCAGTGGCCGGTTGCTGCTGAAGTAGAGGGTTGAAATTGGGAGCGGTCGCATCCATCTGAGGTCTTATTGGAAGGTCTCTTCCGTCGAGGAATCTTTGATGCGTGCTTTTCTACTGTTGCTTCTGCTGTTTCCTGTGCTGGAGCTGTTCGTCTTCGTCAAGGTCAGTGCGGCCATCGGGTTTTTCCCGGCGCTGCTGCTGATCATCGCCGGTTCGGCGCTGGGTGTGCTGGTGATGCGCGTGGCCGGGCTGGCCACCGCACTGCGTGCCCGTGAAAGCCTGCAGCGCGGCGAACTGCCCGCTGAGGACATGTTCCAGGGGATGATGCTGGCGGTGGGTGGCGGCTTGCTGCTGCTGCCAGGTTTTATCAGCGACGTGCTGGGCCTGATCTGCCTGTTGCCATTCACCCGTCACCTGGCTGCGCGCAAGATGCGCCAGCGTGCCGAAGAGCAGGCCATGCGCCAGCGTGCGTTTCAGGATGATCCGTTCCAGGCGCAGCCGCCGCGTGATGCCGGCCACCGCCCCAACGTGATTGAGGGCGAGTACGAGCGCCGCGACAAGTGACATTCAGGGGCCGCATCGCGGCCCCTGTTCTTTTTCCGTTCAGCGCTGATTAAAAATTTTCCGTATCAAGCCTTGTAATTGCCTATGGCGGCCTCATGTATGGGTCACCGCAAGGTTTCTGGTGGCGACACCAGACATAACTCAGGTGGTTCGCCCCGCGCGGGCCACCCCGGCAACGCCGGACCGCATCAACCCGCCGGTGTCGATACCGGCCGATGAAAACCACAATTTGGGAGAGATCGACAATGAAGCTTCGTCCTCTGCATGACCGCGTAGTCATCCGTCGCAGCGAAGAAGAATCGAAAACCGCTGGCGGTATCGTCCTGCCGGGTTCGGCCGCTGAAAAACCAAACCGCGGCGAAGTTGTCGCCGTTGGCACCGGCCGCATCCTGGAAAATGGCGAAGTACGCGCGCTGGCCGTGAAAGTGGGTGACAAAGTGGTTTTCGGCCCTTACTCGGGCAGCAACACCGTGAAAGTCGACGGCGAAGACCTGCTGGTAATGGCCGAGAACGAAATTCTCGCCGTTATCGAAGGCTGATTTCCCCGATTTCCCGTTATTCCAAAGAATTTCAAGGATTAAACGATCATGGCTGCTAAAGACGTAAAATTCGGCGATTCCGCCCGTAAAAAAATGCTGGTTGGTGTCAACGTTCTGGCTGACGCAGTAAAAGCGACCCTGGGCCCGAAAGGCCGCAACGTGGTCCTGGCCAAGAGCTTCGGCGCACCGACCATCACCAAGGACGGCGTTTCCGTTGCCAAAGAAATCGAGCTGAAAGACGCCTTCGAAAACATGGGCGCCCAGCTGGTCAAGGAAGTCGCTTCCAAGGCCAACGATGCAGCCGGTGACGGCACCACCACCGCTACCGTTCTGGCTCAAGCCATCGTCAACGAAGGCCTGAAAGCCGTCGCTGCCGGCATGAACCCGATGGACCTGAAGCGTGGTATCGACAAGGCCACCGCCGCTGTCGTCGCCGAGCTGAAAAACCTGTCCAAGCCATGCGCCGACTCCAAGGCCATTGCTCAGGTAGGCACCATCTCCGCCAACTCCGACAACTCCATCGGTGAAATCATCGCCGAAGCTATGGAAAAAGTCGGTAAAGAAGGCGTGATCACCGTTGAAGAAGGCTCGGGCCTGGAAAACGAACTGTCTGTCGTAGAAGGCATGCAGTTCGACCGTGGCTACCTGTCGCCGTACTTCGTCAACAAGCCGGACACCATGGTTGCCGAGCTGGAAGGCGCGCTGCTGCTGCTGGTCGACAAGAAGATCTCCAACATCCGTGAGCTGCTGCCAGTGCTGGAAGCCGTTGCCAAGGCCGGCCGCCCACTGCTGATCGTTGCTGAAGACGTTGAAGGCGAAGCGCTGGCTACCCTGGTCGTCAACAACATGCGCGGCATCGTCAAGGTTGCTGCGGTCAAGGCACCTGGCTTCGGCGACCGCCGCAAGGCCATGCTGCAGGACATCGCGGTCCTGACCGGCGGTACCGTTATCTCCGAAGAGATCGGCCTGTCCCTGGAAACCGCTACCCTGGAGCACCTGGGTAACGCCAAGCGCGTCATCCTGTCCAAGGAAAACACCACCATCATCGACGGCGCTGGCGTCGACGGTGACATCGAAGCACGCGTCAAGCAGATCCGTGCCCAGATCGAAGAGACTTCCTCGGACTACGACCGTGAGAAGCTGCAAGAGCGTCTGGCCAAACTGGCTGGCGGTGTTGCCGTGATCAAAGTCGGTGCTGGCACCGAAGTCGAAATGAAAGAGAAGAAAGCCCGCGTTGAAGACGCCCTGCACGCTACCCGTGCAGCCGTTGAAGAAGGCGTGGTGCCTGGCGGTGGTGTTGCCCTGGTTCGCGCCCTGAGCGCAATCGTTGACCTGAAAGGCGACAACGAAGACCAGAACGTCGGTATCGCACTGCTGCGTCGCGCTGTTGAAGCCCCGCTGCGTCAGATCACTGCCAACGCCGGCGACGAGCCAAGCGTTGTGGCCGACAAGGTCAAGCAGGGTTCGGGTAACTTCGGTTACAACGCTGCTACCGGCGAATACGGCGACATGATCGAGATGGGCATCCTGGACCCAGCTAAAGTGACCCGTTCGGCACTGCAAGCTGCTGCTTCGATTGGCGGTCTGATGATCACCACCGAAGCCATGATTGCTGATGCTCCGAGCGAAGCTCCAGCTGGCGGCGGCATGCCAGACATGGGCGGCATGGGTGGCATGGGCGGCATGATGTAAGCCAGCCTTACCCCTAGCGTCATAAAAAGCCCCGGCTCGCGAGAGCCGGGGCTTTTTTTGTGCTTCGGTGGTGAACATTGGGGCTGCTTTGCAGCCCGTTCGCAGCGCAAGGCTGCTCCTACAGGTTGCTTTTTGTGGGAGCAGCCTTGTGCTGCGAATGGGCCGCGCAGCGGCCCCTCACTCAGGCAACACTGGCCTCCACAGCAGGCGCCTCAACCCGCCTGCGCCGGTACAGCACCAGGTAATACGACCCCAACCCGATCAACCAGCAGAACACCGCCGTCCACACGTTGTGCGACAAGAAGTGCGCCCCTTGCATCATCCGCCCGACCGACAGCACCGAACCGGCGACCAGCGCTACCCCCAACGCCACCCGTGCCAGGCGCGGGCGTCGGTCACGCAGCGCAAAGAACAACGCGAACAGGCAGAAGCCGGTCGCAGCATGCCCGCCCGGCCAGCACAGCCCCGGCTTGTCGGTGGCGGGGCGTGCCTCCAGCAGCTTGCTGTAGGTTTCCTTGCCGCCGAACTGGGTCAGGCTCCAGGGGCACTGCACTTGGGTGACCTTCTTCAGCGGTGTGACAAACGCTGTGGACAAGCCCAGCGCCAACACCAGGCAACCCAGCTCCCGGCGCCAACCGAACAAACGCTTCCAGAAGAAACTCACGGCAAAGGTCAGCAAGGCCAGCAGCCCCAGCAGGATCACCACCTGCTTGACCCCATCATGCAGTACGTTTTCCAGCACATAGCTGTGCCGGCCGATGAATTGCCCGGCAGCCGGGTCGAAGAACAGGTTGGCCACGTCCATGTCGACCGAGGTCAGCTCAAGCAGGATCAAGGCCACTGCCGTCACCAGAGGAATGCCCAGGTACAGCCAGAGATTGATCGGGCGAGGGCGGGTACGTTCGTGCATGACGACTCCAGGGCGCAAAAAAGATCGGGCATTATCGAGTGGGCGCTATCCTGTGTCCGTGAAGGATCGGTGAAAAAACTGTCAACTCCGGTGAATTTTCCCCAGGGGTGGCACAGTGCAGGCATTGGCCTTAAGCTGCGCCTGCCGCGCACCATAGCGAAGCGCCGCACAGGAGAACCCGATGCGCATTCTATTGGTTGAAGACAACCGCGATATTCTTGCCAACCTGGCCGATTACCTCGGCATGAAAGGCTACACCGTCGATTGCGCCCAGGACGGGTTGTCGGGCTTGCACCTGGCGGCCACCGAGCACTACGACCTGATCGTCCTCGACATCATGCTGCCCGGCATCGATGGCTATACCCTGTGCAAACGCCTGCGCGAAGACGCCCGGCGTGACACCCCGGTGATCATGCTCACCGCCCGCGATCAGCTGGACGACCGCCTGCAAGGCTTCCGCTCGGGTGCCGACGATTACCTGCTCAAGCCGTTTGCGCTGTCGGAGCTGGCCGCGCGCATCGAAGCGGTGCTGCGCCGTGCCCAGGGAGGTGGGCGTCGCACCTTGCAGGTCGCCGACCTGAGCTACGACCTCGACACCTTGGAAGTCACGCGCCAAGGCCGCCTGCTCAAACTCAACCCGGTCGGCCTCAAGCTGCTTGCCGTGTTGATGCAGAAAAGCCCACACGTGCTGCGACGCGAAGTACTGGAAGAAGCCCTGTGGGGCGACGACTGCCCTGACAGCGACAGCCTGCGCAGCCATGTGCACCAGTTGCGCCAGGTGATCGACAAACCGTTCGAAAAACCGCTGCTGCATACCGTCCATGGCGTCGGCTATCGCCTCGCCGAGGGCCGCGATGGAGTTTAAGCAAAGCCTTGCCCAGCGCATCATCATCGCCTTTGCGTTGATGAGCGCGCTGGTGGCCGGCGCCTTCGCCTTCGGCATCGTCGCCACGGTGCACCTGGTTGAAGAGCGGCTGATTTCCAGTGTGCTGGGCGGCGACCTGCAACGCCTGTTGCGCATGGACAGCGTCAGTGACTGGAGCCATCGGCCGCGTCCGGACCAGCTGTTCTACTTCAGTGGCGGGCGTGACGATTTCGAGTTGCCCAAAGACTTGCGCCACCTCGACAGGGGCTTCCACGAAGTGTTTCGCGACCAGCTGTCGTACCACGCGATGGTCGAGATCGTCGATGGTCGGCGCTACGTACTGCTGCAGGACCAGAGCGACTTCGAAGAGCGCGAGCGTGTGCTGTTCGCTGTTGTGGTCGTCGGCTTTGTGCTCAGCCTGGTGCTGGCCGTGATCCTGGGCTGGCTGGTGGCGCGCCGGGTGATGGCACCGGTGATCCGCCTGGCGCGTCAAGTGCGCCACCGCGACCAGCTACTCGGCCTGGCACCGCCGCTGGCACCCGATTACGCGGCCGACGAAGTGGGCCAGCTGGCTGTGGCCTTCGACGACACGCTGGGCCGCTTGCGCGACGCCTTGACCCGCGAGCGGCTGTTCACCAGCGACGTCAGCCACGAGCTGCGAACCCCGCTGATGGTGCTGGCCACGTCGTGTGAGCTGCTGCTGGAAAACCAGGCACTGGACCCGCGTGCACGTAGCCAGGTCGAGCGGGTGGCGCGGGCGACCGAAGAAATGCGCGAACTGGTCAAGACCTTCCTGATGCTTGCCCGCGCCCAACGCGATGAGGGTGCCGTGGCCTCCCAAGCGACCTTGCGCGAGGTTGCGGATGAACTCACTGGGGTTTGGCGCGAAACGATCGAGCAGAAGGGGCTCACGCTGTATTTCGACGGCCGTGTCAGCGCAAGCCCGGTGCTGTACAACGCCACCTTCCTGCAATCGGTGATGGGCAACCTGCTGCGCAACGCCGCGCACTACACCGACAGCGGTTACATTCGCCTGAGCCTGGAAGCGAATGGGTTCAGCGTCGAGGACAGTGGCGTGGGCATCCCCGAGGAGCAGCGCGAGGCGATGTTCAAACCCTTCGTGCGCGGCGCTGAGCGGCGTGGCGAAGGGCTGGGCTTGGGCTTGTCGCTGGTGCAGCGCATCTGTGACGACCAGGGGTGGCGCGTCACCCTGACCTCGACCTTGCCGCACGGCTGCCGCTTTCAGGTGGACCTGAGCCAAAGTGTGGAGAAGGGCAGCCCTTCGGGGTTGGTCGGGTAATTTTTGGTAATACCTCTCCAAAGAACTAACACTTTTTTCACATTGGCATAACCTGATTCCAACGCTTGCTTACCTAAGGTGAGCGCACTGGAGTCAGGAGATGCCCAATGCGTAGCCCCATCAAGCTTGAATTTTCCGAGAAATACGACAAAGACCACGCGCGCGAGTATTTTCTCAAGCATCAGGATGGCCTGGCCCGACGCCTTTCCCACAAGCGCGATGAGCAGTTGGCACGTCGCGCCTTGGCGTTGGCCGGTGAGCCGGGCCTGGTCCTTGACCTGCCCTGCGGTGCTGGGCGCTTCTGGCCGTTGCTGGCGGAAAAACCCAACCGAGTCATCATCGGCGCCGACAACTCCGAGGCGATGATCGAGACAGCCTGTGCCGCGCAACCGCCAGAGGTGGTCGCCCGGGTACGCCCCTTGCAGACTTCTGCGTTCGCCATTGACCTTCCTGACAATTCGGTCGACAGCATTTTCTGCATGCGGCTGTTCCATCACATCGGCGAAGCGGCCCACAGAAAGACAATTCTTTCGGAATTTCAAAGAGTTAGCCGTGATAGTGTGATTCTGTCGCTGTGGGTGGACGGCAACTTCAAAGCTTGGCGCCGGAAAAAGCTCGAGCAGCGTCGCAGCGCCAAGGCCGAGCAGGACAATTACCAGAATCGTTTCGTGTTACCAGCGGACACGGTCGAAGAAGAATTTGAGGCCGCCGGTTTCAGAATCCAGGAACGCTTGGACTTCCTGCCGTTCTATGCCATGTGGCGAGTCTATGTATTGCGTAAGGGGTAGTGTTTGATGGCTGTAGCCCAGAGTGGGGAGTCGCGGTTCGATTTTTACTGGCGCCAGCAGGGCGAATGGGTCGAGGAACCCAACCAGCGGCGTGGCGGCGAAAGTGGCGTGCAACGCCTCAACGATGCCAACGGCAAACTGCTGTATGCCAAGCGCCAGGTCGGGCACATCTACCGCAGCCTGCTGCACCCCTTTGGCCGGCCGACCGTTTTGCGTGAACTCGATGCCATCAACAGCTTCGAGCAATTGGGTGTACGTGTTCCGCACATCGTCTTTTGTGGTGCCGAGCGCGATGCCGATCATCAATGGCGCGCGCTGCTGGTCAGCGAAGCGCTGGATGGCTTTGTCGAGCTCGACACCTGGCATGCCGAAGGTGCCCGCGAGCGTTACCCTCAGGCGGTGCATGAGCGCATGCTCAAGGACCTGGCGGATAACCTGGCGCGTATGCACCTGGGGCACTGGCAGCACGGCTGCCTGTACGGCAAGCATGTGTTCGTCAAGGTGATCGGCGAGGGCGAACAGGCCCGGGTCGAAGTCGCTTTGCTGGACCTTGAGAAGTGCCGGCGGCGCATCAGCTGCCAACGTGCGGCGGCGAATGACCTGCGTCAGCTGCGCCGCCACTCGTCGTTCACTGATGCGGAATGGCAGACATTGCTCTATTTTTACCAAATGGCGTTTGGCAGCGTTGTCAAAGGGTTAGGGCAATGAAACTAGAAATCGCTCGAGCTTTGTTCCTGGTGGCTGGATTGGCCGTGACCACCGTGGCGGTGGCTGCCTGGGAAGAGCCGAAGCCGACGGTGTTCAGCAAGGCCGAGATGGCTGACCAGTGCGCTTTGCCACGTGTGGCAAAGCCGCAGGAACAGGTCAAGCCGGACCAGGACCTGTTGCTGTTCCTGTTCGGTATGCGTCAGGGATTGCGGCCGTTCGGCTGAACCTGGGTGGTGCTTGAAAACCAGAGGCCCTGCATAGCGGGGCCTCTGGTTTTTTTGGTTGTGAGTGCCGTCGGCCAACTACGATTCCGGTAGGAGCAGCCTGGTGCTGCGAAGAGGCCGGTGAAAACACCCTGAATCTTCGCTGCTGCTACCGGCCTCTTCGCAGCACCAGGCTGCTCCTACCGGGCAATGTCAGCTGGCACAGGTGCCTTGGCCACCGTCTTGTGCGCCAGCAAGGTGTAGATGCAAGGCAGCACAAACAAGGTAAACAACGTCCCGATCGACATCCCGGTCGCAATCACCGTGCCGATATCGAACCGGCTCACTGCCCCTGCGCCGGTCGCCAGAATCAACGGCACCATGCCAAACACCATCGCCGCCGTGGTCATCAGTACCGGCCGCAGGCGGATGGCGGCCGCTTCCTCGATTGCCTCACGCACGCTCAGGCCTTTTTCTTCGCGCAACTGGTTGGCAAATTCGACGATCAGAATACCGTGCTTGGTGATCAGCCCGATCAGTGTCACCAGCCCGACCTGGGTATAGATGTTCATGCTGGAAATACCCAGGAACAGCGGCAACAGCGCCCCGCAGATCGACAACGGTACGGTCACCAGAATCACCAGCGGATCGCGGAAGCTTTCGAATTGCGCCGCCAGCACCAGGAAGATGATCGCCAGCGCCAGGCCGAAGGTTACCCACAACGCGCTGCCTTCCTGAACATACTGGCGCGCCACCCCGGCATAGTCGAAGGCGAAGCCTTCCGGGGCTTCTTCGCGGGCGATGGCCTGCACGGTCTGCAGCGCTTCGCCCAGGCTGACCATGGGCACGCCTTGGATGATGGCCGAGTTCAACTGCTGGAACTGGTTGAGCTGGCGCGGGCGGGCGCGGTCGCTGAGGGTGATGAGGGTCGACAGTGGCAGCAATTGGCCCTGGTCGTTCTTCACGTAGTAGTTGTTGAGCCAGCCGGGGTTGTTGCGGTACGGCCGCTCGACCTGGGCAATCACCTTGTAGCTGCGGCCCTCCAGGGTGAAACGGTTGATTTCCCCCTCGCCCAGCAGGGTGGCCAAGGTGCCGCCCAGGGCGTCCATCGAGACGCCCATCTGTGCCGCTTTGGCCCGGTCGATGTCGACCACCACTTCCGGTTTGTCGAAGGCCAGGTCGATGTCGAGGAAGGCGAACTTGCCCGATGCCTGGGCGCGTGTCTTGATACGTTGGGCCACGTCCAGCAGGGCCGGGTAGTCCCCCGCGGTGTTGATCACGAACTGGAACGGCAGGCCCTCACCGGTACCGGGCAGCGACGGCAGGTTGAAGCCGAAGATCTGCAGGCCGCCGATTTCTTCAAGTTTGGCCTGCACCAGCGGCAGCAGCTCCATCTGCGTGCGCTCGCGCTCGTTCCAGGGCTTTAACAGGAAGCCGCCAATGCCGCTCTGCACACCGTTGAAACCGTTGATCTGAAACGACGAGTAATACTCGGGGAAGGCTTTGAACAGCGGCGTGAACTGGTCGGTGTAGGCGTTGAGGTAGTCGAGGTTGGCCGGCTGCGGTGAACTGCTGATCATGAAGATCACCCCTTGGTCCTCGTTGGGCGCCAGCTCGTTCTGGGTGAATTTGAGCAGTACCGGGATCAGGCACAGGACAATCACGGCGAACACCAGCACCACCGGCCGGCTGTCCAGGGTGGCGTGCAGCAGGCGCTGGTAGCGCACCTTGAGGCGCTCGAACAGCAGGTCGAGGCGATGGGCAAGGCCCGAGGGGTTCTGTTCCTGGCGCAGCAACAGCGCGCACATCATCGGTGACAGGGTCAGGGCGACGACGCCGGAGATGATCACTGCACCGGCCAAGGTCAGGGCGAATTCTTTGAATAACGCGCCTGTGAGCCCGGTCAGGAAGCCGATAGGGGCATACACCGCGGCCAGGGTGATGGTCATCGACACCACCGGCATGGCGATTTCCCGTGCACCTTCAAGCGCCGCGTCGAACGGCGTCTTGCCTTCTTCCATGTGCCGGTGGATGTTCTCCACCACGACAATGGCATCGTCTACCACCAGGCCGATGGCCAGCACCATCGCCAACAGGGTCAGCAGGTTGAGCGAGTAGCCCATCATCTGCATGAAGAACAGCACGCCGATCATCGACAGCGGGATGGTCACCACCGGGATCAGCACCGAGCGCAACGCGCCGAGGAACAGGAACACCACGACGATGACGATCAGCACCGCTTCGCCGAGGGTCTTGATCACCTCGTCGATGGAGGCCTGGATGAACAACGTGGCGTCGTAGGCAAT
This sequence comes from Pseudomonas sp. SWRI50, assembly GCF_014269095.1. Lineage (NCBI taxonomy): Bacteria > Pseudomonadati > Pseudomonadota > Gammaproteobacteria > Pseudomonadales > Pseudomonadaceae > Pseudomonas > Pseudomonas sp. SWRI50. The sequence continues at coordinate 173,633 of NZ_JABWRW010000004.1, read as the reverse complement.
CGACACCTTCAGCGCCGAGGGTAACTGGCTTTCGAGTTCCGGCATGATGCGCCGGACTTCCTTGATCACCTCCAGCGGGTTGGCGGCCGGTGTGGCCTTGATGCCGATGTAGACCGAAGGGATGCCGTCGAACGAACTGACCGTGTCGTAGTTTTCTGCACCCATTTCGACCCGTGCCACATCGCCCAGCAGCACCCGGCTGTCGCCGCTGGTCCTGACTGGCAGGGCAGCGAACGCTTCGGCAGACTTGAGCTCGGTGCTGGCATTGATGCTGGTGACCACGTACTCGCCTTTTACCTCACCGGCGGCCGAGAGGAAGTTGTAACGGCGCACGGCGTTGGTCACATCGGTGGCCGAGAGGCCGTAGCCGGCCAGTTTCACCGGGTCGATCCAGATGCGCATGGCGAACACCTGGTTGCCGAGGATCTCCGCTTCGGCCATGCCCGGCAGGGTGGCCAGTTTGGGTTGGATCACTCGGGACAGGTAGTCGGTGATCTGCGGGTTGCTCATTTCCTTGCTGTAGAAGCTGATGTACATCAGCGCCGAGGCGTCGGCGGCCTCTTTGCTCAGCACCGGGTCTTCGGCGTCTTGCGGCAGCTTGTTGCGCACCTCGTTGGCCTTGGCCAGCAGTTCGGTGAACAAACGGTCACTGTCGGCGCCGACGCGCGCATAAATGGAGATGATCGAGAAGTTCTGCCGACTCACCGAGGTCATGTAGTCGATGCCTTCGGCGCTGGCCAGGCTCTGTTGCAGCGGCTGGGTGATGTAGCCCTGGATGGTCTCGGCGTTGGCACCGGGGTACGCGGTAGTCACCGTGATCAGGGCGTTTTCCATCTGCGGGTACTGGCGAATCTGCAGTTTGCTCCAGGCCTGAAAGCCCAGCAGCAGAATCAGCAGGCTGACGACGCTGGCCAGGACCGGGCGACGGATGAACGGGTCGGTGAACGCCATGCCTGCCTCCTGTCAGTCGTTGTGCGGGGTGCCTTGATCAGCCTTGCCTGGGTCAGGAGCACCTTGCTCAGGTGTGAGCGCCTTGTCCTGGCTGATGCGGATCGCCGCGCCGGGTGTGAGCTTGAGTTGCCCAGCGGTGACCACCTGCTCGCCGGCCTGCAGGCCCTTGCTGACCACCACCACGCCGTCGCGGCGCTCGCCCGTCTGCACGGTGCGCTGCTCGGCGATGAGCGGGGGTTGGCCGTCGTCGGTTTTTTCCGGGTTGCCGTCCTTGTCCTTTTTCGGGGTGGCGACATACACCGAGTTGCCATAGAGGGTGTAGGTGATGGCGCTTTCCGGCACCACCACCCGCGGCTGTGGCGCGGGCAGCAGGATCAGCAGGTTGGCGAACATGCCAGGCAGCAGCTTGCCGTCAGGGTTGGCCAGGGTTGCGCGGGCCAGCAGGTTGCGGGTGCTTTCCTCGACCTTGGGGTTGACGGCGCTGAGGCTGGCGGTGAAGGTCTGGCCCGGGTAAGCGGCGACCTGCACCAGCACCTGCTGGCCTAGGCTCAGGTGCGGCAGGGCCTGCTCGGGCACGTTGAAGTCGACGTAGAGGCTGGACAGGTCTTGCAGGGTGGCGATCACCGTGCCAGCGGCCAGGTAGTCGCCGACATCCACCTGGCGAATGCCGATGGTGCCGCTGAAGGGCGCACTGATGCTTTTTTTGGTCTTCGAGGCCTTGAGCTGATCGACCACGGCCTGGTTGCGCCGGTACTGGGCGGTAAGGCGATCGTACTCGCCACGGGAGATGGCCGAGTCGCCGACCAGCTGGCTGCCGCGGCCGAAATCGACCTTGGCCAGCCCCAGGTCGGCCTGGGCGGTGCCGAGCAGGGCGGTTTCCTGTTCGTCATTGAGTTGCAGCAACAGTTGCCCGGCCTTGACCTTCTGCCCGGAGTCGAAGTGCAGGCTTTTGACGATGCCTTCCACCTCAAGGCTCAGCTCGACGCCTTGCAGGGCCTTGAGGCTGCCGACGGCGGGCAGGCGTTCTTGCCACTGGCGTTCTTCGGCCAGCGCTGCCGCCACGGTGATCGGCGGCTTGGGGGCTGTGAACACCTGGATCTGCTGGTAGATCGAGAAGGCCTTGTAGCCCCCCAGGGCCAACACGATCAGCAGAACGACGGCCAACATGATGAGCATGCGGCGGCGAAGCATAGGTCCGGTTCCTTGGAAGCGTGGTTGTTATTCGTTATGACACGACAACGGGCGATCCTGCCCACGTGTGGATGGGGGAAGTATTGACTGTTTTTTGTAAGTGGGGGAAAGGAATTGAACCGCTAATTTTACGCGGTCCCTGTAGGAGCGGCCTTGCGTCGCGAAAGGGCTGCGTAGCGGCCCCAGCAATTTCTGCATTAACGCTGAGATCCTGGGGCCGCTACGCAGCCCTTTCGCGACGCAAGGCCGCTCCTAGAAGGCCGGTGATAATCAGGCCAGGTGCAGGTGGTTGTCCCAGAACCCGGAAGGCAGGTCCATCGGTTGCCCGATCAGCTCTGCCTTGCGGCAATCGTAGAACCGGCAACGCCCCTGCCCGGAGGTGACGACAAAGCCATCCTTCACCGCGCCAACCCCTGCGCAATCTGGCATCGGCGCATCCAGCTTCACCGCGCCGCTGTCCAGGTCCCAGACAAACAACCGGTTGGCCCGCGGCGCCGTCAGCGCCACCAGCCGCAGGTCGCTGTGAATCGCCACGCTGGCGGTGTACTGGGCCATGGCCTGCAACTGCCGCTCCGGCACGGGGAAGGCCTTGAACGGCTCGCCCGGGCGCTTGATCGCCAGCAGCTCGGCGGTTTCGTCGGCGTCGCCCATGAATTGCTGGCAGGCGGCAATGGTGCCGTCGTCGCCAATTGCCAAGTGACGCACGCTGTTCATTTGCTGGGCGAGGGTTTCTTTGCTCAGCAGGGTGCCGTCGCGCTGCATCAGGACCAGGCTTGGTTGCATGGCGTTGAGGTTCATCTCCACGCGGCTCTCGGCCTCGGTGCGGATGCCACCGTTGGCCACCACCAGGGTTTCCCCGTCCGGCAGCCAGGCCACTTCATGCGGGCCGATGCCGTGGGTCGACAGCTCGCCGCTGTGCACCAAGCGTTCGCCTTCGAAACGGTACACACCGAGCACGCCGCGACCCGGGTCGGTAGTGTCGTTCTCGGTGGTGTACAGCCATTCCCCGCCCTTGTGGATGACCGCATGGCCGTAGAAGTGGCGGTTGGGCTGCGAGACCACGGTTTGCAGCAGCCGCCCATCGCGCAGGTCGACCAGGTAGCTTTCGGTACCTGGGCGGCGGGCGACGAACAGGGCGATCGGCAGCGTTGGGTGGTTGATGATGGCATGGCAACGCTGGGCAACCGGGGTGCTGAACACCTGGGTGCCGTCCAGGCGGAACCCGACGGCGTAATGCTTGCCATCGCCGTCGTCGCGCGCCGAGAGCAGCAGGGGTTTGCTGCCTTTGTTGCGGAACAGGCTCCAGCCGCCCAGGGTGAGGGCGCTGAGCAGTACGCTACCGAGTTTGAGGGCCTGGCGTCGCAGCATGATCAGTCACCGTCGTTGGCATTGAAGCCCAGCTGGATGTTCAACGCCTTGGCCAGCTCGCCTTCGTGCAGGCGGTGGACAACGTTGAGGCTGTCGTAGATCTGGTTGAGGGTCTGCTTGCCGGCGTCGTCGGCCAGCAACTCGCCGAGGGTTTTCTGATTGTCGGCCAGCTGTTTGAGCGCGGTGGCGTAGGCGTCGTCGATCTTGTCTGCCAAGGCTTTCTGGTCGCTGCCCAACAGGCCACGCAAGCCTTTGTTGTCGACCCCGACCCAGACCGCCTGGGCGGCCTTGAGGCTGGCCTCCAGGCTTTTGAGCGAAGCGTGGCTGCGCCAGGCTTCGGCCTGCAGCGGCTGGGCAATGCCCTTGCTCTGGCGGCCCATGGGGGCGCCAAGCTTCTTCTTCAGGGTATCCAGGGCGGTGACCTGGGCGCGCAGCAGGTCGGCGATGGCCTCGTGGGAATCGGCGTAGCGCTGGTTGGGGAACTTGGTCATCTGCGAGAGCATGCCGTCGGTGCTGTTCCAGCCCTTGAGGATCTCTTCGGCCAAGGCCTTCTGGTGCTCGGCGATGGCCACCAGCAGTGGGCAGTAGCGGGCTTTCTGCTCTGCCGTGGCAACGTCTGGCTTGCTGTCGAAGAGGATGTACTCGTAAGCCGACAGGCCGCGCACCACGACGCTGGCCTTGCCCAGGGCAGCGGCGTCGACGGGTTTGTCACCGTTGACCAACTGCTCGACCTGGCGGCCGACCAGGTTCTTCTTGTCGGGCCAGAACTGCACCTGCCAGGCGCGGTTGCCTTCGGCCAACGGGCCGACCAGCAACGGTTGCAGCTCGGCCCAGGCTTTTTGCGCAGTGAGGAAGTCGGCGCGGGCGGTGTCCAGGTTCGCCTTGCCTTCGCAATAGGCCAGGGCGCTGACGGCCAGCTGGCGATCGGCTTCGACCCAACGGCTGTAGGTCGGCAGGATCACCTGCTTGGCGATGGCGGCGGAGGTCACGGCTTGCGGGTCCTGCGGCGAGCAGGCACCGAGGGCGAGTGCGGCGAGGCTGGTGAACAACAGTTTGGGTCGGAACATGCCCGGCTCCTTGCGCGTTTTAAAGTGAGTTCAGGAAAGCCAGCAGCGCAGCACGCTGCTCGGCATTGAAGGTGAGGACGAAATTACGTGCCGCTTCGGCTTCGCCACCGTGCCAGAGCACGGCTTCGAGCAAGTTGCGGGCGCGGCCGTCGTGCAGGAACTGGCTGTGGCCACTGACCGTTTCACTCAGGCCGATGCCCCACAGCGGCGGGGTGCGCCAGTCCTGGCCATTGGCCGCGAATTCGGTACGTTCATCGGCCAGGCCCGGCCCCATGTCATGCAACAGCAGGTCGCTGTAGGGGCGGATCACCTGGCCGGCCAGCTCAGGTTCGGCCGCGTTTGCGGCGGTGGTGAACTGCGGGGTGTGACAGCCCTGGCAACCGGCCTGGAAGAACAGGTTCTTGCCTGCCAGCACCTGCGGCGCACCCACGTCACGACGGGCAGGCACACCCAGGTTGCGGGTATAGAAGGTGACCAGGCGCAGGATGTTGTCGCTGACTTCCTTTTCGCCCCCCATGCCATCGCCATTGGGCGCGGCCAGGCAGTCGACTTGCGCTGCGGTGCAGTCGTCCTTGGGTTGCAGGGTGGAGGTCAGGCCCATGTCGCCGGCAAACGCATGGACGTTCTGCTGGTTGACGTTGGGTTGCCCGGCTTTCCAGCCGAAGCGGCCCACCACGGTCTTGCCCTGGGCATCATCCCAGACCCGGTTGGCTCGCCCGCGGATGCCGTCGCGGTTGCGGTCGTCCGGGTCTTCGTTGGCGAGGATGTCGGCTTCGGGGATGGCTTCGAGCAGGCCGAGGCCGATCATCGGCGGCGCAACGCGGGCCGAGAAACGGGTGTCAGGGTGCATTGCCCCGTAGCCCAGCTGGGTGATCTGCAAGCTGGGCCGACGCAGCTCGACCTGGTGGCCGTCCTTGAACGTGACGGCCTGGTTGGCGTAGGTCACGCGGACCTTGCCCTCCGGCGCCACGCCGGGGATTGCCATGTCCTGCAACTGGGTGCCGTACACGGGCTCGGGGACCACGCCCAGGCGCTCGACCACCTTGGCCAGGTAAGGCTGGTCGGGGATCGACAGGCGCACCAGCATCGACACCGCGTTGCTGTCATCGAGCTCGGGTGGGTGACCGCGGCCATCGCGCACGTGGCAGTTCTGGCAGGCATTGGTGTTGAACAGCGGGCCGAGGCCATCACGCGCGGTGGTGGTGGACGGGGCGATCACCCAGGGGTTGCGGAAAAAACTGTTGCCGACGGCGAAGTCCAGGCGCCGCTCGGGCGAAAGGTTGGCCGAGGGCAGGGAATAGGCATTGCGATCGCTGCGCTGCACCGTCGCCTTGCCACCCGACAGCGCTTCGCCGGGCTCTGCCTGGGTGAAACGTGGGGCGTCGTCACAGGCGGCGAGGGCAAAGGCCAGCAGCAGGGGAGAGAGTCTGAACAGCGACGAGGACATCAAGGATCCTGGGCGTGAGCGAAAAACCGGCGTGCAAGCTTAGCAAAGTGGGGATGTTTGAATAAGAGCAATTTGCAATTGCTGGATGAAATCAGTGTCAGCTACATCTGTTGCCTGTGCCGGCCTCTTCGCGGGTAAACCCGCTCCCACACAGATCTCAGGAATCATGCCGTCCTGGTGGGAGCGGGCTTGCCCGCGAAAGGGCCAGAAGCAAAAAAGGCGACCCTAAGGTCGCCTTTTCCAGAACCGCTACAGCCGAATCAGAACTCGTGATCCGCAGTATCCGGGTTCAGGTTGGCGATGCCCAGCTTGCCTGCAGCCTGTTCGATCGCGCCGGTCTGCTTGACCAGCGAGGCGATGGCGTCACGCACGACCTGGTTGCCAGCGGCGTTGTCGGCAGCGATCAGTTGGTCGTAGTGCTCGCCTTTCAGGGCGTGGTCGACGATCACCTGGATCTTCGCTTCGGTGGCTTCCAGGTCGGCCTTCAGGGTGGCGTCGGTAGCCGGGTCAACCTTGGCCACCAGCGACGACAGGCTCGGGCCGGTCAGTTTGGTGCCATCCGGGCGGGTGTACTCGCCCAGGTAGACGTTGCGGATACCCTTGGCGTCGTAGAAGTGCGAGTAGTGGGTGTTGTCGCTGAAGCAGTCTTGCTCGTCTTCAGGCGAGTTGGCTTCCAGCGAGACCTTCATGCGCTCGCCCGCCAGTTCGCCCAGCGACAAGCTGCCCATGCCGAACAGCATCTTGCGCAGGCCGTCGTTGACCGGCTCGGCTTCCAGGGTGGCGCGGTAGTTGTCGGCAACGTTCGGTGCCCAGTTGCCGACCATCTCTTCGAGGTCCTTGACCAGCAGGTCGGTGGCCGCCTTCAGGTAGGCACGACGGCGGTCGTTGTGGCCGCCAGTGGCACCGTTGCCTTCCAGGTAGTCGGAAGCAGGGCGGTTGCCGGCACCTGGGCCGGTGCCGTTCAGGTCCTGGCCCCAGAGCAGGAATTCGATGGCGTGGTAGCCGGTGGCGACGTTGGCTTCGGAACCGCCCAGCTCGTTCAGGCTGGCCAGCTTCTCTGGGGTGATGTCCTTGACGTCGACCTTCTCTTCGCCGACCTGGATCTCGGTGTTGGCGATGATGTTGGCGCTGGCCGCCGGGTTGCCCAGGGCGTGCTCGTAGCTCTTGTCGACGTAGTCGATCAGGCCTTCGTCCAGGGGCCAGGCGTTAACTTGGCCTTCCCAGTCGTCGATGATGGTGTTGCCAAAGCGGAAGGCTTCGCTCTGCAGGTAAGGTACGCGCGAGGCGGCCCAGGCGTCCTTGGCGGCTTTCAGGGTTTCGTCGTTGGGCTTGGCCAGGAACGCGTCGACAGCCGTCTGCAGGGCCTTGGCGGTGCTCAGCGAGTCGCTGTACACGGCGAAGACCATGTCGGCGTAATGCTTGACCACGGCCTTGCCGGCCGCTTCATCGACAGCCCCAGGCGCGGCGGCGGTGGTGCTGGCGGCAGCAGGCGCTTGAGCTTGCGGAGCAGCGGCCTTGTCATCCTTTTCGCCACATCCGGCGAGCGCGATGGCGATGGCCAGCAGACTGGCGGAGGCCAGAGGCATTCGAATCATTGTTGGTTTCCCTGCGTCGTGTGGTTGGACCGTGCGCCATGGCACGCGAAACCGCAACATCATGCGAAAGATTTGCATTTGCTGTAAAGAGGCGAGCGCGCAATTCATGTAAATGCCCGTCACGGCCTGTAACCGGGGCCGCCAGGGCTACAGCATGGACACCTGATTGCGCTGTGCCTGCTTTAGGTAACTGGTCAGCTCGCGGGCCGACAGTGGCTTGCTGTAGTGGTAGCCCTGACCCTCGTGGCAACCCTGGGCGATGATGTAGGTCTCCTGCTCGGCGGTTTCCACGCCTTCAGCGATAACCTGCATGCCCAGGCTTTTGCCCAGCTGGATGATGGCGCGCACGATGGTGGCGTCGTCATCGTCGTCGAGCAGGTCCTGGACGAAGCTCTTGTCGATCTTGATCTTGTCCAGCGGCAACGACTTCAGGTAGCTGAGCGACGAGTAGCCGGTACCGAAGTCGTCAATGGCGATCAGTGCCCCGGAGCGGCGCAGGCTGAGCAGGTGCTGGGCGGCGGTGCTGATGTCTTCCATCAGGCCGGTCTCGGTCACTTCCAGCTCCAGGCTGCGCGGCGGCAGGCGGTAGGCCTGCAGCAGGTTGTTGACCACGCGTGGCAGTTCGCTGTGGTGCAACTGCACGGTCGACAGGTTGACCGCCATGCGCAGGTCGCTGAAGCCCAGGTCGTGCCATTCGCGCAGCTGCCGGCAGGCCTGGTCGAGTACCCATTCGCCGATGGTGATGATGTTGCCGTTCTGCTCGGCCAGCGGGATGAACTGGTCGGGCGGGACCATGCCCAGCTCCGGGTGTTGCCAGCGCAGCAGGGCCTCGACGCCAACCACGCGGTGGTCGCGGTAGCTGATCTGCGGCTGATACACCAGGTACAGCTGATTGCGCGGCAGGGCTTCGCGCAGGTCTTTTTCCAGCTCGCGGCGGCGGCGCATCTCACTGTCGACGCTGGCGATGTAGAACTGGTAACGGTTGCGTGAGCGGGCCTTGGCCAGGGTCATGGTCTGTTCGGCTTTTTGCAGCAGCTTCTCGGTGCTGTCGCCGTCTTCGGGGAACAGGGTGATGCCGATGGTGGCACGCAGGCGGATCTGCTGATGGTCGAGGTCGAAGGGCACCTCCAGGTCATCGAGGATGCTCTGGGCCAGCTCGGCAGCCTCATAGGGCTGCTCGATGTTGGCCTGAACCAGGGCGAACTGGTCGCCACCCAACCGCGCCAGCGCCCCCAGGCGGCCACTGTGGGCGCGCAGGCGGTCGGCCAGAGCCAGCAGCAACTGGTCACCGACCTGGTAGCTGAACTGCTCGTTGATGCCCTTGAAATCGTCCAGGCCTACGCACAGCACTGCGACGCGATGCTGCAGGCGGCCGCCATCGACAAGGATCTTGTCCAGCTGTTGCTGCAGTTGCTGGCGGTTGGGCAGGCCGGTGAGGAAGTCGTATTGGGCCATGCGTTGCAGGCTGTTCTCGGCCTCGTGGCGCAGGTGGGTATTGCGCTCGATGGAGGCGAGCAGCTGGTTGGCCGTGTTCACCCACAGGCCCAGTTCGTTTTTCTCGTGGCCCTTGAGCAGCGGGATCTGGTGCTGGCTGGGGCGATCGGGGTTGATCTGGGTAAGGTGCTCGATGATTTTCGACAGTGGCTTGGTCAGCAGCCAGTGGTACACCAGGTACAACACCAGGCCCATGGCCAGGGCGCGCAGCACGCCGGAGATGAAGATGATCACGGCGTTGATCAAAAAATCTTCGCCGTACGACGAGGTGTCGAGGGTGATGCTCAGGTCGCCGTAGTATTCGCTGTAGGGGCCGCGGCCGACCAGTTGGGTGGTGTAGGTGCGTTCCTGGCCGAGGATCAGGTCGGTCAGCCAGCGCATGGACATGTCCTGCAGCGGGCGGGACTTTTCGGCCAGCATGGTTTCGTTGGGGTGGCCGATGGACGCCATGCGCACCGATTCGTCCTGGAACAGGCCTTCCATCACCTGCATGCCCATCTCCCGGTCAAGGCTGTACACCGCCTGGGTAGAGGGGTCACGGAACATGTCGAGGATGCGCTGGGCATCGTTGTCGACAGCCTGGCGGGTCTTGTAGGTGTCGTAGACGATTTGCGCACAACTGAGCACGACGCCCACTGCGAGCGCCGACAGCAGCACGACCCTGAGCAACTTGACCGACAAGCTGTTCCGCAATTCCAGCTTCAATGGGGTTTCCTTAATCCATGCGCATGGCATCATTTTGCCATCAATGAAACCAATACACTATCGGCCGGTGTGCCACGGACACAGCGCGAGAAGCGGGGTTGTCCTGGGCAGTATATCGGTCGCCTGGCCCTGCAACTTGAGTGCGCTGTATCAAGTTTCCAGAGGTTTGATGTTAGCGTGCAATCCGTGCTGAGCAAGAGGCTGTTACAGGCCCATAAAAAAACCCGGCACCAAGGCCGGGTTCTTCGTTCAAGGCTGGATATGCATCAGGCCTTGAAGGTCTTGCCTTCGAACTGTTCGGCAACGAAAGCCCAGTTGACCAGGTTCCAGAACGCCTCGACATACTTCGGACGCACGTTGCGGTAGTCGATGTAGTAGGCGTGTTCCCAGACGTCGCAGGTCAGCAGCGGGGTGTCGCCATTGGTCAGCGGGTTGCCGGCGCCGATGGTGCTGGCCAGGGCCAGGGAACCGTCAGCTTTCTTCACCAGCCAGCCCCAGCCGGAGCCGAAGGTGCCGACGGAAGTCTTGGTGAACTCTTCCTTGAACTTGTCGAAGGAACCGAAAGCGGCGTTGATGGCTTCGGCCAGGGCACCGGTCGGTTGACCACCGGCGTTAGGCGCCAGGCAGTTCCAGTAGAAGGTGTGGTTCCAGACTTGAGCGGCGTTGTTGAAGATACCGCCCGAAGAGGTCTTGACGATCTCTTCCAGGGTCTTGCCTTCGAATTCGGTGCCTGGGACCAGGTTGTTCAGGTTCACGACATAGGTGTTGTGGTGCTTGTCGTGGTGATACTCCAGGGTTTCCTTGGAGATGTGCGGCTGCAGGGCATCGTGGGCGTACGGCAGCGGCGGCAATTCAAAAGCCATGGTGGATCTCCTGATTCAGGTCTATTTGCGGTTTGCGCAAGGCCGATCACGGGCGGCCCGATCAACGTCGGCGAGTTTGTACTCTTTGCGACGCGAGGGCTGGATCATAGCACCGGGCCCGGCGCATAACCACGCAACAAAGATAGGGAATAGAGGTTCCAGAGCGGTTGGCCGGTGCCGACCAGTGGTGTTTGTCGCGGTGTTTGTATCGCCTGTGAGATCGAGCGCCGCCCGCGCGGCGCATCGCGAGCAACGCTCGCTCCTACGTTTGTTTCGGGCCAGTCACGCCTGTGCCAGTGGGCGCGACCGCCTTGTTTGTTCGACGCGATATCGAGACATGCGCCAAGGCGGTCGCGCGCGTTTGCCCCAGGAATAATTGGCCCGAAACTAACGTAGGAGCGAGCGTTGCTCGCGATGCGCCGCGCGGGCGGCGCTCGATCTCCCAGGCGCTGAAACTGCCGTGCCAAGCACTTGCGCATTCAGCTAAAAATCAGCTGCGCCGCCACCGCGAACATCATCACCGCCACCATCAGGTCGAGCATCCGCCAGGTCGCTGGCCGCGCCAGCCACGGTGCCAGCCAGGCCGCACCGATCGCCAAGGTCGAGAACCACAGCAGCGAAGCACTGGCCGCCCCCGCCACATAGGCCCCGGGCACTGTCTGCTGGGCACCGAGCGAGCCGATCAGCAGCACGGTGTCGAGGTACACATGGGGGTTGAGCAAGGTCACGGCCAGTGCACTGAGCAATACCGCCCGGCGCGAGCGCATGCCCTGGCCTTGCTGGTGCTGCAGGCTCTGCTTGGAGCAGGCGCTGCGCAGCGCCTTGGCGCCGTACCAGAGCAGGAACACCGCGCCGCCCCAACGGGCGATGGCCAGCAGGGTCGGGTTGTGCGCCAGTACCGTGGCCAGGCCGAACACCCCGGCAGCGACCAGCAGGGCGTCGCAGACGATGCACAGGGCCGCCACCGGCAGGTGGTGCTCGCGGCGCAGGCTTTGCGCGAGGACGAAGGCGTTCTGTGCGCCGATGGCCATGATCAGGCCGAAGGCCACCAGCATGCCGTTCAGATAGCTTTGCCACATGGCGGTGTACTCCAGAAAATGAGCCATAAACGATGCTGGCTATTGTGGTGATTGGCGCTGTATAAGAAAAACAAATAAAGCTGATCAGGCATTAGGGATATCGATGTTCGACTACAAGCTGCTGGCCGCCCTTGCGGCGGTGATCGAGCAAGGCGGCTTCGAGCGTGCAGCGCAGGTACTGGGGCTGTCGCAATCGGCCATTTCCCAGCGCATCAAGCTGCTCGAAGCACGGGTTGGCCAGCCGGTGCTGGTGCGGGCCACGCCCCCGAGCCCGACCGAGGTCGGGCGCCAGTTGCTCAACCATGTGCAGCAGGTGCGTCTGCTAGAGCGCGACCTGCAACGCCAGGTGCCTGCGCTGGACGAGGAGGGCATGCCGGAGCGTTTGCGGATTGCCCTTAACGCCGACAGCCTGGCCACCTGGTGGGCGGGCGCGGTCGGCCGGTTCTGTGCCGAACAGAACGTGCTCACCGACCTGGTGGTGGAGGACCAGGAAGTTGGCCTTAAACGCATGCGTGCCGGTGAAGTGGCGGCCTGCCTGTGTGGCAGCGAACGGCCAGTGGCCGGCGCGCGCAGCCTGCCGCTGGGCGCGATGCGCTACCGTGCACTGGCCAGCCCGATGTTCATGGCGCGGCATTTCCCCCGTGGGTTCGAGGTCAAGCGCTTGGCACGCACGCCCGCGATCGTGTACGGCCCGGACGACTTCCTGCAACACCGCTACCTGGCATCGCTGGGCATCGAGGACGGCTTCCTGCACCACTTGTGCCCTTCGTCCGAAGGGTTCCTGCGCATGACCGAGGCGGGGTTGGGCTGGGGGCTGGTGCCTGAATTGCAGGCGCGCGAGCAGCTGTCCAGCGGGCAATTGGTGGAAATATGCGCCGATACTCCCATCGATGTGCCGCTGTACTGGCATCATTGGCGCAATGGCGGGCAACTGCTCGCGCAACTGACCGATCACCTGCGGCACACGGCACGGCAATGGCTGGTGCCCTTGTAGCCACGGCCGGCGTCAGTTGCATCTGAAATCTGGCAAGGCGGAGTCTTACATGCGAATTCTGGTCACCGGCGCGAGCGGCTTCATCGGCGGGCGCTTTGCGCGCGTTGCCCTGGAGCAGGGCCTGGACGTGCGGGTCAGCGGCCGACGTGCCGAAGGTGTCGAGCACCTGGTCAAGCGCGGCGCGCAGTTCATCCCCGGCGACCTGGGTGATGCCGAGCTGGCCCGGCGCCTGTGCCAGGGCGTCGAAGCGGTGGTGCACTGCGCAGGCGCGGTGGGCAACTGGGGGCGCTACCAAGATTTTCACCAGGGCAACGTGGTGGTCACCGAAAACGTGGTCGAGGGTTGCCTGAAGGAGCATGTGCGACGCCTGGTGCATCTGTCGTCGCCGTCGATCTACTTCAATGGCCGTTCGCGCCTGGACATCCGTGAGGACCAGGTGCCGCGCCGCTTTCACGATCACTATGCGCTGACCAAGCACCTGGCCGAGCAGAAGGTGTTCGGTGCTCAGGAGTTCGGCCTGGAAGTGCTGGCGCTGCGCCCGCGCTTCGTCACTGGGGCTGGGGATGCCAGTATTTTCCCGCGGCTGATGCAGATGCAACGCAAGGGCCGCGTGGCGATCATCGGCAACGGCCTGAACAAGGTCGACTTCACCAGCGTGCACAACCTCAACGAGGCGTTGCTCAGTGCCCTGTTCGCCGACGACCGCGCCCTGGGCCAAGCCTACAACATCAGCAATGGCCACCCGTTGCCACTGTGGGATGTGGTCAACTACGTGATGCGCCAGATGCACTTGCCGCAAGTGACCCGGTACCGCTCCTACGGCCTGGCCTACAGCCTGGCGGCGCTCAACGAAGCGGCGTGCATGCTCTGGCCGGGGCGGCCGCAGCCCACCTTGTCGCGCATGGGCATGCAGGTGATGAGCCGCGATTTCACCCTGGATATCAGCCGCGCACGCCAGTACTTGGACTATCAGCCCAAGGTCAGCCTGTGGACGGCCCTGGATGAATTCTGCGGTTGGTGGAAGCATCAGCCCGAAGGCCTGAAAATCGGGTGATGCAACGATGGTCATCAACACGCCGCGCGAGCGGTTTATACTCGTGCCTCTTTGCGACTACCGCGGTTGAATGTACTCATGCGTAAGCCTGCTCACGACGATTACGATGATATGCCTACCCTGAGGGCCGGCACGCCCGACGATGATGAACTGATACCCGCGCACGTGATGCGCAGCCGGCAGAAAGCCGAGCGGGGGGCCAGTACGGCACCTTTGTGGGCGCTGTTGGTGGCGTCACTGATTGCCTTGGCGGGGTTGGGCTGGTGGAGCTTCCAGCAGATCTCGCTGATGGAGCAGCAACTGGTCGCGACCCAAGAAAGCTTCGCCCGTATCAGTGAAGAGGCGGCCGGGCGACTGCAGGCGATCAGCGGCAAGGTGGAGGCCAGTGAGTCTTCGGTCAATACCGGCAGCGAGGCCTTGAAGTTGCAAATTCGTCAGTTGCAGCAAGGCGTGGCCGGGCAGACCGGCGACCTGGGCAAGCGCCTGGAGCAGGTGCTGGCCGATACCCGTGAACAACAGAAGGCTGTGACCGAGCTGCAAACCCAGTTGCAGGCACAGTTGAAGCTGGTGAATGGCGAGCTGACGGCGTTGAAGTCGGGCCAGGTCGATGGCGGCAAGCTGGATGCCCAGTTCAAGGCGTTGAGCAATGACGTGGCAGCGTTGAAGGCCGCGCAGGCGGACGGTGGCAAGCTGGATGACCAGCTCAAGAGCCTGAGCAACGAAGTGGCAGCGCTGAAAAAACAGGGTAACCCGAGCGCGGCGATCCAGAGCCTGGAGCAGGACATGCTGGTGTTGAAGAGCCAGGTCGACAATCGCCCGGCGGCGGCGTCGGGCGGTGCCTCGGTGCAGGAGTTCGATGCCTTCCGCGGGCAGACCACCCGCAGCATCAACACGCTGCAGAGCCAGATCCAGAACCTGCAGCAGCAGATCAAAGCGCGCCCCTGAAGACCCCGCGTGCCCTGTAGGAGCAGCCTTGTGCTGCGAAGAGGCCAGTGCAGGCATAACCGTTACGTGCAAGCCTGCGCCGGCCTCTTCGCAGCACAAGGCTGCGCCTACCCGATCACATCCGTGGGTAGTCGATATACCCCACCGGCCCCTTGCTATAGAAGGTTTCCGGGTGTGCCTGGTTCAAGGGCGCATCCGCTGCCAGGCGCGCTGGCAGGTCCGGGTTGGCAATGAACGGCACACCGAACGCCACGGCATCCGCCTTGCCAGTGGCCAGCGCGGCATTGGCAGTGGCCTTGGTGAAGCGCTCGTTGACGATGTACGGGCCACCAAAGGCCTCTTTGATCAGCGTGCCGATGCTGTCGTCGGCTTCCTTCTCCCGTGAGCAGATGAAGGCGATGCCGCGCTTGCCCAGTTCGCGTGCCACGTAGGTGAAGGTTTCGGCACGGTCAGCGTCGCCCATGTCGTGTGAATCGGCACGCGGCGCCAGGTGCACGCCTACGCGGTTGGCCCCCCACACTTCAATGGCGGCGTCAGTGACTTCCAGCAGCAAGCGTGCGCGGTTTTCCAGCGAGCCACCGTAACGGTCGGTGCGCTGGTTGGTGCTGCTTTGCAGGAACTGGTCGAGCAGGTAGCCATTTGCACCGTGGATCTCCACACCATCGAAACCTGCGGCCTTGGCGTTTTCAGCGCCGCTGCGGTAGGCCTCGACGATGTCGACGATCTCTTCGGTTTCCAGCGCCCGCGGGGTCGGGTAGTCGCTGAGCGGGCGCACCAGGCTGACGTGGCCCTTGGGCTGAATCGCGCTGGGGGCCACCGGCAGTTCGCCGTTCAGGTAGCTGGGGTGGGAAATGCGGCCCACATGCCACAGTTGCAGGAAGATGCGCCCGCCTGCGCCATGCACGGCCTTGGTGACATTGTTCCAGCCACGCACCTGTTCGTCGTTCCAGATGCCTGGGGTGTCTGGGTAGCCGACCCCCATCGCCGTGACCGACGTCGCCTCGCTGAGGATCAGCCCGGCGCTGGCGCGTTGCACGTAGTACTCGGCCATCAGTGCGTTGGGCACCCGGCCTTCATCGGCGCGGCAGCGGGTCAGCGGGGCCATGATGATGCGGTTGGGCAGTTGCAGGTCGCCCAGCGTGATAGGGTCGAAGAGCGTAGTCATGCGGTTTCCTTTTCAGAGCGCTTGGCTCAACTGTTCGAGGAAGGCCTGAATGGTCTCCTCATTGCGTTTGAAGAAGTGCCATTGGCCGATCTTCTGGCTGCTGATCAGGCCGGCGCGCTGCAAGATGGCCAGGTGAGCAGAAACGGTCGACTGCGACAGGCCGCAGCGTTGGTCGATCTGCCCGGCACACACACCGTGTTCGGTGCTGTGGTGCTGGTCAGGAAACTGCGTTGCCGGGTCCTTCAGCCAGTCGAGGATTTCTCGCCGGACCGGGTGGGCCAGGGCTTTTATTATGTCGTCTAGATCGAGGGGCATTGGGGTGTGGCTCATGGTGAAGCGTTCGATTGCGATAGGGGGAATGTAAATCGGTATTTCGCGATATACAAATATGAAGAGGTTCTGAGCTGAGCACCAATCGCTATATCGCGTTATAACGATATAGGCGTTGGCGGTGCTAGACTGACGCCATGAACTACCTCGCACACTTGCACCTCGGCGGCCCCGCGCCGCAGCAATTGCTCGGCAGCCTGTATGGCGATTTCGTCAAGGGCTCGCTGGAAGGGCGCTTTCCTCCGGCGCTGGAAGCCGCTATCCGCCTGCATCGGCATATCGACAGCTACACCGACCGTCACCCGCTGGTGCTGGCCGCGCTGGCACGGTTCCCTGTGCAGCGGCGGCGGTTTGCCGGCATTGTCCTGGATGTGTTTTTCGATCATTGCCTGGCGCGGCATTGGGCCGACTATGCCCAGCAGCCGTTGGCGCAGTTCACCGGTGATTTCTATCGGGTGCTGCTGGCGGAGCCTGAGTTGCCCGGGCGCCTGGCGCGCATTGCACCGTTCATGGCGGCCGATGACTGGCTGGGGGCGTATGGCGATTTTGCGACCCTGGAGCAGGTGTTCAACGGCATTGCGCGGCGGTTGTCGCGGCCGGAGGGGATGGCTGGCGTGATGCCTGAGTTGGAGCGGTTGTATGAGCCGTTGATGGCGGACTTTCGCGAGTTTTATCCGCAGTTGCAGGCGTTTGCGGCGGCGGGGCGGGTGTCTGGTTAATCTTCTGCTGCCTGCTCTGGCCTCTTCGCGGGCAAGCCCGCTCCCACAGGTACCGCACAGATTTTGAGCACTGTGCAGTACCTGTGGGAGCGGGCTTGCCCGCGAAGAGGCCAGAGCAGGCAGAACCAAAGCTCAGGCAGCGCGAGCCTGCCGCCGTGGCACCACTGTTGCCTCTTCAACCCCAAACAGCGCCCCATGAATGGCCTGTTGCGCCTGCAATGCCAGCACCGCACGCTCCTTGCCAACACTGGCAATCGGCTGCAGCAGATGAATGCACACCTCGCCACGCGGCTGGGCAAACAGCCGCATCAGGTGCGACAGCAAATCATCATCGCCAATGAACGGCGCAATCGGGTCAGCCTCGCCATTGCGCAAATACTGGATGGCCACCGGCTGCACCGGCACCGCCTGGTCGATGGCACCTGCCAGCAAACGACCGTGGAACGTGCGCACGTGGCGCCCATCGGTGGTGGTGCCTTCGGGGAAGATCAACAGCGGCCGGGCGTCGCTCAGTTGCGCACTGATCTGCTCCCGCAGCCGTTGGCTGTCGCCACCGCCGCGGCGGATGAACAGCGTGCCGGCCTTCTCTGCCAGCCACCCGGCCACAGGCCAGTGGCGCACCTCGGCTTTGGACAGGAACGACAGCGGAAGCAGCATGCCGAGCAGCGGGATGTCGGCCCAGGAGACATGGTTGCTGACCCACAGCATCGGCTGTTTGGGCAGTTCGCCTAACACCCTGACCTCAAAGGGCAAGGCTGTGACCAGGCGTTTCATGAACCAGCAGCTCCAGCGTTGCCGGCGCTCGATCGAAGCCGTCAAGCCTACGCGTTCGCCAAGGGCGATCACGCTGGCCATCAGCAGGCCGAGCAGCAGCACCAGCATAAGCCGTGTGAGGCGGGCGAGTACCCGCAGCTTCGGCATCAGACCGCCGCCTTGAAGTGGCGGGCGTAACGTGGGCAGAGGTCGTCGCGCTTGAGCAGGATGAACACGTCGGCGACCTGGAAATCTTCGTCCCAGCAGGGCTCGCCGCAAATCTTCGCACCCAGGCGCATGTAGGCCTTGAGCAGCGGTGGCATTTCGGCGATGACATTGTTTGGCAGGGCCAGGTTCGGCAGCGGGTTTTTAGGCTCGGCGCGCAGGTGCTCGTTGCACAGGTAGCGTTCGCGCAGGCGCTGCATGACCGCATGGGCCTGCACGCCACCGTCCTGCATGGGGATGCTGGCGCACCCCATCAGGTAGCTGTAGCGCCCTTCGTTGAGCACTTCGGCCAACTCGCCCCAGAGCACGGCGATGGTGCCGCCGTTGCGGTATTCGGCGGCCACGCAGGTGCGGCCCAGTTCAAGAATCGGCCCTTGCAACTGCAACAGGCCGTGCAGGCTGAACTCTTCTTCGCTGTAGAAACGGCCAAGGCTGCTGGCAGCCTGGTGGTCGAGCAGCCGGGTGGTGGCGACCAGTTCGCCGGTGCTCAGGTCGCGCACGCCGATGTGGCGGCAGTGCGGGTCATAGTCATCCATGTCCAGACCGTGTTCGGCACCCTTGAGCTTGGCCTTGAATTCTGCGCTGAACACTTTGTAGCGCAAGGCCTGGGCTTCCTGCAGGGCCGTGGCGCCGACCAGGCGTTCGGCTTGCAGACGGCGTTCAGTGCTGTTGTCGCCGGTGTGAGCGATCCGAGTCATTACGAGTCTCCATAAGCCAGCCATGAAGGGTTGCGGCCGGTCGGCTTTGTTGTGCAAAGTCAGCCTAGGTAGACGGGGTGTCACCCCTGTGAATCTTTGGTGATGCTTGCGTGACACCCACCCTCAACCCCCGCAAGGAGCTGCGTCCGATGGCCTGGCTACAACGACTCAACGACCCGCTGCGCCAACCTGTGGCCGGCACCCTGGGCGAAACCTACGCCGCGCTGCTTGAGCGCCTTGGCCAGGTCGCCCCGTTCGAACTGGCGGTGCTCGGCGGGCGCGCGATGGCCACGCCGGGCCTGGCCTTTCTCGTCGGCTACCAGGCCGCCTTACGCGTGCTCTGGCCCAGCGCGCCGGCCAGCCTCGGCGCCCTGTGCGCCACCGAGCGGCGCAGCGTGCGGCCGGCGGACATGCGCACGCGTGTCGACGGGTTGCGCCTGACCGGCAGCAAGGATTTCGTCACCGCCGGGCTTGAGGCGGAATGGTTGCTGGTGGCGGCGCGCAGTGAAGCGGCAGGCGAGGCACCACGCTTGAACCTGGCGGTGGTGTACCCGGGCGAACCGGGGGTGACGTTGGAGGCGTTGCCGACCTTGCCGCTGATGCCCGAAGTTGGCCATGGCCGGTTGCACCTGGAGCAGGCGGCGTGCGAATTGCTGGCCGGAGATGGCTGGGATGCCTACGTCAAACCGTTTCGTTCGCTCGAGGACTTGTACGTACTTGCCGGTATGACGGCCTGGCTGTATGGCGTCGGCCAGGAGTGTGCGTGGCCGCAGGCGTTGCGCTTGCGCCTGCTGAGCGTATTGGCCGGGTGTGCAGAAGGCAGCCGTCAGTGTGCGGACAGTGTGGGTTGCCATTTGTTGCTGGCGGGGTTGTTTGCGCAGTTTCAGGCGCTGCGCGCTGATATTGATGAGGCGTTGCTGGCTGGGCCCAAGCAGTGGGCGCAATTGTGGCAGCGTGATCAAGGGGTGATGGCGCTGGCTGCGGCCGCGCGGGAGAAGCGCCTGGCCAAGGCCTGGGCGGCTGCAGGATTGTCATGAAACGCCGGCAGACTCGGGTGAACATTTGAATGTTGGGGTTGCAACGCAGCCCCCTACTGTGTGAGCTCAAGATGGAAAAGGTCCTGCTGGCCCTGCTGTGGCTTGTCATGTCCTCGGCCCGCGCCGAACACTGGCCAGCCCCCGACTGGCAAACCGACCCTGCCCCCCTCGACTGGCAAGCCGTCGACGCCTACGCCTTCCCCGCTGACCGCAGCATCCACACCAATGCCCTGCTGATCATCCGCGACGGCCGCATTCTCTATGAACGCTACACCCACCCCACAAACGCCCATACCGCGCACCTCACTTGGTCCGTGAGCAAGAGCGTGCTGGCCACGGTGTTGGGTGTTGCCCAAGGCGAAGGCCGCTTCCAACTGCAGGACCCGGTCGCCCGCTTCTATCCACCCATGCAAGCCCACCCGGACGTGCGCCTGGCCGACCTGCTGCACTGGGCCAGCGGCCTGGACTGGCAGGAAGACTACGAGTACGCCCCGTTAAACTCCTCCGTGGTGGCCATGCTCTACACCCGCGGCCGTGGGGACATGGCGGCCTACACAGCGGCGCGGCCAGCGGCCCGCACACCAGGGCAGCATTTTTTGTATTCCAGCGGTGACAGCAACCTGCTGGCTGCAGCCTTACGCGGCATGCTCGATGCCGGGCAGTACCCCGACTACCCCTGGCAGGCGCTGTTCACGCCGCTGGGCATCCACAGCGCGGTGTGGGAGCGCGATGCTGCCGATACCTATGTCGGCTCTTCGTACCTGTACCTCACTGCCCGCGACCTGGCGCGCATTGGCCTGCTGATGCAGCGCGAGGGGCGCTGGGGTGATCGGCAGCTGCTGCCTGAAACCTGGGTGGCCTTCAATCGCACACCCTTTGCACAGGCCGAGCCAGTGCCGGGTGAAGCCAACCCGGGTGGCCACTGGTGGCTCAACGATGCGCAGGCTTGGCCGGATGCCCCCGCGGACACCTACGCCGCGCTGGGCCATTGGGGCCAGGCGCTGTACGTGTTGCCTAAGCAAAAACTGGTGGTTGTCCGCTATGCCGATGACCGCGACGGCACCTACCAGCATGACCAACTGCTCAAGCGTGTGTTGGCGGCGCTGGCCGGGGAGGGCGCATGAGACGTGCACTGCGGGTCTTTGTGGCGCTGCTTGCCGTGTCGCTGGGCTGGAGCGCGTGGCAGGCGCGCCAGGCGCTGGCGGATTTCCCGGGCATTCTTTCGGCCTATTCGGCCAAGGAGTATTGCTCGTGCCGCTTCGTCATGGGGTTCGACCCGGCCTACTGCCGCGCCTACGTGAAACAGTGGCTGCCGCTGAGCCTGCTTGAAGAAAGCAGCGAGCAACGGCGCGTTACCGCTGAAGGCCTGGGCCGGCGTAACCAGGCTGCATGGCAGGGCGTGCGCGAGGGCTGCCGCTTGCTGCCATGATGGCGGGCGGGTAAGGTTGCGGTCTTGTTTCACGAGATCTGTCATGTTCAAGTTGCCCCGTCTCCTGCCCGCATTATTGCTGGCCCTATGCCTTCCCGCCCATGCCAACTGGCACCTCGATGGCGAGTCATCACGCCTGTCGTTCATTACCGGCAAAAACGGTGATACGGCGGAAGTTCATCGCTTTCTGGTGCTGCATGGCACGGTGGACCGCAAGGGTGCGGCTGGCCTGCGTATCGAAATGGATTCGGTCAGCAGTGGCATCCCGCTGCGCGACGAGCGCATGCGCGACGGCCTGTTCGAGGTCGAGCGGTTCGCCGAGGCCACGGTGAAGGCACAGCTGGACCTGCGGCCGATCAACGACCTGGCCAACGGTGCGCAGATCGAACTGCGCCTACCACTGACAGTGACGCTGCATGGCCAGTCCCACAGCTACAACGCCTTGCTGCTGGCCACACGCCTGGACGAGCGGCGCTTCCAGGTGGTGACCCTGGAGCCCTTGGTACTGCGCGCCGAGGATTTTGGCCTGGTGCCGGGGCTGGAGAGCTTGCGCAAGTTCGCTGGGCTCAAGTCCATCAACCCATCGGTACCGGTTAATGCGGTGCTGATCTTTACCGCCCGCTGACATGCCGGGGCCGGTCTTCCCCTGGCGGGATGGCAACCAGTTCGAACTGCTGATCGACGGCCCCGAGTTCTTTCCACGCATGCTCCAGGCGATCACGCGTGCCGAGTTCCAGGTCGACCTCGAACTGTATCTGGTCGAAGCGGGCGCGTGCGCCGATGCGGTGGTCGACGCGCTGGCACACGCTGCCCGCCGCGGTGTGCGAGTGCGCTGCCTGTTCGATGACTATGGTTCGCTGGCCTTCAACAGCGCCTTGCGCCAACGGCTGCTTGAGGCCGGCGTGTACCTGCGCTGGTACAACCGCCTGCGCTGGAAGCGTGGCCTGCGTAACCTCTACCGCGATCACCGCAAGCTGCTGCTGGTGGACGAGCGCTGGGCCGCGGTGGGCGGCACGGGCGTCACCGATGAATTCTGGACGCCGGGCACCGCTACCAGTGAATGGCATGAGGTGATGGTGCAAATAGAAGGCCCTGTGGTCACCGACTGGCAACTGCTGTTCGACCGCCAATGGCACGCCAACAACCGCCGCACCGCCTGGCGGCCGGCTGAAGGCTTTGGCTTGCCACGTCTGCCCAAGGTGCCGGCACAAGGGCAGGGCATGGGCCGGGTAGCCTATGCCGACGCCCGTCAGCATCAGGACATCCTGCATGCGCTGGTGCGTGCGCTGAACAGCGGCAAGCAGCGGGTCTGGCTGGCCACGCCGTATTTTCTGCCGACCTGGAGCGTGCGCCGCTCGTTGCGCCGCGCAGCCAGCAAGGGCCTGGACGTGCGCCTGTTGCTGACCGGGCCGCGTACCGACCACCCGTCGGTGCGCTATGCCGGGCATCGCTATTACCCCCGTCTGTTGCGCGCCGGGGTGAAGATATTCGAGTACCAGCCGTGTTTCCTGCACCTGAAAATGGCCGTGGTGGATGACTGGGTCAGCGTCGGCTCGTGCAACTTTGACCACTGGAACCTGCGCTTCAACCTCGAGGCCAACATCGAGGCCCTCGACCCGCCGCTGACCGCTGCCGTGGTGGCCAGTTTCGAGCGTGATTTCGCCTTGAGCGAAGAAGTCGACCTCGCTCACTGGCATGCCCGGCCACTGTGGCGGCGGGTGAAACAGCGGGTGTGGGGGTGGCTGGACCGGCTGGTGGTCAACGTACTCGACCGCCGTGACTAAGAGCGACTATCGTGCAGTGACTGTTCACAGGCAATGGAAGGAGTGGATGTGATGACGGCGAAGAAGATTCTCATGCTGGTGGGCGATTACGTCGAAGATTACGAGGCGATGGTGCCGTTCCAGGCCCTGAGCATGGTGGGCCATACGGTGCACGCCGTGTGCCCCGAGAAGCTCGCGGGCCAGACCGTGCGCACTGCCATCCATGACTTTGAGGGTGAGCAGACTTACAGCGAAAAGCCGGGGCATAACTTTGCCCTGAACTACGACTTTGTGCGCGTGCGTGCCGAAAGCTATGACGCCCTGCTGATCCCCGGCGGCCGTGCCCCTGAATACCTGCGCTTGGATGACAAAGTGCTGGACTTGGTCAGGGCGTTCAACGAGGCGGGCAAGCCGATTGCCGCAGTGTGCCATGGGGCTCAGTTGCTGGCAGCGGCTGGCGTGTTGGAAGGGCGCGAGTGCAGTGCCTACCCGGCGTGTGCACCGGAGGTGCGCTTGGCGGGCGGCACGTTCATCGATATCGCGGTGGACCAGGCGCACGTGGATGGCAACCTGGTTACTGCGCCGGCGTGGCCTGCGCACCCGGCCTGGCTGGCGGCATTTTTGAAGGTGTTGGGGACGCGTATTCTCTGAGCCGGCCCATTCGCGGGCAAGCCCGCCCCCACAGGGTAGCTGCTGTTCTTCAGTTCAGTGGAGCACCGGTGGGAGCGGGCTTGCCCGCGAAAGGGCCAGTACAGGGAGCACAGTGCGAACAGCCTTAACCGACCTGCTCAACCCAGTCATTGAGGTTGTAGTAGTTGGTTACCCGGGCAATCTTGCCGCAGTGAATATAGAAGAACGCCCCCGCTGACAGCACATACGTCTGCCCATTGGCCGCAGGTAGCCCTTCATCATCGGCGAGGTATTCGCCATGCACTGTGAACTCCGCCGCCGCCCGGCTGCCGTCGGCATTCTGCATCACCACGATATCGGCCAGGCGCTCGCGGTAGCAGCGGTTCATCTTGTCCATGAACGCGGCAAACCTGGCCTTGCCCATCTGCCGCTCGCCCTGGTTGATGTCGTGGATCACGTCCTCGCTGAGCAGGGCGAGAAAGCCTGGCATGTCACCGGCATTGAAGGCTGCGTAGTATGCATTTACCAGTTCGGTAGCGGTCATGGAACAATACCTGTCGTGTAGGGAAAAGGCGGAGCGTGGGTTCGGATGATAGGGTTTCCCCTCAAGCCCGGCTTAGCCGAGCGCGTCATCCACATCGACAAAACGACCGCCAAGCATGGAAATACGCCTGTTGCACGGCGCCGCTATCGCGCCTTACATCGATGACCTCGCTCGCCTGCGCCTGACCGTGTTCCGCGAGTTCCCTTACCTTTACGACGGCACGCCGGAGTATGAGGCCGACTACCTCTCTACCTACGCCCGCTCTGGGCGCAGCCTGGTGGTGCTGGCGCTGGACGCCGGCAGGGTGGTGGGTGCCGCCACCGGCCTGCCCCTGGTGGACGTTGCCGCCGAGTTCCAGCAACCGTTCCTGGCCCAAGGGCGTGACCCTGCCAGCGTGTACTACTTCGGTGAATCGGTCGTGTTGCCGGAGTACCGGGGCCAAGGCCTGGGCGTGCGCTTCTTTATCGAACGCGAGTCCTATGCCCACAAGCTCGCCGAGTTCGACTATTGCGCCTTCTGTGCTGTCGAGCGCCCAGGCGTGCACCCCCGGCGGCCGGCCGATTACAAACCCTTGCAAGGGTTTTGGCGCAATCGAGGCTTTTTGCACGACCCCTCTTTGCGCACCACCTATGGCTGGCGCGACCTGGATGAGCAGGAAACATCTGAAAAGATCATGTCGTTCTGGCTCAAGGAACTGCCGATATGATCCGTCTGGCGGCCTGCCAGTACGCCATCGAACTGCACAAGACCTGGGATGCTTACGTCGACCACCTGCAGCGCCTGTGCGCCGAAGCCGTGCAAGATGGCGCCCAGTTGCTGCTGTTGCCGGAGTACGCGGGCCTGGTGCTCAGCGGGCTTCTACGCGAGGAGCAGCGGGGTGACCTGAAGGGTTCCATCGCCGGTATCCAGCCGTTGATCGAACCCTGGAAGGCCTTGTGCGAGCGCATTGCCCGGCGCTGGGGTATCTATCTGCAACCCGGCAGCCTGCCAGTGCAGGACAGCGATGGCCGCTATCGCAACCGCGCCTGGCTGTTTGGCCCCGACGGTGTGCTGGGTTATCAGGACAAACTGATCATGACCCGCTTCGAGCGCGAGCAATGGGACATCGCGCCGGGCGAGGGGCTGAAGGTATTCGAGACCAAGCTTGGCAAGCTGGGCATTCTGATCTGCTACGACAACGAGTTTCCGATGCTGGCCCGGCACTTGGCCGAAGCGGGTGCCGACCTGATTCTGGCCCCCAGTTGCACCGACACCGAAGCCGGTTACAACCGGGTGCGTATCGGCGCCCAGGCAAGGGCGCTGGAAAACCAGATTGCCGTGCTGCAGAGCCCGACGGTAGGGCTGGCGCCGTGGTCACCAGCGCTGGATGAGAACATTGGGCGTGCGGGGTTGTTCGTACCGCCGGACCATGGGATGCCCGCGGATGGCGTGGTGGCGCTGAGTGATCAGCTCAACCCGGTCGGCAGCCAGTGGCTGATGTGTGAGGTAGACCTTGAGGCCGTACGGCGGGTGAGGCAGGAGGGGCAGGTGTTTACCCGGCGCGACTGGCCAGAGCAGTTCGGGCGGATGCTGTAAATGAAAACGCCCAGCGGATGCCGTAATGCTGTTCACTTAAGAATGCCGGGGCCGCAAAGCGGCCCTAAGTGAACAGCATTACGGCGGATGCCGGGCGTTTTCGATCAGGCCAGAGGTGAATTACTTCACTTCAACAGCCAGGCTTTCGGCAATCTTGCTCTGCCACAGCGCAGGGCCGGTGATGTGCACCGATTCACCGTTGCTGTCCACCGCGACGGTGACTGGCATGTCTTTCACGTCGAACTCGTAGATCGCTTCCATGCCCAGCTCGGCGAAGGCCAGGACCTTCGACTTGCGGATCGCCTGGGCTACCAGGTAAGCGGCGCCGCCGACGGCCATCAGGTACACGGCCTTGTTGTCCTTGATCGCTTCGATGGCAGTCGGGCCACGCTCGGACTTGCCGATCATGCCCAGCAGGCCAGTTTGCTCGAGGATCTGGCGGGTGAACTTGTCCATGCGGGTAGCGGTGGTCGGGCCGGCAGGGCCAACCACTTCGTCACCGACCGGGTCGACTGGGCCGACGTAGTAGATGAAGCGGCCTTTGAGGTCCACTGGCAGTTCTTCGCCACGGTTGAGCATCTCGACCATGCGCTTGTGCGCAGCGTCGCGGCCGGTGAGCATCTTGCCGTTGAGCAGGATGGTCTCGCCTGGCTTCCAGCTGGCGACTTCTTCCGGGGTGATGTCGTCGAGGTTGACACGGCGGGCGCTTGGGCCGGCTTCCCAGACGATTTCTGGGTAGGCGTCCAGCGACGGCGCTTCCAGCTCGGCTGGGCCGGAGCCATCGAGCACGAAGTGCGCGTGACGGGTGGCGGCGCAGTTCGGGATCATGCACACCGGCAGCGAGGCCGCGTGGGTCGGGTAGTCCATGATCTTGACGTCGAGCACAGTGGTCAGGCCGCCCAGGCCCTGGGCACCGATGCCCAGCTGGTTGACCTTCTCGAACAGCTCCAGGCGGATCTCTTCGATGCGGTTTTGCGGGCCACGGGCTTTCAGCTCATGGATGTCGATGGACTCCATCAACACTTCCTTGGCCATGACCGCGGCTTTTTCGGCGGTACCGCCGATGCCGATGCCGAGCATGCCAGGTGGGCACCAGCCAGCGCCCATGGTCGGAACGGTCTTCAGCACCCAGTCGACGATCGAGTCGGACGGGTTGAGCATGGCCATCTTCGACTTGTTTTCCGAGCCGCCGCCTTTGGCTGCGACATCGACTTCGACCTTGTCGCCAGGGACGATCGAGTAGTGGATGACAGCCGGGGTGTTGTCCTTGGTGTTCTTGCGGGCACCGGCCGGGTCGGCCAGGATCGAGGCGCGCAGGACGTTCTCAGGCAGGTTGTAGGCGCGACGCACACCTTCGTTGATCATGTCGTCGACGCTCAGGGTGGCGCCGTCCCAGCGCACGTCCATACCGACGCGCACGAACACGGTGACGATACCGGTGTCCTGGCAGATCGGGCGGTGGCCGGTGGCGCACATGCGCGAGTTGATCAGGATCTGGGCGATGGAGTCGCGCGCGGCAGGCGACTCTTCACGCAGGTAGGCCTCGTGCATCGCCTGGATGAAATCGACGGGGTGGTAGTACGAGATGAATTGCAGGGCGTCGGCGACGCTCTGAATCAGGTCGTCTTGCTTGATCACGGTCATGCAGCGCGCTCCTCTTAAAGACGGGAACATTCGTAAAGGCCCTTCGACACTGCACACCTGTGTGTCGAAACGCCTGGCAAGGCGTCGGCAGGTCAGGCCGACGTAAAAAGGCGCGGCAGTATAGCGCGCCTCACCGTGCGAAACACCTGCGTGTGGTCTGGACCATGGTCGGCAGGGTGGCGGGCATCCTTTTTGCTGCCAATCGCGGCTTGCCTTAGAGTGACGATGTGTACCCGGAGAATCATGACCATGCCTGAACTCTGTGTGGGCGAGCGCCGCTGGACGGTGCCCACCGGCAGCAACCTGCTCGATGCCTTGAACGCGGCGGGCTTGAATGTGCCCTACAGCTGCCGCGCAGGCAGTTGCCACGCCTGCCTGGTGCATTGCCTGGACGGGCAACCGGCAGATGCCTTGCCCGAGGCTTTGGCGCTGGACAAGCACGCACAGGGCT
The DNA here is from genome assembly GCF_014269095.1 of Pseudomonas sp. SWRI50. Classification (NCBI taxonomy): domain Bacteria; kingdom Pseudomonadati; phylum Pseudomonadota; class Gammaproteobacteria; order Pseudomonadales; family Pseudomonadaceae; genus Pseudomonas; species Pseudomonas sp. SWRI50. Next base: position 145,917 of record NZ_JABWRW010000004.1, on the reverse strand, counting down.
GGCGCCTGGCGTGCCAGTGCCGGGTGGTGGATGACCTGCGCGTGGCGGTGTTCGACCCGCTGCTCGAAGGCATGCCCGCAACGGTGTGCGCACTGGACTGGTTTGGCGATGTGTTGCGCTTGCGCCTGCGGCTCGAGCGGGCGCTGCGCTACCACGCCGGCCAGCATCTGGTGTTGTGGAATGGTGCGGTCGCGCGGCCATATTCCTTGGCAAGCCTGCCGGGTGAGGATGATTTTCTCGAGTTTCATATCGACTGCCGCCGGCCAGGGGCGTTTTGTGACAGCGCTCGGGGCTTGCGGATTGGCGATGAGCTGCGCCTGGGCGAGCTGAGGGGCGGGGCGTTGCACTACGACCTGGACTGGCAGGAGCGTCCACTCTGGTTTTTGGCGGCGGGCACCGGGCTTGCGCCTTTGTGGGGCATCTTGCGTGAGGCTGTGCGGCAGGGGCATCGCGGCGAGATTCGGGTGCTGCATGTGGCGCGGGACAGCGCCGGGCATTACCTGGCTGGAGCGATGCAGGGTATGGCAGGTGTGACCGTCGACCTGGTGCTGGCGGAGCAGATGGAGGAAGCGCTGGCGGGGTTGCGGATGGTGTCACGACAGACGGTGGCACTCGTATGCGGGGCGCCCGCGAGTGTCGAGCGTTTCGCCCGGCGCCTGTTCGTTGCAGGGGTGCCGAGAGGCCAGGTGTACGCGGATGCCTTTGTTGAACACGTCTGAACCCTTGAACCAAGCACCTTGGTCAACCGCGTGCGGTTCGCGATTGACCACTTGCCATGTGCCGGTGCTGATTGTCAGGGCGCTGTGAGGCAACGTAGCAGGAAACCTTTGCGGATCCAGCCTTGCTCGTCTTCCTCATTGTCCTCGCCGGTCACCAATGTGTTGCCGTCTGGCTGCAGCTCGCTGCTTGAGGCCATGTCCATGCTCTTCCCTAGAGAGAACGACAGCCAGCCATTGTCCTGAAAACCGCTGTCCGGTTGGCCGTTGGTCAAGTACCTGCCGACTAATAGATCAGATTGAATCCCGCCGGTGTCGCCTACGGTGATGATGGCCTGATCGTTGAAGACGGCGACTGTTTTCCAGTAACCACCGATGTCCAGTGAGGTAGTGGTGAAGCCCGACAACGGTTGGCCCTGATCATCGAAAGCGGCGATCACGCCTTTTTGAGGGACTTCGCCGCCGGCACAGACGATGGTGTTCGAAGCGAGTTTGGCAACCGAGAAAAAGTTGGCATGAGTAGTCAGCTCGGCGAAGGCAAAGCCTTCGTTACCGAATGTCGAGTCATAGTCACCGCTACTGTGCAGCCGGATGACACAGGCTAAGTCGAGATCAGCAGTCATGACTGACCCGCCCAGGAGAATGAATTCACCGTCCAGAAGCATCGCGGTCGTGTAAGTAAGGTATCCCCTGGGAGGAGTAAGCTGCTTGTAACCGGTGCCGTTGAAGGTCGTATCCAAGGCGCCGTCGGCATTGAACCGCATGATCATGGAGTGGGTATTGCCGAACGTAAATAGGAGGTAAACCTTGTCGTTCGCCGCGCGTGTCTGCACCTGCGGTAGCCCCTCAGCGACTTCAATAACGCGGGGTGTGGTTTGGTCGTGCACCTCAAGGTCTGTGGGCGTCTTGATCACAACATGGCCATCCTCGCCGAATGACGTGTCTAGCAAGCCGCTGCTGCTGAATCGAGCCAGAGCGGGTTGTAGGCCATTATGCAATCCGATCATGAGGATTTTGCCGTCTGAGAGCAGGTGAACACGGCTGCCAACGGCGGATAACGGGGGAGCGAACTTGCCTTCGGTCAGCCCGTTGTTTTTACCAAAGTGTTGATCGAGTTTGCCTGTGTTATCCACACGGAAAATGACGTAATTGCCGCCCACACTCGTGCCAACGCAAATTCTGCCGTTCTGGTTATCTGGGATTGAAGACGCAACTTGCTGAATCGACCGGTGTGGACGAGCGACGCCGTAGGCGCCGTAGTCAGGATCCAGCACGTTCTGTTTGCGAGTTGTGCTCATTGCTTTTCACCTTTCGTGTTGAACAGTGTGAAGGCGTTGCGTCACTCAACGATCGCAGGCTGGGCGCCACGACGAAACTGGCAAAAATGCTAGGTAGCGGACATGAAAAAGCCCCGTGAGTGAACTCACGGGGCTTTTTGACTACGGGTGTGTAAGGCAATCAGACCAGCGGATCACCGACATGCAGGATCTTCATGCCGTTGGTGCCACCGATGGTGTGGTAGCTGTCGCCCTTGGTCAGGATCACCCAGTCACCTTGTTGCACCAAACCACGCTTGAGCAGTTCGTCGACCGCCGCCTGGCTCACCTTGTCGGCCGGCAGCGAAGCCGGGTCGAAGGCAATCGGGTAGACACCGCGGAACATCGAGACGCGAGCCTGGGTAGCGCGGTGCGGCGACAGGGCGAAGATCGGCACGTGCGAACGCAGGCGCGACATGATCAGTGGGGTGTAGCCACTCTCGGTGAGGGCGATGATCGCCTTGACGCCCGGGAAGTGGTTGGCGGTGTACATGGCCGCCAGGGCGATGCTTTCGTCGCAACGCTCGAAGGTAGTGTGCAGGCGGTGGCTGGACTTCTGGTTGGTCGGGTGCTTCTCGGCACCCTGGCAGATGCGCGCCATGGCCTGGACGGCTTCGATCGGGTAAGCGCCGGCGGCACTTTCGGCCGACAGCATCACCGCATCGGTGTTGTCCAGCACGGCGTTGGCCACGTCGGACACTTCGGCGCGGGTCGGCATCGGGTTCTGGATCATCGACTCCATCATCTGGGTCGCTACGATCACCGCTTTGTTGTTGCGGCGGGCGTGCTGGATGATCTTCTTCTGGATGCCGATCAGCTCGGCGTCGCCAATTTCCACACCCAGGTCGCCACGGGCAACCATGACGGCGTCGGAGGCGGCGATCAGCTTGTCGAGGGTTTCGTCGTCGGCAACGGCTTCGGCACGCTCGATCTTGGCCACCAGCCAGGCGCTGCCGCCGGCCTCGTCACGCAGCTTGCGGGCATATTCCATGTCGCTGGCGTCACGGGGGAACGATACGGCCAGGTAGTCCAGGTCCATTTCCGCGGCCAGCTTGATGTCGGCCTTGTCTTTTTCGGTCAGGGCCGGTGCGGTCAGGCCGCCACCTTTGCGGTTGATGCCTTTGTGGTCCGACAGCGGGCCACCGATGATCACTACGCAGTGCAGTGCATCAGCAGTGGCGGTCTCGACGCGCATGACCACACGGCCGTCGTCGAGCAGCAGTTCGTCACCGACGCCGCAGTCCTTGACCAGGTCGGGATAGTCGATACCGACGATGTCCTGGTTGCCTTCGGTCAGCGGGTGGGCGGTGGAGAAGGTGAACTTGTCACCGATCTTCAGTTCGATGCGCTTGTTGCTGAACTTGGCGATGCGGATCTTCGGACCTTGCAGGTCGCCCAGCAATGCGACGTGGCGACCGTTCTTGGCCGCGATTTCACGGATCAGGCGAGCGCGCGCCTTGTGCTCGTCCGGCGTGCCGTGGGAGAAGTTCAGACGTGCCACGTCCAGGCCGGCAAGGATCAGTTGTTCGATCACTTCCGGCGAGTTGCTGGCGGGGCCAAGGGTGGCGACGATTTTGGTACGGCGGATGGTCATGCACAGACTCCTATAGTGAAGCGCAGCGAAAGGCTACTCCTGAATCTCGCTGTAGTCATTGTTCCGTTGCACTACCTGCGACCAAGGCAGGGTAGCGTTTGAACGGTCAGGCCATCCTCGCAAAAGGGTGTGAAGATTTATGGGCAAAGGCCGATACACTGGCATCAAAGGAGACCCCTCATGCGAGCCCTGATCGTTTTAGCCTTGGCGGCCAGCGCCGTCGGCTGCACCCGCTGGTCGATGGACCACCACTTGAACAATGCCTACCGTGCGTACGACCGCGGTGATTGCCAGCGGGTGATGCTGGAGCTTTCGCAGGTCGACCGCACCAGCCGCGCGCGACCGTTCGTCCACCCCGAGGTGTCGCTGCTGCGCGGCCAGTGCCTGGAACGCCAGAAGCTGTTCGTGGACGCTGCGCAGACCTACGAGTACATGATCCGGGCCTACCCGGGCAACGAATACGCCTACCGCGCCCAGGCCCGGCTGCAGACCCTCGAGAAGCTTGGCCATTACCGTGGCGCTGAGGCTGCCGTGGCCAACCCGGTGCAGACCCCCCCTTGGCGTTAACACCAAGGTGTGATTTATTTCACGGGATTAACCGCGCGCGCTGCGCTAATCTGTAACTCAGTTGTTACAACAACCGCCAGTACCGCGCATTCCTGGCACCGGGTACGGACTGCACTTGTGATCATCTTCAACAAGCGGCATATCGAACGCCATCAGTTGCCCTGCGTTCTCAAGGTCTTCAACCGTTTTACCGATCAGCCGATCGGCCAGCTGGGTAATGCCTCAGTAGACGGTTTGATGCTCATCAGCCAACTGCCGGTGCTGGTCGGGCCGGATTACGAGCTGCAATTGCGTTTGCCGTTGGCCGGTGGCGGGTATCAGTTCATCAACCTCACCGCCAGTTGCCTGTGGTGCCGCGAAGACCAGACGCCCGGCCATTACGACTCCGGCTTCATGTTGCTGCAGGCGCCCCGCGAGTACGACGAGTTCGTTCGCTCTCTGCACGACTATTTCAGTTTCCGCCCCGCCAACGCTTCCGCTAGAGCCGAGTAGGCTAGAATCGGGTCGACCTCGATACAGGACGACCCCGTGAGCTCCAGCATTTTCTGGCACGACTACGAAACCACTGGCATCAACCCGCGCTGCGACCGGCCGCTGCAGGTGGCCGGTGTGCGCACCGACTTCGACCTCAACGAAATCGAAGAACCGATCAGCCTCTATTGCCGCCCCTCGGACGACATCCTGCCGCACCCGGCTGCTTGCCTGGTCACCGGCATCACCCCGCAACAACTGGAAACCCAAGGGCTGTGCGAAGCCGAATTCATGACCCGGGTGCACGCGCAACTGGCGCGCCCAGGCACCTGTGGCGCTGGCTACAACACCCTGCGCTTTGACGATGAAGTGACGCGCTACAGCCTTTACCGCAACTTTTTCGACCCTTACGCCCGTGAGTGGCAGGGCGGCAACAGCCGCTGGGACCTGATCGACATCGTGCGCACGGCCTATGCCTTGCGCCCTGAAGGCATCGAGTGGCCGCAGCAGGATGGCCGTACCAGCCTGCGCCTGGAGCTGCTCAGCAAAGCCAATGGCATCGACCATGGCCACGCCCACGAGGCACTTTCCGACGTGCGGGCCACGATTGCCCTGGCGCGCTTGATCCGGCAGAAACAGCCGAAATTGTATGAGTGGCTGTTTCAGCTACGCAGTAAACAAAAAGTGATGGAACAGGTCCGTTTGTTGCAGCCGCTGGTACATATTTCGGGGCGTTTTTCGGCGGCCCGTAATTACCTGGGCGTGGTCCTGCCGCTGGCGTGGCACCCGCGCAATCGCAATGCCCTGATTGTCTGCGACCTGCATCAGGAAACCCTACCGTTATTGCGGGAAAGTCCTGAAGTTCTTCGTCAGCGCTTGTATACCCGCCACGAAGAATTGGCCGAGGGCGAATTACCCGTTCCGCTTAAATTGGTGCAGATCAATCGTTGCCCAGTGCTGGCGCCACTCTCGGTATTGCGCCCGGTCGATCAACAACGGTTGGGCATCGACTTGACGTTGTTACAATCGCGTGGCGAACAGCTGGCCAATCAACAAGCACACTGGCAAGACAAGCTGGAACACATCTACGGCAAGGATGATTTCACGCCGAGTGAAGATCCTGAACAACAGTTGTATGACGGTTTTCTGGGCGACCGTGATCGGCGTTTGTGTGAGCAAGTTCGCACGCTGGAACCCGCGCAATTGGGCCAGGGGCACTGGATGTTCGATGACCCGCGCATGCCTGAACTGTTGTTCCGTTATCGGGCTCGCAACTTCCCTGAGACCTTGAACAGTGAAGAGCGTCAGCGTTGGTATGGCTTCTGTCAGCAACGCCTGAGCGACCCGCAGTGGGGCGCGCCGAATACCCTGGGTGATTTCGAGCAGGCGCGGCAGCGTGCCTGGGAAGGCGCCGACGAGGCGGGCCGGCGGGTACTGGATGCGTGGCAGGAACACGCGCGAAAACTGCAGGCACAATTTGCAATTGCGCAGTGAATGGAAAAACAAAAACGCCGGCATTGAGCCGGCGTTTTTTTGTTGCGCTAAGCAACGTTGAGCGTGCGGACAATCAGTCCAGCAGGGTCGCCCAGCTTTCAACCACGTCACCACCCCACTTGGCTTTCCATTCTTTCAGGGTTTTGTGGTTGCCGCCTTTGGTTTCGATCACTTCACCATTGTGCGGGTTCTTGTATTGCTTGACCTTGCGCGCACGCTTAGTGGCGGTAGGCTTGACCGCGCCGCGAGGCGCTTTGCTCAGTTTCGACTCTGGGTCGAGAAGGGCAATCACATCACGCAGCGACTTGGAGTACTCGCCCATCAGCGTGCGCAGTTTGCCTTCGAACTCCAGCTCTTGCTTCAGCTTGTCGTCTTGCGAGAGGTTGGCCAGGCGGGCTTGAAGTTCCTTGATGGCTTCTTCGGTGGCGCGGTACTCGTTAATCAGGGACATGGAGAGTTCCTTTAATGCGTGTTCAGAAATGTGTGGGCCAATAATAGACAGGCGATACTCGCAAGTAAACATACAAATGGGCCATTAACTGTTAATTAAGCTGTCACAACATTTCTCTGCGTGAACAAAAATTTACATTAGCCCTGCGTTTTGTCATGCCGCTGAACAGGGCCACGTCTTGTGTGCCTGGCGGTGTGCACAACGCACGCGGTGCGATCCATACTGCGTTTTTCCTGGCGGGCCGCTAGAATGAGCGCCTTTGCGAAGTTCTGGAGTCTCATTCATGCGCACCTATCGTCTGGTGATCGCCTGCCCCGACCGTGTTGGCATCGTGGCGAAAGTCAGTAATTTCCTGGCCTTGTACAATGGCTGGATCAACGAAGCCAGCCACCACTCCGATGAACAGAGTGGTTGGTTCTTCATGCGTCATGAAATCCGTGCCGAATCCCTGCCATTCGGTATCGAGGCATTCCGCGAGGCGTTCGCGCCCATCGCCGAAGAGTTCTCCATGACCTGGCGTGTGACCGACTCGGCGCAAAAAAAGCGCGTGGTGTTGATGGCCAGCCGCGAATCCCACTGCCTGGCCGACCTGCTGCACCGCTGGCACACCGATGAGCTGGATTGCGATATCCCGTGCGTTATCTCCAACCACAACGACCTGCGCAGCATGGTCGAGTGGCACGGCATTCCGTTCTTCCATGTACCGGTCGACCCCAAGGACAAGGCGCCAGCCTTCGCCGAAGTGTCGCGCCTGGTCCAGGAACACGCGGCCGACGTGGTAGTGCTGGCTCGCTACATGCAAATCCTGCCGCCGCAGCTGTGCCAGGACTACGCTGAAAAAGTGATCAACATCCACCACAGCTTCCTGCCATCCTTCGTCGGTGCCAAGCCGTACCATCAAGCGGCCCTGCGCGGCGTGAAGCTGATCGGTGCGACGTGCCACTACGTGACCGAAGAGCTGGATGCCGGCCCGATCATCGAGCAGGACGTGGTACGTGTCAGCCATGCCGACAGTATCGAAGACATGGTCCGCTTCGGCCGTGATGTCGAGAAGATGGTGCTGGCCCGCGGCCTGCGTTATCACCTGGAAGACCGCGTGCTGGTGCACGGCAACAAGACCGTGGTGTTCGACTGATACCGAGCCGGCCTGCTTCGCAGCCCATCGCCGGCAAGCCAGCTCCCACCCGAACTGTGTAGCCTCCAAGGCTAGCGCCGCACCTGTGGGAGTCGGCTTGCCGGCGATGGGGCGCAAAGCGCCCCCTCAATCGCGAGGAAACGCTCATGCCAGATCCACGTGACAAAGCTGGCGCCTCACCACCGCCAACCCTCGGCGAGGGCTGCCTGGCCCGCTATGACCCCGAGGCCTTGAGTGACGCCGACGGCACCGACTTCCCCGGAGCAGCCGAACTCTGGCGGCAACTCAACCCGCCTGACGGCGCCAACGCTCCAGCAGCGGGCGTGCCAGCAAACAAGCGAACACCGGCCCACCCGCCAGCAGATAAAAGTAGTAAGTGACCGCGCGCCAGATAACGATCGCTGCGGCCGCTGTCGAACTGCCCACCAAGGGTGTGAGCAGGCTTGCCGAGGTCAATTCGGCGGCACCTGCGCCACCCGGCAACAGGCTGAACTGGCCGGCGCTGAGCGAGAGCATCTGCACCAGGAAGCTGGGGATCCACGCCAGCTCCACGCCCAGCCCCTTCAGCACCAGGTACAGCACGCTGTAGCGCAGGCCCCAATGCGCGCAGGTCAGGGTGAATACCAGTGCCAGCGTGCGCTTGGGCAGGCGCCAGGTTTGTGCCAGGGCGTCGATGAAGTGCAGCAGCTTGCGCGCCCAGCGGCGTTTACACCCCGCAGACATCCCCAGGCGCTGTAACAGGCGACCGTTCAAGCGCATCAGCCCGCGCCGGTAGCGCAGCAGCCCTAGCACTACGACCAATGCCGCACACAGCAACAGTGCGCTGCCCAGCAACATGCTTTGCTGGCTGTGCCCCAGGCGGTGGAACAACGCATAGCCGGCGATCGCCAGCATCGCGCAGAAGAAAAACAGCAAGTCGTTCAACTGGTCCATGGCGAATACCGCGCCACTGCGCGCCGGGCCAATGCGGTCGCGCGCCAGCAGGGCCATGAGGGTCAGCGGGCCGCCGCTGCCGCCAGGGGTGGTACAGATGGCGAACTCGGTGGCCATGACCACGCCGAGGCTGCGCAGGTAACGCAGTTGTGCGCCTTGCTGGCCGAGCAGCAGTCGCAGGCGAATGGCGTTGATCACCCAGCACAGCACGATCATGCCCAGTAGCATCAGTAACAGGCCGGGGTCGAAGCGTTGCAGGCGGGGCAGCAGTTCGCTGCCGCCCAGCAGCGTCGGTACCAACACCGCGCCCAGCAGGGCCAGGCCTAGCCAGCCCAGGCGATTCATGCGCTGGCCTGGCGGTCCAGCCAGGCGGATTTGGTCAACGGCTCGCGGCCCTCTGCCAGCAGCGCCTGCAGGGTGTGTAGCCAGTAGTCGCGTGATACGCGGTGGCGCATGTCCACCGGGTGCAGGCCGAGACGCAGGGTCTGCGCGCCACGCCAGCGTTGGCATTGCCAGTCGCAAAGCACCTTCGACACCCTTCGGCGCCAGGCGCTGCGTGCGCTCCACACCAGGCCGGGGGCCTCGATGGCGGTGAACTCAGGCAGGCGGTACAGGTGCTGCGGTGTGCTGGTGTAGCGCAGCGGCAACTGGCGCAGGGCCTGGCGCGTGCCTTCGCTCATCAGCCAGGCGGGGGCCACGAAGCCGGCCACCGGCCAGGCTTGCCGCTCGAACACCGCCAGGCCTTGTTCCAGGCGTGCTAGCGCCTGACGTTGATCCAACCCGTAGAATTCGCCTTCATGGGTATAGATGCGGCGCATGAAGAATGCGCCGGGGCTGCGCGGTGGCGCACCGTCGTCGGCGTGGTAGTAGCCATGCAACGCCAGCTCATCACCCAGTGCCAGGCGTCGGTCGAGCAGGCGGCAGAACGTGGGCGAGCGGTGCAGGGGGTTGCGGTGGTGAAAGTCTGGCACCACCAGCCAGGTCATGGGCACACCGCCGATCTTGTCGACGGCTTCGACGAAGGGTTGGTAGTCGGGCCAGGTCTCGGGCGCGATGTCGTGCAGCACCAGCATCAGGCTGCGTGCTGCGCTGCCGGTTTCAGCCATGGGCCCGCGCCCGCGGTTGGTGGCCGAGCACGGCCTGGTAATGCTGCAGCAGGCCGGCGACCACGTTGTCCCATGAATAGTGTTGCTCGACATGGCGGCGGGCTTGGGTGCCGAGGGTACGCACGCCCTCTTCGAACACCTGGCGCACCGCCTGCGCCATGGCTGCCCCGTCATTGGCCTGGCACAGCCGCCCGCATTGTTCGTTGACGATCTCGCCAAAGGCACCGGCACGCACCGCCACCACTGGCGTCGCGCTGGCCATGGCTTCGAGAATGACCAGGCCAAAGGTTTCCTGGTCGCCGGCATGCACCAGCAGGTCGGCACTGGCCATCAGCCTGGCGACCTCCTGCGGCGGGCAGAAGTGGTCGATCACGCTGACGTTCTGCGGCACATTCGCAGGCATGTTGGAGCCCACTAGCAACAGGTGGTAGGGCCGGCCCAGGCGCTGCATGCAGTTGAGCAGAACCGGCAGGTTCTTTTCCCGCGAGCCACGGCCGGCGTAGATCAGCAGGCGGCTGGTGTCGGCAATCCCAAGTTCCGCGCGCAGGTGCGGGTCGCGGTGGTCGGGATTGAAGGTGGCCAGGTCTACACCCAGGCGCTGCACATGCACATCGCGTATGCCCAGCCGGCGCAATTTGTCGGCCATCACCTGGCTGGGGGCCAGAACCCGGTCGAAGTTGCCGTACAGCTTGCTGACGTAGGCTTCGACATTGGGCGTGAACCAATTGCCCATGCGGTTGCTCACCAGCAGCGGCAGGTCGGAATGGTAGAAGCCAATCACCGGCACATCCAGCTGGCGGCGTGCCTCCAAGGCAGCCCAGGCGGTCAGGTACGGGTCGCCGACTTCGATCAGGTCGGGTTTGAGGCTGCGCAGCACATTGCACCAGGGCGCCAGGCGCACCGGGAAGCGGTAGCCATTGCCAAAGGGCAGGGGTGGGGCCGGCACCTGGTAGATGCCATCGGTGTGTTGCGCGCTGGCGCCGGGGATCAACAAGCTGTGGCGCACGCCTTGGATGGCATCGAGGCGGCGGTGTTTGGCATCAAGATAGGTACGTACGCCACCACTGGCGGGGGCGTAGAACATGGTGATGTCGGCAATGTGCACGATCAGCATCCCTCCGGGATCGTCTTCGGGTCTGTCATCCGGCCGTAATGGACCGGCGATGACGCGCCTAAAGGTTGACCTACCAGAAGGATAGTTTGTTCGATCGAGGTTGGGCTGGTTGCTGCGGGCTTGTAGGCGCAGCCTTGTGCTACGAAGAGGTCGGCACGGACGCTACAGCTTTGTGGGCTGAGCTGGCCTCTTCGCAGCGCAAGGCTGCTCCTACAGGGGGCTATTGAACCGTCATTAGATGCGGAAGCTGCCCACCAGGTGTTTCAGGCGCGAAGCCTGTTGCTCCAGGTCCGAACACGCGCGCAGGGTGGCCTGCAGGTTTTCGACACCTTCCTGGTTGAGCATGTTGATCTCGTTGATGTCCATGTTGATCGCCTCGACCACGGCCGTCTGCTCTTCGGTGGCGGTGGCCACCGACTGGTTCATGCCGTCGATCTCGCCGATACGCACCGTCACGCTGTCTAGCCGCTCGCCGGCCTGGTTGGCGATTTGCACGCTGTCCTGGCTGTGGCGCTGGCTCTGGCCCATGGTATCGACCGACTCGCGGGCACCGACCTGCAGCTCTTCGATCATGGTCTGCACCTGTTGTGCCGATTCTTGGGTGCGGTGTGCCAGGTTGCGCACCTCGTCGGCGACCACGGCAAAGCCACGCCCGGCTTCACCGGCGCGGGCGGCTTCGATCGCCGCGTTCAAGGCCAGCAGGTTGGTCTGCTGGGAGATGCTGGTGATGACTTCGAGAATCTGGCCAATGTTGACGGTCTTGCTGTTGAGCGTCTCGATGTGCGCACTGGAGGTGACGATCAGGTCGGACAGGCGGTTCATCGCGGCGATGTTGCGCTCGACCACCTGCTGGCCCTCTTCGGCCAGCAGCCGTGCGGAGCTGGCGTGTTGCGAGGCCTGGGCGGCATTGCCGGCGATTTCCTGTGCGGCGGCGCCCAATTCGTTGATGGCGGCGGCGACGCTGTTGGTGCGGTTGGATTGCTCGTCCGAGTTGGTCATTGACGAGTTCGAGGCGCTGATCACGCGCAGGGCCACTTCATTGACCTGCTCGGTGGCCGAGGACACTTCGCGGATGGAACCGTGGATACGCTCGACGAAGCGGTTGAAGGCGCTGCCGAGCAGGCCGAATTCGTCGTGGTTGTGGATGCGCAGACGCTTGGTCAGGTCGCCTTCGCCTTCGGCGATGTCTTCCATGGCGCGGGTCATGGTCAGCAACGGTTGCATCAGCACGCGAATCAGCAAGCCGAGCAGGCCGATGATGATGACCACCGCGACCAGCGTGGCGATCACCGCCGAGGTGCGGAAGGTGCTGAGCATGGAGAAGGCTTTGTCCTTGTCCACCGACAGGCCGATGTACCAGTTGGCCGAAGGCAGGCCTTTGATCGGGGTGAAGGTGAGCAGGCGGGTCTCGCCCTGGGCCTGAACTTCTGTCAGCTCACCGGACAGTTTCGGTGTGTGCTGAGGGAACAGGTCTGACAGCGATTTCATCACCAGGCCCTGGTCCGGGTGTACCAGGATTTTACCTTGGTCGTTGACCAGGAAGGCGTAGCCCATGCCGCCGAAGTTCAGCGAGTTGATGATCTGCACCAAGCCGTCGAGGGCCAGGTCGCCGCCGACCACGCCCACGCTGTTGGAGACCTTGCTGAGGATGCCGATGACCATCTTGTTGGTGGTCATGTCGATGTACGGTTCGGTCAACGTTGCGCCAGAGGCGTTCATGCCGTCCTTGTACCAGGGGCGGGTGCGTGGGTCATAACCCTCAGGCATCTTGGCGTCCGGGCGCACGCTGAAACTGCCATCGACCTTGCCCAGGTACACCGTGAGGAAGCTTGTGATCAGCGCATTCTGCCCCATCAGGGTTTCAGCGTCGTTGGGGGCCTGGGCAATGTTCTGTGCCAGGTTCTCCACTAGCTTTATACGGCCTTCGAACAGGTTGCGGATATTGGTCGAAGTCGACTCGCCCATTTCAGTCAGATAATTCTCCAGATCCTCTCTGATGGCATTACGCTGGAGATAATCGTTATAGAGGGTGAACAGGCTGAAGGCGAGTATCACGATCAGTGAGGCCGCCAAGAGAATCTTGTGGCTGAAACGAAGGCTTTTGCTCATGGAGTAATCGGTTCCGCTAAGGTTTTATCGGGCGTTCGCACGAATACATCTGCAAGACAGTGCAACATCCCGGGAAGTCCTAGTTGGGTTGTTACTGTGTTCTAGGCGAATATCACCCCGAGGTATCGGCCGATACGCGGCAAAGCTTGAGAAGAGGATGAAAGAAGATGTCGGATTCTTCGCAAATAGTTGTAGGGGCGGGCCTTGATGGTCAGCCTGTCAATCAAGCCATGCGCCTCGCCAACCGTCACGGCCTGGTGGCCGGCGCCACGGGCACCGGCAAGACGGTCACCTTGCAGCACCTGGCCGAGGTGTTCAGTGATGCGGGCGTGGCAGTGTTCGCGGCCGATGTAAAAGGCGACCTGTGCGGCCTGGGTGCGGCGGGCGCACCGCAGGGCAAGGTGGCCGAACGCATTGCCGGCATGTCTTGGTTGGGGCATACGCCGCAGGCTTATCCGGTAAGCCTGTGGGATATCGCCGGGCAGTCCGGCCACCCCTTGCGCACGACCCTCAGCGAAATGGGGCCGCTGCTGCTGGGCAACCTGCTGGAACTGACCGACAGCCAGCAGGCAGCCTTGTATGCCGCATTCAAGGTGGCCGACCGTGAAGGCCTGCTGTTGCTCGACCTCAAGGACCTCAAGGCGCTGCTGGCGCACCTGAAGGACAACCCGCAGATGCTGGGTGAAGACAGCGCGCTGATGACCAGTGCCTCCACCCAGGCCTTGCTGCGTCGCCTGGCGACCCTGGAGCAGCAAGGTGCCGAGGCGCTGTTCGGTGAGCCCGCGTTGCAACTCGAAGACTTGCTGCGGCCCGGCAGTGACGGCCGTGGGCGCATCCACCTGCTCGATGCCAGCCGGCTGGTGCATGAAGCGCCGAAGGTGTATGCAACCTTCCTGCTGTGGCTGTTGGCGGAGTTGTTCGAACAGTTGCCAGAGCGCGGCGATGCCGACAAGCCAGTTCTGGCGCTGTTCTTCGATGAAGCGCACTTGCTGTTCAATGGCACGCCCAAGGCGTTGCAGGACCGCCTGGAGCAGGTGGTTCGGCTGATTCGCTCCAAGGGCGTGGGGGTCTATTTCGTGACCCAGTCGCCAGGTGATCTACCCGATGCGGTGCTGGCCCAACTGGGTTTGCGCATCCAGCATGGTTTGCGTGCGTTTACCGCAAAAGAGCAGAAGTCGCTGCGGGCCGTGGCCGATGGTTTCCGCCCCAACCCCGCATTCGACAGCCTGGCGGTGCTGACCGAGCTGGGTATTGGTGAAGCGTTGGTCGGTACGCTGGAAGAGAAGGGCACCCCCGCCATGGTGCAGCGGGTGCTGATCGCGCCGCCGCAGTCGCGTATCGGGCCATTGAGTGCGGCTGAGCGCACTGCATTGATTACCTCGTCACCGCTGGCCGGGCGTTATGACAAGCCGGTGGACCGTGAATCGGCTTATGAAATGCTCACTCAGCGCAAAGGTGAGCCTGTCGAGCCAGCGCCAGTGCCGAAGGCCGATGAAGAGAGCTTTGCCGACAAGGCTGGCGATTTTTTGCAGAGTGCAGCGGGGCAGGCGATCAAGTCCGCCGTGCGGCAGGCGGCCAATCAGTTGGGTCGGCAATTGGTGCGCGGGCTGATGGGGTCGTTGTTGGGGGGCAAGAAGCGCTAGCAGCGCCACGCACTGTAGGAGCAGCCTTGTGCTGCGAAGAGGCCGGTACAGCCTATGAAGCTGTAGTGCCTTTGCCGACGTTTTCGCAGCGCAAGGCTGCTCCTACAGAGGCGCGGTAATATGAAAAAGGCGCCCGAAGGCGCCTTTTTCTACAGCGGTGTCGCTCAGCCGATCGCCTTGGACGCTAGCCAGAACAAGCCAGCTGCCAAGCCCATCGAGGCAGGCAGGGTCAGGATCCAGGCCAGCAGGATGGTCTTCACGGTGCCGCCTTGCAGGCCGCTCTTGTTGGCGACCATGGTACCGGCCACGCCGGACGACAACACGTGGGTGGTCGATACCGGCAGGCTGAACACGTTGGCCATGCCGATGGCACAGGCCGCTGTGATCTGCGCCGACATGCCCTGGGCGTAGGTCATGCCCTGCTTGCCGATCTTCTCGCCAACGGTCAGGACCACGCGCTTCCAGCCGACCATGGTACCCAGGCCCAAGGCCAGGGCAACGGCCACGATCACCCAGAACGGTGCGTATTCGGTGGTGGCGGTGAGGTCTTTGCGCAGCTTCTCAAGGTCTGCCTTTTCACGGGCATCCAGGCCTGGCAGCTTGCCGACCTTTTTCGCCGTGTCATCCAGGCAGAGCAGGTAGCGGCGAACTTCCACGCGCTTCTCGGCATCCAGGGTGTGGTAGTCGGTCACGCCCTTGAGCGAGGCCTGCAGTGCGGCGATGGTCGGCTCGGTCTGCTGCGGGTTGCAGCTGAACTGTTCCGGCAGGTCGCTCGCCTTGGCCTTGCCCAACGCCAGGAACTCACCCAGGGTGGCGGCATTGCGCTCGTAGAACTGGCTCATGTGCAGGGTGGCGTCGCGGGTGCGTTCGATCTGGTAGGTGGTGCTGTTCAGGTCGAGCACGAACTTGGCCGGCACGATACCGATCAGCACCAGCATGATCAGGCCAATGCCTTTCTGGCCATCGTTGGAACCGTGCACGAAGCTTACGCCCATGGCCGAAATCACCAGTACCAGGCGGTTCCAGAACGGCGGGTGCTTCTTGTCGTCGAGCTTGCGGCGCTGTTCAGGCGTCTTGTGCATCTTGGACAGCGGGCGCCACCATTTAAGGCCGATCAGCACAAGCGCAGCGACCGCGAAACCGGCCATGGGCGAGACCACCAGCGACATGGCGATGTCGATCGCCTTCTGCCAGTTGACGCCATCGCCCAGCGGGATGTCGTTGATCAGGGCGTTGGCCAGGCCAACACCGAGGATCGAGCCGATCAGCGTGTGCGAGCTGGAAGCCGGGATACCGAAGTACCAGGTGCCCAGGTTCCAGGTGATGGCCGCAGCCAACAGCGAGAAGACCATGGCCAGGCCGTGTCCGGTGTTCACATTGATCAGCAGCTCTACCGGCAGCAGGTGAACGATGGCATAGGCCACCCCGACACCACCGAGCAGAACGCCGAGGAAGTTGAACACGCCGGAGAAGAACACGGCGAGGTGCGGCGGCATGGCTTTGGTATAGATGACGGTAGCTACCGCGTTGGCGGTGTCATGAAAGCCATTGATGAACTCGAAGGCGAGTACGAAGGTCAAGGCGAGCAGGAGGCTCACCAACACCCAGGCATCCAGTCCGCTGAATAAATCGATCATGAAGGTTGTCTGGCGGTCTTAGGGGGGCGGGATTATGCCAGAAAATATTGGCAATCGATGCACCTGCTACAGACCAATAGCACGCACTGTGACGCAGCCTTCACGTGCTTGCCAACGCTTGCATGAACAGTAGCGTCCGCAAAAAAGCGTGAAATATTTAAAAAATCGGCAAATGTCTGGGAAATAGTCGACGCTTGACTGATTCAAACGGTCGTATGAAATTTGTGTAATTCCATTTCATCATCGACCTCTGGGTAAAGATCGACCGCGCCCGGGCAGGCCGGGCGACGACGCGGAAGGCGGAACGTTGCGCTTATGGCTTGTCGCTGCGCAGTTCCTTTTCCATTTTTTCCAGTTCCTGGTTGAACGCCTGGTCACGCACGCTGGCGCGCTTGCGCCACGGTTTGCGTTCAGGGTCCGGTTGAGCGGCGTAAGTGGTCACTTCACCACCGTAAACATCCTTGTAACGTTCAGCCTGGCGCTCGAGTTCTGCGCGCAGTTCATCTTTCGTCACAGTAGTACCTGAGTAAGTTGAATTAAGACTGTTGTTTTAGCTGTACAGCATGCCCCTGCGCATACAAAGGATGCCACAGGGAAAGCAGAGGGGGTGCCATACAGAACCTGCACATGCGTGGGTTGCCCGTAAGTGCTGGAGACAGCGGTGTGTTCCATTACCACAGCAACAAGGCGTACAACCCAATCGATTATAGCAACCGATAATTCTTCGAACAGGGATATTTACCAAAGCCTGACATGCCCGTCGAAGTAGTTGGGCTCAATGGGTAACGCGTCACACCGCGCGTATAACTTTGAAAGGCGCGAGCGGTAAAAGTTCGTCGGCCAGCCGTGGCGAATGCAGAAAGTAAAACGGCCTCGCACAAGGCGAGGCCGTTGCCTGGGACTTCTACGGTGGGTACCTGACCAGTCTCTCCAAAGAAGCCACAAAGTGGCATGAGAAAGGTATAAGCAAAAGTGTCAGCGGTCAATTGCGATTATCGGCCGTTCGTTCGATAATCGCACGAACCAGCGTTTTTTTTGAGGTGAGCGATGAGCGACGAAACAGCGGCCAACGAATCTGCCAACCCAGAGTCGGCACGCCCTGCCGCACCCGCCCTGGCGCCGCCGATCGTGGCATCGCCGGCCAAGCGTATTCAGGCGTTTACTGGCGACCCGGATTTCATGACCTCCCTCGCGCGTGGGCTGGCGGTTATCCAGGCGTTTCAGGAGCGCAAGCGCCACCTGACCATCGCCCAGATCAGCCACCGCACCGAAATCCCTCGCGCAGCCGTGCGCCGTTGCCTGCATACCTTGATCAAGCTGGGCTACGCGACGACTGACGGGCGCACGTATTCACTGCTGCCCAAGGTGCTGACCCTGGGCCATGCCTACCTGTCGTCGACGCCGTTGGCGATTTCTGCGCAGCCGTACCTGGACCGCATCAGTGACCAACTGCACGAGGCGGCCAACATGGCCACCCTCGAAGGTGACGACATCCTTTATATAGCCCGATCGGCGACCGTGGAGCGGTTGATCTCGGTCGACCTGTCGGTAGGCGGGCGCTTGCCGGCCTACTGCACGTCGATGGGGCGCATTCTGCTGGCGGCGATGGACGACACCAGCCTGCGCGAGTACCTCGACCGGGCTGACCTCAAGCCGCGTACCAGCCGCACCTTGCACGATGCCGAATCGTTGTTTGCCTGCATTCAGCAGGTGCGAGCCCAGGGCTGGTGCGTGGTGGACCAGGAACTGGAGCAAGGGCTGCGTTCTATCGCCGTGCCGATTTATGACGCTTCGGGGCAGGTGCTGGCTGCCTTGAACGTCAGCACCCACGTCGGGCGTGTGACGCGCAGCGAACTGGAGCAGCGCTTCTTGCCGATCCTGCTGGCGGCCAGCCGGGACCTTTGCCATCAATTGTTCGGGTGATGCCACGCAAGGGAGGGCCGCTGAGCGCCCTTCCTGCCCCATTATCGAGCACGGACGCCTTTCCTGTTCGATAAACGCACAATGTCGTGCTCAGTGAATTGCGTCGTCCCGGTAGGCTGATTAATGTCTCTCGCAACGGTCGGCTTTGCCGACCGAACAAGAAAAACATGTGAGGCACATACCATGACTACTGTCCCATCGCTGCCGCGGCCGCACCCGCTCGCAGCACTGTTGTATCCAGGCTGACGCAGCCCGCCATCCTCCTATTATCAACCCCTGTACTTGCGCGCTGAGTGCAGTGGCATGGCCGTGCCCTAATTCTGGATAACAACAATGAACCAACCGCAAACCAACGTCGGCAAATGCCTCGACGTCCAGTCGTTCATCAACGACCAGCCGCTGTCCCGCTATCAATGGCGCGTCGTGCTGCTGTGTTTTCTGATCGTTTTCCTCGATGGCCTGGACACTGCCGCCATGGGCTTCATCGCCCCGGCCTTGTCGCAGGAGTGGGGCATCGAACGCGCCAGCCTCGGCCCGGTCATGAGTGCCGCGTTGATCGGCATGGTGTTCGGCGCACTGGGCTCAGGCCCACTGGCCGACCGTTTCGGGCGTAAAGGCGTGCTGGTGGCTGCCGTGCTGGTGTTCGGCGGCTTCAGCCTGGCCTCGGCCTACGCGACCAATGTCGACCAGTTGTTGGTCCTGCGCTTCCTCACCGGGCTTGGCCTGGGTGCGGGTATGCCGAATGCGACGACGCTGCTGTCCGAGTACACCCCTGAGCGGCTCAAATCGCTGCTGGTGACCAGCATGTTCTGCGGCTTCAACCTGGGCATGGCGGGCGGTGGGTTTATCTCTGCGAAGATGATCCCGGCGTATGGCTGGCATAGCCTGCTGGTGATCGGTGGCGTGCTGCCGCTGTTGCTGGCGGTGGTGCTGCTGGTCTGGTTGCCGGAGTCAGCACGCTTCCTGGTAGTGCGTAATCGCGGTACGGATAAAGTGCGCAAAACCCTGGCGCCGATTGCGCCGCAGGTAGTGGCCCAGGCGGCCAGCTTCAGCGTGCCGGAGCAAAAGGCGGTGGCGGCGCGCAACGTATTTGCGGTCATCTTCTCCGGCACCTACGGCCTGGGCACGATGTTGCTGTGGCTGACTTACTTCATGGGCTTGGTGATTGTCTACCTGTTGACCAGCTGGCTGCCGACCCTGATGCGTGACAGCGGGGCCAGCATGGAGCAGGCGGCGTTCATTGGCGCACTGTTCCAGTTTGGCGGCGTGCTGAGCGCAGTCGGGGTGGGCTGGGCCATGGACCGCTTCAACCCGCACAAGGTCATCGGCATTTTCTACCTGCTGGCCGGGGTGTTTGCCTACGCGGTGGGGCAGAGCCTGGGCAACATCACCCTGCTCGCCACCCTGGTGCTGGTCGCTGGCATGTGCGTTAACGGTGCGCAGTCGGCCATGCCGTCGCTGGCTGCCCGCTTCTACCCAACCCAAGGGCGTGCCACGGGCGTTTCGTGGATGCTGGGCATCGGCCGCTTTGGTGCGATCCTCGGCGCCTGGAGTGGTGCGACGCTGCTGGGCCTGGGCTGGAATTTCGAACAGGTGCTGACAGCGCTGCTGGTGCCGGCGGCATTGGCGACGGTGGGTGTGGTCGTGAAAGGACTGGTCAGCCACGCGGACGCGACCTGAGTGCCGAAGGGGGCCGCTTTGCGGCCCATTCGCAGCACAAGGCTGCTCCTACAGCGGGGCAATGCCGGCAGCAGAGGAAATACATAAATGGTTCGATAATCGCACATAAGGTCGATTATCGGATTGTAAGGGACCTACCAGTCTCCTTAATCTGAACGCACTGATGAACCCTGACCGGGAGTCTCCAAAGCGAGCCGGCACCCCATGAATTCGCTGTCGCTGCGGTTCATTCGGGGGCCAACCTGCGAGCAGATCGTTGCGGCCATCCGCTGGGCGATCCGCTTTGCCGGCGACGTGCAGACCACCACCGAATCCACCCGAATCGAGATGTCCGCCTTGCGCGACCTCGAAGCCCATACCGCCGCGGCCCATGGCCAGATGGCAGGAGAAGCCAAATGCGCGACGTATTCATCTGTGACGCCATCCGCACCCCGATCGGCCGCTTCGGCGGCGCCCTGGCCGGCGTGCGCGCCGATGACCTGGCGGCAGTGCCGCTGAAGGCGCTGATCGAGCGTAACCCTTCGGTGCAGTGGGATCAGGTCGACGAAGTGTTCTTCGGCTGTGCCAACCAGGCCGGTGAAGACAACCGCAACGTGGCGCGCATGGCGCTGCTGCTGGCGGGCCTGCCTGAGAGCATTCCTGGCGTGACCCTGAACCGCCTGTGCGCATCGGGCATGGATGCCATCGGCACGGCGTTCCGCGCGATCGCCAGTGGCGAAATGGAATTGGCCATCGCCGGTGGCGTTGAGTCGATGTCGCGTGCACCCTTCGTGATGGGCAAGGCCGAAAGCGGCTACTCGCGCAACATGAAGCTTGAAGACACCACCATCGGCTGGCGTTTCATCAACCCGCTGATGAAGAGCCAGTACGGCGTCGATTCGATGCCGGAAACCGCTGATAACGTCGCTGACGATTACCAGGTGTCCCGCGCCGACCAAGATGCATTCGCGCTGCGCAGCCAGCAAAAGGCCGCCGCGGCCCAGGCAGCCGGCTTCTTCGCCGAAGAGATCGTGCCAGTGCGCATTGCCCACAAGAAGGGCGAAACTATCGTCGAGCGTGATGAACACCTGCGCCCGGAAACCACCCTGGAAGCATTGACCAAGCTCAAGCCGGTCAATGGCCCGGACAAGACAGTCACCGCAGGCAACGCGTCGGGTGTCAACGACGGTGCTGCGGCACTCATCCTGGCCTCGGCGGAAGCGGTGAAGAAACACGGCCTGACCCCACGTGCCCGGGTACTGGGCATGGCCAGCGGCGGCGTTGCTCCTCGAGTCATGGGCATTGGCCCGGTGCCAGCGGTGCGCAAGCTGACCGAGCGCCTGGGTGTGGCGATGAGTGACTTCGACGTGATCGAGCTGAACGAAGCGTTCGCCAGCCAAGGCCTGGCCGTGCTGCGTGAGCTGGGTGTGGCTGATGATGCGCCGCAGGTGAACCCCAATGGTGGCGCGATTGCCCTGGGCCACCCGCTGGGCATGAGTGGCGCGCGCCTGGTGCTGACGGCGTTGCATCAGTTGGAGAAGAGCGGCGGGCGTAAAGGCCTGGCGACCATGTGTGTGGGGGTAGGCCAAGGTTTGGCGTTGGCCATCGAGCGGGTTTGATCAGGCTCGGCCTCTTCGCGGGTAAACCCGCTCCCACAGGGATCCACGCAATCCTCTGTGGGAGCGGGTTTACCCGCGAAGAGGCCGGATCTATGAGACACAAGGCTAATGGCCAGCCGCGCCGCGGAACGAGTGTGTTACTAGGTATGTCTAGACTTACCTAGGACCCTCCAGGAGTAAAACCTCATGACCTCAACCTATTACACCGGCGAAGAACGCAGCAAGCGTATCTTCGCGATCGTAGGTGCCTCTTCAGGCAACCTGGTGGAATGGTTCGACTTCTACGTCTACGCCTTCTGCGCGATCTACTTCGCCCCGGCCTTCTTCCCCTCCGACGACCCCACTGTGCAGTTGCTCAACACCGCCGGTGTGTTCGCAGCGGGCTTCCTGATGCGCCCCATTGGTGGCTGGATCTTTGGCCGCCTGGCCGACCGCCATGGCCGCAAGAATTCCCTGATGATCTCGGTGCTGATGATGTGCGCCGGGTCCTTGATGATTGCCTGCCTGCCGACCTACGGCAGCATTGGTACCTGGGCGCCGGCGCTGCTGTTGCTCGCCCGCTTGATCCAAGGCCTGTCGGTAGGTGGCGAGTACGGCACCACGGCGACCTACATGAGTGAAGTGGCACTGCGCGGCCAGCGCGGTTTCTTCGCCTCGTTCCAATACGTGACCCTGATCGGCGGCCAGTTACTGGCGGTGCTGGTGGTGGTCATCCTGCAGCAGTTGCTGACCGAGGACGAACTGCGTGCCTGGGGCTGGCGTATTCCGTTCGTGGTCGGTGCCGTGGCCGCGCTGATCTCGCTGATGCTGCGTCGCTCGCTGCACGAAACCAGCAACGCCGAAACCCGCAATGACAAAGACGCCGGCTCGATCAGCGGCTTGTTCCGCAATCACGCCGCGGCGTTCATCACCGTGCTGGGGTACACCGCCGGCGGTTCGCTGATTTTCTATACCTTCACCACCTACATGCAGAAGTACCTGGTCAACACGGCCGGGATGAACGCCAAGAGCGCCAGCTATGTGATGACGGGGGCGCTGTTCCTGTTCATGATCCTGCAGCCGTTCTTCGGCATGCTGTCCGACCGTATCGGCCGGCGTAACTCGATGCTGCTGTTCGGCGCCTTGGGCACGCTGTTCACCGTGCCCCTGTTGATGGCGCTGAAGACCGTGACCAGCCCGTTCCTGGCGTTCGTGCTGATCAGCCTGGCCTTGTGTATCGTCAGTTTCTACACCTCGATCAGCGGCCTGGTAAAAGCGGAGATGTTCCCGCCGCAGGTGCGCGCACTGGGTGTGGGCCTTGCGTATGCGGTGGCCAATGCCATGTTCGGCGGGTCGGCTGAATACGTGGCCTTGGGCCTGAAGACCCTGGGCATGGAAAACACCTTCTACTGGTACGTGACGGCCATGATGGCGGTGGCCTTCTTGTTCAGCCTGCGCCTGCCGAAGCAGGCGGCGTACCTGCACCATGACGATTAAGGACCTGCAATGACGTACCGTGCGGACAACCAGCTGTTCGATGCCTACTTCACCGCGCCGGCCATGCGCGAGATTTTCTCAGACCGTGGCCGCCTGCAGGGCATGCTCGATTTCGAAGCCGCCCTGGCCCGCGCCGAAGCGGCCGCCGGGCTGGTGCCGCACAGTGCGGTGGCGGCCATCGAGGCGGCCTGCAAGGCTGAGCGTTACGACGCTGGCGCCCTGGCCGATGCCATTGCCAGTGCTGGCAACTCGGCGATCCCGTTGGTGAAGGCGCTGGGCAAAGTGATCGCCAGCGGCGTGCCCGAGGCCGAGCGCTACGTGCACCTGGGCGCCACCAGCCAGGACGCCATGGATACCGGGCTGGTACTGCAACTGCGCGATGCCCTCGACCTGATCGAGGCAGACCTCGCTCAACTGGCCGATACCCTGGCGCGCCAGGCCTTGCAACATGCCGACACCCCGATGGTGGGGCGTACCTGGCTGCAACACGCCACGCCGGTCACCTTGGGCATGAAGCTGGCCGGTGTGCTGGGCGCGCTGACCCGTCATCGCCAGCGGCTTCAGGAGCTGCGCCCGCGCCTGCTGTGCTTGCAGTTCGGTGGTGCGTCCGGCAGCCTGGCTGCGTTGGGCAGCAAAGCCATGCCGGTGGCCGAGGGCCTGGCCGAGCAGCTCAAGCTGCACTTGCCCGAGCAACCCTGGCACACCCAGCGCGACCGGCTGGTGGAATTTGCCTCGGTGCTGGGCCTGATCGCCGGTAGCCTCGGCAAGTTTGGCCGCGATGTCAGCTTGCTGATGCAGACCGAGGCGGGGGAGGTGTTCGAGCCTTCCGCGCCAGGTAAAGGTGGTTCGTCGACCATGCCGCACAAACGCAACCCAGTGGGTGCCGCTGTGCTGATCGGTGCCGCTACCCGCGTACCGGGCCTGTTGTCGACCTTGTTCGCCGCCATGCCTCAAGAACATGAACGCAGCCTTGGCCTGTGGCATGCCGAATGGGAAACCCTGCCGGATATCTGCTGCCTGGTTTCTGGCGCCCTGCGCCAGGCCCAGGTGATTGCCGAAGGCATGCAGGTCGATGCCGAACGTATGCGCCGCAACCTCGACCTGACCCAGGGGCTGGTGCTGGCCGAGGCGGTCAGCATTGTCCTGGCTCAGCGCCTGGGCCGTGACCGTGCTCATCATTTGCTCGAGCAGTGCTGCCAGCGCGCCGTCGCCGAACAGCGCCACCTGCGTGCCGTGCTGGGTGACGAGCCGCAGGTCAGTGCCGAGTTGTCGGCAGAAGAACTCGATCGCTTGCTCGACCCTGCCCATTACCTTGGCCAGGCCCGCGTCTGGGTGGCGCGCGCCGTGGCCGAACATCAACGTTTCACTGCCTGAAGGAGACTGCTGTGGCGCATTTGCAACTGGCCGATGGCGTACTGAACTATCAAATCGATGGCCCGGCGGATGCTCCGGTGCTGGTCTTGTCCAACTCCCTCGGCACCGACCTGGGCATGTGGGACACGCAGATCCCCGTGTGGAGCGAGCACTTCCGTGTGCTGCGTTATGACACCCGCGGCCACGGCGATTCGCTGGTGACCGCCGGCCCGTACAGCATCGAGCAACTGGGCCGCGACGTCGTGGCCTTGCTCGACGCCCTGGACATCAACAAGGCGCACTTCGTCGGCCTGTCGATGGGCGGCCTGATCGGCCAGTGGCTGGGCATCAACGCCGGCGAACGCCTGGCCAGCCTGACCCTGTGCAACACCGCCGCCAAGATTGGCAGCGATGAGGTCTGGAACCCGCGTATCGACACCGTGCTCAAGGGCGGCCAACAGGCCATGGTCGAGCTGCGCGACGCGTCCATTGCCCGCTGGTTCACCCCGGCCTTCGCCCAGGCGCAGCCCGAGCAGGCCCAGCGTATCTGCCAGATGCTCGCGCAGACCCAGCCTGAGGGCTATGCGGCCAACTGCGCTGCGGTACGCGACGCCGACTACCGCGAGCAGGTTCAGCGTATCCAAGTGCCGACGCTGATCGTTGCCGGTACTGAAGACGTGGTGACCACGCCGGAACATGGCCGTTTCATGCAGGCGGCTATCAAGGGTGCCGAGTATGTCGATTTCCCGGCAGCGCACCTGTCCAACGTCGAGATTGGCGAGCGCTTCAGCCGCCGTGTACTCGACTTCCTGCTGGCCCACTGAGGACGACGCCATGGATGAGAAACAACGCTACGACGCGGGCATGCAAGTGCGCCGCGCGGTGCTGGGCGATGCCCACGTGGACCGCAGCCTGGAGAAGCTCAACGACTTCAATGGCGAGTTTCAGGAAATGATCACTCGCCATGCCTGGGGTGATATCTGGACCCGCCCCGGCCTGCCGCGCCATACCCGCAGCCTGATCACCATCGCCATGCTGATCGGCATGAACCGCAACGACGAGCTCAAGCTGCACTTGCGCGCCGCTGCCAACAATGGCGTGACCCGTGACGAGATCAAGGAAGTGCTGATGCAGAGCGCGATCTATTGCGGTATTCCGGCAGCCAATGCCACCTTCCACCTGGCGGAGTCGGTGTGGGATGAGCTGGGGGTTGAGTCGCGCGCTTGATCCTTGCGGCCTTTGTAGGAGCGGCCTAGCGTCGCGATCGGGCCGCAAAGCGGCCCCAACAGTATTTGCGGTATCACTGAAACCTGGGGCCGCTACGCGGCCCGATCGCGACGCAAGGCCGCTCCTACATCGACCTCAGTGTTACCGGCCCGGCGTTGGCTTCCACGGCCCGCTTCAGCGCGGGGCACAACCCCAGCATGAATGCAGCTTCGGCCACCACGAACAGCGGCCCGATGATCAGCCCGCTGATGTCGTCGACGAACGCCGGCTTGCGGCCCTCGTAGTAGTGGCCGACGAACTGGATGATCCAGCCCAGCACAAATGCCCCCAGCCCAGCCCCCAGCCACAGCCCGGTGCTTTGCACCGCCAGTACCTGGCCAACCCACAGGCACAGCCCCAGCAGCAGGCCCATGACCAGCCCGAAGCGCAGGTCCAGGCGCAGGTAGAACCACACCGAGGCGGCGGCCGCCAGCAGGGCAGGTGACAGCCAGATGCCTGCAATGTCCCAGCCTGGGCGTGACAGCAGAATGGTCACGGCCAGCACGATCAGTGGAATGCCGACGAAATGGGTGGCGATGTTGCGCGGGTCGCGGTGGTAATTGGCGTACTGGCTCAGGTGCTCTTCGAGGTTTTTCATTATTGTGCCTCCCTGGTTTGCCTGATCGGGTTTTACTGCCTGTGCCGGTCCCTTCGCGGGCACAGGCAACCTATATTGCTCAGGATAGCCTGCAGCCCACCAGCATCATCACTTCAGCGAATGGCAGCACTCCGCAGGGGCGCATCCAGCCCCACCAGCGTCTCGATCATCGCCCGCGCCGCCGGTGACAACCGGTAGCCGCTGCGGCTGACCACGCCGCAGCGCACGCTGAGCACTTCCAGTGCGGGCGGCAGGTTGCGCCAGTGCAGGCGCACCAGGCGGCCGGCCGCCAGGTCTTCGGCAACGGCTTCTTCGCTGGCGGTACCGATTGCATTACTGGCCTGCACGACACTGCGCAGCACCGCCAGGTGTTCGGTCTGCAGGTGTGGGGTGAAGTCGCTGCGCCCGCTCAGGTTGGCCAGACGCTTGCGCACACCGGGCGCGAGCAGGGCGCTGGCCAGCGGGTAGGTGAACAGGTCGTTGGTCGACAGGCTGTCCTTGGCCAGCAACGGGTGGCCGGGGCGGCAGAAGAACAGGCCAGGGCGTGGCGAAAGCGGCTCGGTATGGAAGTTGGGGTCGGCCTCGAACGGGCGGATGTCGTCGACGAAGAATTCGATCTGCTCACGGCGCAGTGCCTGGCCGAGGCGCTCGGCATTGTCCACCAGCAGCGAGGTACGAATACCCGGGTGGCTGTCGATGAAGTGGCGCAAGGCATCGGGGACCAGGCGAACAGCCAGGGCCGGGCCGCTGCCGAAGTGCAACTCGCCAGCGTCGAGCTTGGTCATCTGTAGCACTTCGTTGCTCAACTGCGCGGCACCTTGCACGAGGCGGCGTGCGTGCTGCAGCACCACCAAGCCTTCGGGGGTGGGTGGCAGTGCCTTGCTGGCGCGGTCTACCAGGGCGCAGCCGAATGTCTGCTCCAGGCCCTGGATGGCGCGGCTGAATGCAGGTTGGGTGATGCCCATGGCTTCAGCGGCGCGGACAAAACTGCGGTATTCGTTGAGGGCGATGAAGTAGCGCAGTTGACGGAGGTCCATGTCGCGGCTCTGGGGCGGGGATCAGGGCTCGATTTAAGCTGTTACAGCTTATGTCGTCAACGAAGGTTTGTTTAGGTTGTTATGCGATAAAGTTATTTATGCATCAAATCATCCGGCCTCTTCGCGGGTAAACCCGCTCCCACCCTGTAGGAGCGGGTTTACCCGCGAAGAGGCCTGTGAAATTACAGAAGGTTCAGCGGGTAGCTCACGATCAAGCGGTTCTCATCGAACGCATTGGTGCTGAAGTCCCGGCGCATGGTCGAGTTGCGCCACTTCAACGAAAGGTCCTTGAAGCTGCCCGACTGCACCACATAAGCCAGCTCTGTTTCTCGCGCCCACTCCTTGCCGTCGTCAACGCCACCTGCAGTCACGTTGTCACCCTTGATATAGCGGTTCATCAGGGTAAGCCCCGGTACCCCGACAGTGGCGAAGTTGAAGTCATGGCGCACCTGCCATGAGCGTTCCTTGGCGTTGTCGAAGCTTGAGTTGTAGCTGTCGTTGGCCAAGGTGCCGCCGCTGGTGCCGTTGACGCGCATCCAGGCGTCATCGCCGCTGACCTTCTGCAGGCCGACGTAGAAGGTATGGCCCTGGTAGCGAGCCGAGAGCAGCGCCGAGGCGGTGCGGTTGTCCAGGTCGCCGGCGCGCTCGGCACCGTCTTCCTTGCCGGTGAAGTAACCGAGGTTGGCGCCCAGGGTCCAGTCGCCCAGTGGCTGGCTGTGGACCAGGTTGAGGTACTGCTGGCGGTAGATGTCCTTGAGCTGGGCATCCCACAGGGCAATCGTTGTGCGCTTGTCGTTGAAGGTGTATTCACCGCCGCCGAAGTTGAAGCGGTCGGACGTGAAAGCACCGCGGCCATTGAGCGACATGTCTTCCATGCTGGCGTCGTTACGCGGGCTGTTGGCGCGGAACTGGCCGGCGTACAGGGTCAGGCCGTCGATCTCCTTGGAGGTCAGCTGGCCGCCGCGGAAGGTTTGTGGCAGCGAGCGACCATCGTCGGAGCGCAGGATCGGCAGCACCGGCATCCATTCGCCGACCTTCAATTCGGTCTGCGAGAGCTTGGCTTTCAAGGCCACGCCCAGGCGGCCGAAATCATCGGCGGGGCGGCCATCGTCGTGCACCGGCAGCAGGTGGGTGTTGGTGGTGCCTTTACCGCCATCGAGCTTGACCGAGTACAGGCCCAGTACGTCCATGCCGAAACCGACGGTGCCCTGGGTAAAACCGGAGCGGGCGTCGAGGATGAAGCTTTGGGTCCATTCTTCGGCCTTGGCCTGCGGGTGTGCCGGGTCGACGAAATTGCGGTTGATGTAGAAGTTGCGCAGGTTGAGGGTGGCCTTGCCGTCTTCGATGAAGCCACCGTCGGCGGCGAACACGGGGAGGGTGCAGGACATGGCCAACAGGCCTGGCAGCAGCTGGCGTGCGGGGTACGAAATGCTCATCTGTCGTGGATCTCTTGTTTTTATTGGCGAACCGTTGCATTGCAGGATGCGGCCTGCAAGCACGGGTCTTTTGATGAACGTGGGCAACGTTGCGTGAGCGGATGGTGCGGGGTAGGGAAGGGGCGAGGCAATTCGTCGCAGACGGTATGGGGCGATTATCGAACGGAATGTTCCAGTTGGTTAATTGTTTTCATGTGCCGGCCTCTTCGCGGGCAACCGAAAACAAAAAGCCCACCGCGAAGGTGGGCTTGATGCTGCTAGCGGATCATTCAGCTTTTCGGTGTTTGAACCGAAGCTTGCTGATTGGCCTGACCGGTCTTCTCGTACCAGCCACCGCCGAGCGCCTTGTACAGGTTGACCTCGCTGGTCAGCTGCGACAGGCGATCACCGATCAGTGCCTGCTGGGCGCTGAATAGGTTGCGTTGGGCGTCGAGGAAGGTCAGGTTGCTGTCGATACCGATACGGTAGCGACGCTCCGCCAGGCGGTAGTAATCCTGGTTGGCCTGCACCAGGTCACGTTGTGCCTGCAACTGCTCTTCGAAGGTCTTGCGCGCCGCCAGGCCATCGGAGACTTCCTGGAAGGCGGTCTGGATGGTCTTTTCGTACTTGGCGACATTGATGTCCTTCTGGATCTTCGAGTAGTCCAGGCTCGCCTTCAGGCTACCGGCGTTGAAGATCGGCAGGTTGATCTGCGGCTGGAACAGCCAGGTGCCCGACCCCCCCTTGAACAGGCCGCCCATGTCCGGGCTCAGGGTACCGGCATTGGCGGTCAGGCTGATGCTCGGGAAGAACGCTGCGCGGGCCGCGCCGATGTTGGCGTTGGCGGCCTTGAGCAGGTGCTCGGCTTCCTGGATGTCCGGGCGACGCTGGAGGATGTCCGACGGCAGGCCGGCCGGTACTTCGGCCAACTGGTCGGCATTGAGCTCCAGTGGCGCAGGCAGGTCGGCCGGTACGCCGGTACCCAGCAGCACGGTCAGGCTGTTGAGGTCCTGTGCCACCAGGCGCTGGTACTGCGAGTACTTGACCCGCGCGCCTTCCACGGCGGTGCGTGC
The DNA here is from genome assembly GCF_014269095.1 of Pseudomonas sp. SWRI50. Taxonomy (NCBI): domain Bacteria; kingdom Pseudomonadati; phylum Pseudomonadota; class Gammaproteobacteria; order Pseudomonadales; family Pseudomonadaceae; genus Pseudomonas; species Pseudomonas sp. SWRI50. The sequence goes on along the minus strand of NZ_JABWRW010000004.1, from coordinate 116,212 downwards.
CTGGCTGAGGTCGAGGGCGGAGGCCACCCCGACTTCATTGCTGCGACGGGTCAGGTTGTAGCTTTCCTGGTAGGTCTTCAGCGTTTCTTCGGTCAGTTTGAACAGCGCCTGATCCGCCTGCCAGGTGTAGTAGGCGTTGGCCACGCTGGCCACCAGGGCGATCTGCGTGGAGCGCCGCGCCTGCTCGCTGGACAGGTAGGTTTCCAGGGCCTGCTCGCTCAGGCTGCGCACCCGGCCGAACAGGTCGAGTTCATAGGCGCTGACGCCGAGGGTGGCCGAGTACTGGCTGGTGATATCGGCTTGGCCGGTCTGCGACATATTCGCCGGTACCCGCTGGCGGCTGCCGCTGCCGGTGGCCGAAACGGCCGGGAACAGGTCGGCCCGCTGGATGCGGTACTGCGCACGGTAGGCGTCGATGTTCAACGCCGCGACACGCAGGTCGCGGTTGTTGACCAGCGAGGTCTGGATCAGCTGCTGCAGGGCCGGGTCGTGGAAGAACTGGCGCCAGCCCTGTTCGGCGGCGGCAACGTCTGCCGCTTCGGTCGGCGAGTACGCAGGGCCTTGCGGCCACTGCGCTGCCACCGGCGCTTCCGGGGTCTGGTAATCAGGGATCAGCGAGCAGCCGCCAAGAATCAAAGCGGTTACCGCCAGGGACAACAAAGACTTGGTCATTGCCCAGCCTCATAACGTGGAGTTTCAGGGGTGGCGTCTTTTTCCGGCTGTTTGCTGCCGAACAGCGACGACACTGCGACGAAGAATAGCGGTACCCAGAAGATTGCCAACACGGTGGCGCTGATCATGCCGCCGATCACGCCGGTGCCGATGGCGTGCTGGCTGCCGGCGCCAGCGCCGCTGGCGATGGTCAACGGTACCACGCCAAGGATGAACGCCAGCGAGGTCATGATGATCGGGCGCAGACGCATGCGGCACGCCTCGATCGCGGCGTCGTACAGGCTGCGGCCCTGCTCGTGCAGTTCTTTGGCGAACTCGACGATCAGGATCGCGTTCTTCGCCGCCAAGCCGATGGTGGTCAACAGGCCGACCAGGAAGTACACGTCGTTGGACAACCCGCGCAGGCTAGTGGCGATCAGTGCACCGATGATCCCCAGCGGTACGACCAGCACGACGGCGATCGGGATCGACCAGCTTTCGTACAGGGCTGCCAGGCACAGGAACACGAACAGGACCGAGAGGGCGAACAGTGCCGGCATCTGCGAGCCGGAGAGTTTTTCCTCGTAGGACATGCCGGTCCAGGAGAAGCCGATACCGCTTGGCAGTTCGCCAGCGATACGCTCAACCTCGGCCATGGCCTCACCGGTACTGTAGCCAGGCGCTGGCGCACCGAGGATTTCCATCGCCTCGACGCCGTTGTAGCGGGACAGCTTCGGCGAACCGTAGGTCCATTCACCTTTGGCGAAGGAGGAGAACGGCACCATCTCGCCTTTGCCGTTGCGCACATACCACTTCTGCAGGTCTTCTGGGCTCATCCGGGCGTTCGGTTCGCCTTGGATGTACACCTTCTTGACCCGGCCACGGTCGATGAAGTCGTTGACGTAGCTGGCACCCAGGGCAATCGACAGGGTGTTGTTGATGTCGGCAATGGTCACGCCCAAGGCGCTGGCACGTTCGTCATCGATGGTCAGCTGGTACTGCGGCTCATCGTTCAGGCCGTTCGGGCGCACGGCGCTGAGCACCTTGCTCTGCGCGGCTTTTGCCAGGAACTGGTTGCGTGCTTCCATGAGTTTGGCATGGCCGACACCGCCGCGGTCTTGGAGGAACACGTCGAAGCCGGTGGCGTTACCCAGTTCGAGTACGGCAGGCGGGGCGAAGGCGAATACCATCGCATCGCGGAAGGTGAAGAAGTGCTGCTGGGCACGCTGGGCCAGGGCGAACACGCTGTTCTCCTTGGAGCGCTCATCCCACGGCTTGAGCATGATGAAGGCCATGCCCGAGCTTTGACCGCGGCCGGCGAAGTTGAAGCCGTTGACGGTGAACACTGACGACACGGTATCGGCTTCGTCCTTGAGCAGGTACTCACGCATCTGGTCGACCACCGCCTGGGTGCGTTCAGCACTGGAGCCTGCCGGGGTCTGCACCTGGGCAAACAGCACGCCCTGGTCTTCTTCAGGCAGGAACGCCGTCGGGATGCGGGCGAACAGCCAGATCATGCCGACCACGATCAGCGCGTAGGCCAGCAGGAATGGCACCTTGTTGCGCAGGATGGTACCGACGCTGCGCTCGTAGCCGTTTACGCTGCGGTCGAAGTTACGGTTGAACCAGCCGAAGAAACCACCCTTGGCCACATGGTGCTCGCCCTTTTTCAGCGGCTTGAGCATGGTGGCGCACAGTGCAGGGGTGAAGATCAGCGCCACCAGCACCGAGAGGCCCATGGCCGAGACGATGGTGATGGAGAACTGCCGATAGATCACACCGGTGGAGCCGCCGAAGAAGGCCATTGGCAGCAGTACCGCCGACAGCACCAGGGCGATACCCACCAGGGCTCCCTGGATCTGCTCCATGGAGCGCTTGGTCGCTTCCTTGGGTGGCAACCCCTCTTCGGACATTACCCGCTCGACGTTTTCCACCACGACGATGGCGTCGTCCACCAGCAAGCCGATGGCCAGGACCATGGCGAACATGGTCAGGGTGTTGATGCTGAAGCCCGCAGCGGCAAGGATGCCGAAAGTACCCAGCAATACCACCGGTACGGTCATGGTGGTGATGATGGTGGCGCGGAAGTTCTGCAGGAACAGGTACATCACCAGGAACACCAGGACCACGGCTTCGATCAGGGTGTGGATTACCCCGCTGATCGATTCGGTGACCACCGGCGTGGTGTCATACGGGAACACGGCCTTCACGCCAGGCGGGAAGAACGGCTCGAGGTCGCTGATGGTCTGGCGCAGGGCCTTGGCGGTGTCCAGGGCGTTGGCACCGGTGGCCAGCTTGACCGCCAGGCCCGACGCCGGCTTGCCGTTGAACTGGGCGCTGACGGCGTAGTTCTCGCCACCCAGGCCTACTTCGGCGACATCGCCCAGGCGTACTTGGGAACCGTCGCTGTTAACCTTGAGCAGAATCTTCTCGAACTGCTCGGCGGTTTGCAGGCGGGTCTTGCCGATGATGGTGGCGTTGAGCTGGGTACCCGGCAAGGCCGGCAGGCCGCCAAGTTGGCCGGAGGACACCTGCACGTTCTGCGCGGCGACTGCGGTCTTGACGTCGACTGGGGTCAGCTGGAACTTGTTCAGCTTGGCCGGATCGAGCCAGATACGCATGGCGTACTGCGCACCGAACACCTGGAAGTCACCCACGCCGGCAGTCCGCGAAATCGGGTCCTGCATGTTCGAGACGATGTAGTTGGCCAAGTCGTCCTTGGTCATGCTGCCATCTTCGGACACCAGGCCGATCACCAGCAGGAAGTTTTTAACCGCCTTGGTGACGCGGATACCTTGTTGCTGCACTTCTTGCGGCAACAGCGGCGTAGCCAGGTTCAGCTTGTTCTGAACCTGTACCTGCGCGGTGTCGGCGTTGGTGCCTTGCTCGAAGGTAGCGGTGATGGTCATGCTGCCGTCGGAGTTACTTTCCGAAGACACATAACGCAGGTTGTCGATACCGTTGAGCTGCTGCTCGATGACCTGCACCACGGTGTCCTGCACCGTCTGCGCCGAGGCGCCCGGGTAGGTCACGGCGATGGCGATGGCCGGTGGCGCGATGCTCGGGTACTGGTTGATCGGCAACTTCAGGATCGACAGTGCCCCGACCAGCATGATCACCAAGGCGATCACCCAGGCGAAGATCGGGCGATCGATAAAGAACTTCGACATGGTTTACTCCGCTTTGGCGTCTGCTTTCGCCGCGTTGGCCTGATCAGGGCTGGCCGGCTTGTTGACGTTGGTGGCTTCGCTGACCTTGACCTCGACGCCTGGGCGCACGTATTGCAGGCCTTCGGTGATCAGGCGGTCGCCTGGGTTCAAGCCTTCCTCAATCAGCCAGTCGCTGCCCAGGGTGCGGCTGGCCTTGAGCTGACGCAGTTCGACCTTGTTTTCCTGGTTGACCACCAGTGCGGTCGGCGCGCCCTTGAGGTCGCGGGTCACGCCCTGCTGTGGGGCCAGGATGGCGTTGGCGTTGACCCCGGCGCGCAGGCGGGCATGCACGAACATGCCAGGCAGCAGGGTGTGGTCGGGGTTCGGGAAGATCGCGCGCAGGGTCACCGAGCCGGTGGTCTCGTCGACCGCGACTTCGGAGAATTCCAGGCGACCCTGCTGCTTGAACAGGCTGCCGTCTTCGAGCACCAGTTGCACTGAGGCGGCGTTGTCGCCGGCCTTTTGCAGCTGGCCGCTTTCCAGGTCACGGCGCAGCTTGAGCAGCTCGGCGGTGGACTGGGTGACGTCAACGTAGATCGGGTCGAGTTGCTGGATGGTCGCCATGGCGTTGGTCTGGCCATTGCTCACCAGTGCGCCCTCGGTGAACGTGGAACGGCCGATGCGGCCGCTGATCGGTGCCAGGACCTTGGTGTAGCGCAGGTCGATCTGGGCGCTTTTCAGTGCTGCCTCGGCCTGCAATCGTTTGGCATTGGCGTCGTCGTATTCCTGTTTGGAGACGGCTTGTTCATCGATCAGCTGCTTGTACCGCTCGGCCAGCGAGCGGGTCGCCTGCAGGTTGGCCTGGGCATTGGCCAGGTTGGCTTCATAGACGGCAGGGTCGATCTGGTAGAGCTGCTGGCCTTCCTTGACGTCGCTGCCTTCTTTGAAGAGGCGCTTGAGGATGATGCCATTGACCTGTGGGCGCACTTCGGCGACGCGATAGGACGTGGTACGCCCCGGCAATTCCGAGGTCAGGGTGAAGGCTTGTGGTTGGAGGGTCACGACGCCGACCTGAGGAGCCTGCGCGGCAGGCGCTGCTTCTTCTTTCTTGCAGCCACTGAGCAGTGTTGCCAGGGCGACGGCGGAAACCAGAGCGGTAACGGCTGGCTTGAATTGCATGAGGATCCTCGGGGCGCTGGAGCAGGAGACGCTCAAGAGTAATGGAAGAGTCTTGTCAGAAAAATGCTATCGGGTGGATAAATAGCTTGCTAAGGAATATACTTACATTCATGGTTGTTTGTAAATACCGCTGGGTAGTACTTGGCTACTGCCGCAGCCCTTGATTAGCCCATCCGGGAGGCGCCCTGCAGAGGCGACCCCGGCGGTTTCCCCGTATGCGCCGCGCGCTCGGGCCCAGATGAGGTTGTACTGCCATGGTCCGTAGAACCAAAGAAGAAGCCCAGGAAACCCGCGCCCAGATTATCGAGGCGGCGGAAAAGGCCTTCTACAAGCGCGGGGTTGCGCGAACCACCTTGGCTGACATCGCCGAATTGGCGGGCGTGACCCGAGGTGCGATCTACTGGCACTTCAATAACAAAGCTGAACTGGTGCAGGCGTTGCTCGACAGCCTGCACGAAACCCATGACCACCTTGCGCGTGCGAGCGAAAGCGAGGATGAACTGGACCCGCTTGGTTGCATGCGCAAGCTGCTGTTGCAGGTGTTCAACGAGCTGGTGCTCGATGCCCGAACCCGGCGTATCAATGAGATTCTGCATCACAAGTGCGAGTTCACCGATGACATGTGTGAAATTCGCCAGCAGCGCCAGAGCACGGTGCTGGATTGCCACAAGGGCATTACCCTGGCGCTTGCCAATGCAGTGCGCCGGGGCCAGTTGCCTGCCGAGCTGGATGCCGAGCGCGCGGCGGTGGCCATGTTTGCCTATGTCGATGGCCTGATCGGGCGCTGGTTATTGCTGCCAGACAGTTTCGATCTGCTGCGTGACGTCGAAAAATGGGTCGACACTGGGCTGGATATGCTGCGCTTGAGCCCGGCTCTGCGCAAATGACTCTTTGTTAAGGATTGTGAGGGAGTGTTTCCTCATTGTATTAACGGGGCATTAAAAGCGGGGGCCGCGCTGCGGCCCATCGCAGGCAAGCCAGCTCCCACAGGCGTGGCGCTGTACTTGTAGGAGCGGCCTTGTGTCGCGAAAGGGCCGCAACGCGGCCCCAGCAGGCTCAACGCCCACGCAATTGCCGGTCCGGCAACGCCAACGCCACCACCAGCCCCAGCAGTGCGATCACACCACTGCCCATCAGCAAATGCCTGAACGTCTCCAGCAACCGCGCTTGGGTCTGCGGGTCTGCTTCGCCAGCCTTCAGGCTCCCCAGCAATGGATTGCCCAGCAACTCGAACCCACCTTGGTGCAGCAACGCCAGCAGCAGGCTGGACATGCACGCCACACCCATGGCGCCGCCGAGTGAGCGGAACAGGTTGGTGGTACTGGTAGCCACGCCGATGTCCTTGATGTCTACGGCGCTCTGCGTGCCCACCAGCGAAGTCGGAAATTGTAGCCCGCAGGCTATGCCGGTCAGCAGCATGAATACGGCACTGAGCAGGGCCGACTGCGGCGGTGTGATCGCCATGGCGAAGATGGCCACCGGCATCAACAGCGCCCCGGCGAGAATTTGCGGCTTGTAGCGCCCGGTGAGGCTGGTCATGCGGCCCCCGGTAAAGGCGCCCATCGGCAGGCCCATCGCCAGTGGCAGCAGGTGCAATGCCGCGCTGTCGGCGCCTGCCCCGGTGATGCCTTGGTAGCGCAAGGGCATCAGCATGGTCAGGGAAATCGACTGGAAACTGGCGAAAAAGATCACGCCCCAGCACAGCACCGCGACGCGGTTGCCGAACAGGCCGAGGGGCAGCAGGGGCTCCTGGCAGCGCCGCTCGTGGGCAATGAACAGCATCAGGCCAAGCACCGCGCAGGCGAACAGCGCCAGCACCGGCGGCGCTGTCCAGGCGTGCCCTTGGCCAACCAGGGTAATGCCCAGCAGCAGGCTGCCCAGGCCAAGAATCAGTAGCACCGCGCCCAGGTAGTCCACCTGGGCCTCGCGCCGCTTCAACGGCATGTCGCCGAGCGCTCGGTGGATCGCCCACAATGCGACCAGCCCCAGCGGCAGGTTGATCCAGAACACCCAGCGCCACGACAGGTACTCGGTCAGCCAGCCACCGAGCACCGGCCCGGCGACGCTGGCCACGGCGTACATACTGCTGAAGTAGCCCTGGTAACGCCCGCGTTCGCGGGGCGGCACGAAGTCACCGATGATCGCCTGGCTGACCGACACCATGCCGCCCGCGCCAACCCCTTGCAGCACGCGCGCCAGCACCAGTTGCTGCATGTCCTGGGCCAGGGCGCAGGCAATCGACGCCAGGGTGAACAGCGAGATGCCGGTCAGGATCATCCGCCGCCGGCCGTACAGGTCGCCCAGCTTGCCGTAGATCGGCACCGCCACGGTCATCGCCACCATGTAGCCAGAGATCACCCAGGCAAGCAGGCCGACATCGTTGAACTGGGCCGAGATGGCCGGCAACGAGACGGCGACAATGGTTTGGTCCAGCGCACCGAGGAAGATGGCCAGCATCAGGGCGGTGAGCACGTTGCGCAGCACGGTCGGGGGCAGGGCGGCAGTCACGGGGTTACCTTGGCAATGGGCTTGAGGCCGATGAATTGTAACCTGACTTAGGTAGCTTCCTATGTACTATCTGCATCCCCTATGCAAGATCGGCATTGGCGCATTCATCCAGTGAGGCATGGCTGCGTGATATCGTGGCTAGACCGCAGGGGCTGTAATCCGTGGCCTGCACCAGCTTGGTGCAGCTATTTGCCGCAGGGTTTTCGTGCCGCTGTATCCCACACCTTTTATTCCTCTGCCTGCATGTCGAGCATGACCGCCCAGATGGCGACGGTTGGAACAGGTCAGGTAGACCCGATTCAGGGGTCGGTAGCAACCGTTCAATTTCACGTTATTGCGGAGTGATCATGCCCAGGGCTTCCCACCAAGATTTGCGTTTTGCCTTCCGCGAGCTGCTCGCTTCAGGTTCCTGCTACCACACAGCGTCGGTGTTCGACCCGATGTCGGCGCGCATTGCCGCCGACCTGGGCTTTGAAGTCGGCATTCTTGGCGGTTCGGTGGCTTCGCTGCAGGTACTGGCTGCGCCGGATTTTGCCCTGATCACCTTGAGCGAGTTCGTCGAGCAGGCCACGCGCATTGGCCGTGTGGCGCAACTGCCGGTGCTCGCCGATGCCGACCACGGCTACGGTAACGCGTTGAATGTCATGCGCACGGTCATTGAACTGGAGCGTGCCGGTGTGGCGGCGCTGACCATCGAAGATACCCTGCTGCCGGCCCAGTTCGGGCGCAAGTCCACCGACTTGATTCCGGTTGAGGAAGGCGTCGGCAAGATTCGCGCTGCGCTTGAAGCACGGGTCGATTCGTCGCTGTCTATCATCGCCCGCACCAACGCCGGTGTACTGACCACCGAAGAAATCATCGTGCGTACCCAGAGCTACCAGAAGGCCGGGGCCGACGGTATCTGCATGGTCGGGGTGAAGGATTTCGAGCAGCTCGAGCAGATCGCCGAGCACCTGACCGTGCCCTTGATGCTGGTGACCTACGCCAACCCCAACCTGCGCGATGACGAGCGCCTGGCGCGCCTGGGCGTGCGCATCGTGGTCGATGGCCACGCCGCGTACTTCGCCGCCATAAAGGCTACTTATGACTGCCTGCGCCTGCAGCGCGGCCAGCAGAACAAGTCCGAGAACCTCAGCGCCACCGAACTCTCGCACACCTACACCCAACCCGAGGATTACATCCGCTGGGCCAAGGAGTACATGAGCGTCGAGGAGTGACCGGCAGGGCGCCGTCGCTCAACGCACGGCGCTCAAGGTGGCGCTTTGTGGCACGCAGTGTTCGTGCTGACAATGGGCGGCCGAGCTGGGTTGGTTGCGCAGCAGCTCGACCCGCCAGCAAGCCGACCCGTACAGCCCGGCGATGGCAAACAGCGCCATGACCAGCGCGAACCTTCTTGTTTTGATGCCCATGGTGCTCACCTCCTGTTACAACGCCAGGTGATACCTCTAAGCGTAGGCCAATCCTCGGCGCCGTGGGGTTACACCAGGTCCTGATCCCATTCCGGCTCGTCCTTGAACCGCTGCGCGAGAAAATCCAGCATGCTGCGCAAGGTCGCCGGCATGTGCTTGCGCGAGGTATAGACCGCATTCAGGTTGAGTTCGCGTGGCCGTGCTTCGGGCAGCAGGCGCACCAGTTCGCCCGTGCGCAGGGCGGCGGCAGCCTGGTAGGTCGGCAACATGGCGATGCCGGCACCGGCCAGTGCCGCCTTTTGCAGGGTCATCGCCTCATTCGCACTGATGTTGCCCTCGACCGGGACGGCAACGGCTTGGCCCTGCACCTCGAAATGCCAGAGGTGATGGCCGAAGTAGGCATGGGTCAGGCAGTTGTGCCCGCTCAATTCCTCGATCCGCTGCGGCGTGCCGTGCTCACGCAGGTAGGCCGGTGCCGCGCACACCACCGAACGGCACACGGTCAGACGCCGGGCGATCAGGTTCGGGTCCAGGTCGTTGCTGGTGCGGATGGCCAGGTCGATGCGCTCGTCCACCAGGTTGACCGTGCGATCGAGCATCTGCAGCTCGACCTTCACCCCGGGGTAGCGCCGTACATATGCGGCCACGGCATCCACCAGTTGAGCCTGCCCGAATGACGTACTGACGCTGATGCGCAGCGCGCCGCGTGGGGCGTCGTCCGGTTGGCGCACGGCCACCTGCAGTTCACCGGCAAGTTCCAGCAGTTGGCGGCAGCGTGGCAGTGTTTCCTGGCCGGCGGCGGTCAGGCTCAACTTGCGCGTGGTGCGCTGCATCAGCCGCGCACCGACCCAATCCTCCAGTTCCGCCAGGTAGCGTGAAACCACCGGCCTGGACAGTTGCAGGTGGTCCGCTGCCGCCGATTGGCTGCCCAGGTCGATGACAGTGACAAAAACGCGCATCGCGTTGAGACGGTCCATGATTTGCCCGATTTTAGAAACAAACTATGTTTGAGCATCGCATTTTTTGTTATGGATCGGGCAACTAAGCTGTTGAGCATTCTTCTTCAAGACGGACCGTTGCGATGTCGCTATTCACTCCCTTGCGTGGCCTGATGCTGGCCTGTGTTGCGCTGACCGGCCAGGCGCTGGCTGCCGAACCTTTGCAGTTGGACGTCTACAACCCTGGCCACGAGGCGATTTTCCCGGTCAGTTCGGTGATTGTCAGTGGCGAAAAGGACGCCGTGCTGGTCGATGCCCAGTTCGGCAAGGCCCAGGCCGAACAGGTGGTCGAGCGCCTGCGTGCCGGTGGCAAGCGGCTGACAACCATCTACATCAGCCATGGCGACCCGGACTACTACTTCGGCCTCGACACACTGACCCAGGCTTTCCCACAGGCCAAGGTCGTCGCCTCTGCGGCTACCGTCGCGCATATTCGCCAGACCATGGACGCGAAGCTGGCCTACTGGGGCCCGCAAATGGGCGCGGATAAACCGGCTCGCCTGGTCGTGCCTGAGGTGCTCGACGGCCATCGCCTGACCCTGGAGGGCCAGGCGCTCGACGTGGTCGGCCTGGACGGCCCGCAACCTGATCGCAGCTTTGTCTGGATTCCGTCGATCAAGGCGGTGGTCGGTGGGGTGGTGGTATCGGAACACATCCATGTGTGGATGGCCGATACCCAGTCGGCCACGTCGCATGCCGACTGGCTGGGCACGCTCAAACGGATCGAGCAGCTGGCACCGCGCACCGTGGTCCCCGGCCATTACCTTGGCCAAAGCAGCCGTTCGCTCGCGGCCGTGCGCTTCACGGCGGACTACATTCAGGCATTCGATGCCGAAACCGCCAAGGCAAAAGACGCCGCTGCGTTGGTGGCTGCGATGAAAAAACGCTACCCGGACCTGGCCGACGAGAGCTCGCTGGAGCTCGGCGCCAAGGTCGCCAAGGGCGAGATGAAGTGGTAATTCCGTTCAACTGATGGAGTGTTTCTCATGAGCAAGATCGCAATCATTGGCGCCACCGGCCGTGCCGGCAGCCAGTTGCTGGAAGAAGCCCTGCGCCGTGGCCACAGTGTGGTGGCCATTGCCCGCGACCCGTCGCAGCTGCAGGGACGTGAGGGGGTGACCGTCAAGGCACTCGATGCCAAGGACAGCGCAGCGCTGCAAGCGGCTGTCGCCGGTGTGGACGCGGTGTTGAGTGCTGCGCATTTCTCGACGATCGAAGCGCACGCCATCATCGAGCCGGTCAAGCGTGCCGGGGTCAAGCGCCTGCTGGTGGTGGGCGGGGCGGGTAGCCTGCTGTTGCCTTCAGGGCACCGGGTGATCGACAGCCCGGACTTCCCCGAGGCCTACAAGGCCGAAGCGAGCGCGGGTGTGCGTTTTCTTGAGGTACTGCGCCAAGAGCCGAACCTGGACTGGACCTTCCTGTCACCGTCGGCGGAGTTTGTCGAAGGCGAACGCAGCGGGCACTACACGCTAGGCAAGGATCATCTGCTGATCGGTGCCGATGGCAAGAGCTGGATCACCTTTGCCGACTACGCGATTGCCATGCTCGATGAGCTGGAGAAACCCGCGCATTCGCGGGCGCGGTTCACCGTCGGTTATTGAGCCACTGCCTGCAGCCAGTCCAGCAACTCGACCAGCCCGGCTGGCTGTTGCCTGGCCTGGCTGACCAGGTAATAGCCTTTTCCGGTCGTCACCTTCAGGGCAAACGGCATGCACAGCCGCTTGCTGCGCAGGTCATCGCCGATCAGCGACCAGTCGCCGATGGCCACTCCGGTGCCCTGGGATGCCATGGCCATCGCCATGTCCAGCGTTTCGAAATGCTGCTTTGGCCCCTGTACATCGAACGTGGCCCCGGCCGCCTGCAGCCATAAACGCCAGTCATGCTCGTCACGCGAGGGGTGCAGGAGCATGTGGCGCATCAAGTCGTCGATATTGGCCAACGGCAACGGGCCTTGCAGCAGGGAAGGGGCGCACACTGGCGTCAGTTGCTCGTCGAACAGCTTGCGCACCTGCAAGCCCTGGTTCGGCGCGCTGCCATACACCACCGCCGCATCAAAGCCTTCGCGGGCAAAATCCACCCCATGCTGCACCGTGGTAGTCAGCTCTACTGGCACATCCGGGCGCAGCGCCTGCCATTCCATCAGGCGCGGCAGCAGCCAGCGCATCACGCAGGTTGGCGCCTTGAGTTGCAATGTGGCGCTATGCCCGCCGACTTCCCGCACGCCTTGTTCGATCAGGGCAAACACCTGTTGCACCCTGGGCAGCCAGTCCTGGCCTTCACGGGTCAGGCTCAGGCCACGGGCCTGGCGCTGGAACAGGGCGTAACCGAGGTGCGCTTCAAGCGCGGCGATCTGCCGGCTCACGGCACCTTGGGTGATGTGCAACTGCTGCCCCGCACGGGTGAAATTGCAGTGCTGGGCAGTCACCAGGAAGGTGTGCAAGGCGGGCAGGGGAGGAAGGCGTTTCATTGCACTGAGCCATGATTTGAAGACATGGCTAGTATGTGTTTTTTTGCATTGTGGCGATAGCGCTGCCTTGGGTCCAATAAGCGCAGATTTCAACAAGACTCAAGGTAAACACACATGGCAACCTGCGGCGAAGTACTGGTCAAACTCCTTGAAGGCTATGGTGTGGACCATGTCTTCGGCATTCCAGGCGTGCATACCGTTGAGCTCTATCGCGGCTTGGCAACGTCCTCCATTCGTCATATCACCCCGCGCCACGAGCAAGGTGCCGGCTTCATGGCCGACGGCTACGCACGCACGCGCGGCAAACCCGGTGTGTGCTTCATCATCACCGGCCCAGGGATGACCAATATCACTACCGCCATGGGCCAGGCCTATGCCGATTCGATCCCGATGCTGGTGATTTCCAGCGTGCAATCGCGCGATCAGCTGGGCGGCGGCCGCGGCAAGCTGCACGAACTGCCCAACCAATCTGCACTGGTGTCGGGTGTGGCAGCCTTCTCCCAAACCCTGATGAGCGCAGACGACCTGCCCCAGGTACTGGCCCGGGCCTTTGCCGTGTTCGACGGTGCTCGCCCGCGCCCGGTGCATATCGAGATTCCGCTGGACGTACTGGTCGAGCCGGCCGATCACCTGTTGCCGGCCCGCCCGGTCCGCAGCAGCCGGGCAGGTGCCGCGCCGCAGGCCGTGGCGCAGATGGCCGAGCGCCTAGCCCAGGCGAAGCGCCCGTTGATCCTGGCCGGCGGCGGTGCATTGAACGCTGGCGCTTCGCTGGCACGCTTGGCAGAGCAGCTTCAGGCACCGGTGGCATTGACCATCAACGCCAAGGGCTTGCTGGCTTCCAATCATCCTTTGCAAATCGGCTCGACTCAGTCGCTGCCGGCTACCCGTGCGCTGGTGGCCGAAGCGGATGTGGTGTTGGCCATCGGTACCGAGCTGGCCGAAACCGACTATGACGTGACCTTCAAGGGCGGCTTCGAGATCCCGGGCAGCTTGCTGCGGATCGACATCGACCCGGACCAGACGGTGCGCAACTATCTGCCTGAGCTGGCGCTGGTCGCTGACGCCGACCTGGCCGCCGAGGCACTGTGCGTTGCCTTGCAACAGCAGCCGCTGCCGGCGCGTGAAAGTACCTGGGGGCCAGCACGCGTCACGCAGCTGCGCCAATCGCTGGCGGGCGGCTGGGACCAGCCGACCCTGAGCCAGACCCGCCTGCTGACCAGTATCCTCCAGACACTGCCCAACGCCATTCTGGTCGGGGATTCGACCCAGCCGGTGTACTCCGGCAACCTCACGCTGGACATGGATGAGCCTCGCCGCTGGTTCAATGCCTCGACCGGATACGGCACCTTGGGCTATGCACTGCCGGCGGCGATGGGCGCTTGGCTGGGCAGCGCCGCGCAGATCGCCGAGCGCGCGCCGTCGGTTTGCCTGATTGGCGATGGTGGCATGCAGTTCACCCTGCCGGAGCTGGCCAGTGCAGTCGAGGCGCAGGTGCCACTGATCGTGCTGCTGTGGAACAACCAGGGTTACGAAGAAATCAAGAAGTACATGGTCAACCGCGCCATCGAGCCGGTCGGGGTGGATATCCATACCCCTGACTTCATCGGCGTGGCCCGGGCGTTGGGCGCTGACGCGGAGCATGTGAGTGATGTCGCGCAGTTGCAGGCGGCACTGGGGCGTGCGGTGGAGCGCAAAGGGCCGACGTTGATTCAGGTTGATCAGAATCAGTGGCAGGCGGCCGTTGCAGGTTAACTGAAACTGCCGGTAACCCTTACCCCGCTGTGGCGCGCAACCGCGCCACATCGCGGATCGGTGGTGCGCCATACAGCCGGCTGTACTCGCGGCTGAATTGCGAAGGGCTTTCATACCCCACGCGATAGCCCGCCACCGCTGCCTCAAGCCCGTCATTGAGCATCAGCCGCCGGGCCTCCTGCAGGCGTAATTGCTTCTGATACTGCAGCGGGCTCATCGACGTCACGGCCTTGAACCGATGGTGCAAGGTCGAGGTGCTAAGGTTGACCTCACGGGCCAGGTCCTCGATGCGCAACGGCTGCTGGAAGTTCTGGTTGAGCCAGGTGATGGCCTGGCATACCCGATGGGTCTGGCTGTTGGCCAAGGCGATTTCATACAGCCGATAACCCTGCGGCCCACGCAGCAGGCGGTAAAGGATTTCGCGGCGGATCAGCGGCGCCAGCATGGCAATGTCCCGCGGCGAATCCAGCAGGCGGATCAGGCGCAGCAGCGCATCCAGCAACGCTGCATCGGTCTTCTCCACATACAAGCCACGGCCAGAAGGCAGGCTGGGCACCAACATCGGCCCGCTTTCGGCAATCAGCTGGCTGATCTCGGCCGGGTCCAGGTCCAGCCGCAGGCCCAGGCTTGGGTTTTCCGGGCTGGCATCAAGCTTCACGCCGCTCAGTGGTAAGGTCACCGACACCACCATGTAGTGCAGCGGGTCGTAGACGTACTGTTCGTCACCCAGAAACAGGCTCTTGCTGCCATGGGCAAGGACGCACAAGGCCGGCTGCGCCAAGGTGGGCACCGAGCGGACACTCTCCCGATAGCTGACCAGGTACAGGTCGTCGATGGCCGACGCGCTGCCGGGTGGGTCGCCGGCATGCCGGCGGATCAGCTCGGCCAGCTCCTGGCGTTGCACTTCCAGGGTCGGTTCGATGGACGTGGGGGTGGTCATGGTGGCTTCCTCTACTGACTGACGCAGCATAGGTTTGGGCAATGGCGGGCGCTAGTCGAAAGCTGCACGGCGATTGCCTGATCCTGCCGCGGTGCAGGATCAGGCAATCGCCCGGCAGTAATAGCCTAACGCGTCGCGCGGGCCAGCCTCTAACCTTGGCAGCCTGGTTTTTCGTCCGCCTGCTCAAGGAGATCGTGCAATGACCCTACGACAACCGGTCACCCACTTGGCTTTCATCCGTGCCAGCAGCGGTCGTTCGGCGGAGCTAGGCGCGCGCCTGCGCGATCTGCTCGAACCCTCGTTGCGTACACCGGGGTGCCTGAGCTTCACGGTCCAGCGCTCGCAGGCCGACGCCGACCTTTGGCTGCTCAGCGGCAGTTGGCGTGATCAGCAGGCGATGAGCGGCTACTTCGCTTCGCCAACCCTGGAGGTATTCGGTGAGCTGGTGCAGGCGCAAGTGGTCAGCAGCCTGGACCTGCATACCTTCGATTGATTGCTGACGGGCACAGGTTAAAATGTCGCCCTTCGATCAACTACCCAGAGCGCAGCATGGCACGTAGAGAATTCCCGCAGTTCGAAGCCGTTTCGGCGATGGTCCCGGTGGAAGGTGGTGGCTACAACGCCGCCATCGCGGTGAAGGCGCTGGGCATGGGCGGGGCGCCGCGCTTTCACAAGGTACTGGACGGCCAGGTGTTCAAGGGCGCCATGGCGGCCGATGAGGCCGCCTGCGCCGAGCTGGAACGCCTGCAGGGCGTCACTGAAGAGGGCGAGCTGATCTGGTGATCAGTTGCCCACTTGCGGCCTGGCCATCTTGAACAGGTTGCCCAGTTCGAAATAGTCCGCCGGGCCGCCGCCACGCAGGATCGGTTCGGCGGCGGCGGTGTCGTAGATACCGTTTTTCAGCAGGTGCTCGGCAATGTGCACCGCCACCACTTCACCGAGGATCAGCCAGCTGGGCACCGACTCCTGGTCTGCCCGTTTCAGCTGGACGATCTGGCTCACCTTGCACTCGAACGCCACCGGGGTTTCGCCCACCCGTGGCACTTTGACGACGCGTGACGGCGCTGCTGTCAAACCGCTGAGTTCGAATTCATTGACGTCTGCCGCTACCGCCGCGCAGCTCTGGTTCATCGCCTCGGCCAACGGCCGGGTCGCCAAGTTCCAGACGAACTCGCCGGTCTGCTCGATGTTGTTCAGGCTGTCTTTGCGCCCGACGCTGCAGAAACCGATGATCGGTGGGATGTAGTTGAAGGCGTTGAAGAAGCTGTAGGGCGCCAGGTTCAGGCGGCCTTCGCGGTCGTGGGACGAGATCCAGCCGATTGGGCGGGGGCCGACGATGGCGTTGAAGGGGTCGTGGGGCAGGCCGTGGCCTTTGGCGGGTTCGTAGTAATACATCGGTGCTGGGCTTGCTGGCCCTACCTCTTGGGGGACGAGGCGCTAGTGTGCCAAGCCTTTGCCCGGCTGGAAATGATCAAGCCCGGCCGAAGCCGGGCTGGTTGCACGCATCAGGGGTTAGCTGATGCGGTGGGCGTTGGTGCGGTCGAAGCCGTCTTCTGCAAAACGCTGGCCGCCGGTGCGGTCGAAGCCATCTTCTGCAAAACGTTGAGCGCCAGTGCGGTCGTAGCCGTCTTCGGCGAAGCGCTGGGCGCCGGTGCGGTCGTAGCCATCTTCAGCGAAGCGTTGGCCGCCTGTGCGGTCGAAACCGTCTTCAGCGTACGCGGCGGATTGGCTCTGTACCGCTGCGAAGGTGTGGGCGCTGGTGCGGTCGAAGCCGTCTTCGGCGAAGGCGCCAGTGGCGATTACCGAGAGGGCCAGGGTGAGGATCAGTTTGTTTTTCATGGTCGTTGCTCCAGGGGTGCGAGAGGTTGTTTGTTTCTATGGGTTTAATCCTACGCCGATAAAATTGATAAAAAAGCGCAAAAAATAGCGTCTAGTTATCGATTATATCGATGTGTATGCCCGTGTCAGCGATGAGCCCTCCAGTGGGCTGAGGGGAACGTTGCAGGGTATGGATCAGCGTTTCGCCAGCCATTGCAGGATGACGACGTCGAATTAATGCGGCGTTAAGGACGAAAATAAGCCTGCAGGCGGTAATGAACGCTTTTTTCATACGCCATAAACCGATTTTTCAGTCTTTGTTCAGCACCATCGCCGCACTTAAAACCGGAGCGGCAAGCAATGAATAAACTCCCGCAAATCACCTTGGCCTTCTGGGTCATGAAGATCTGCGCAACGACCCTGGGCGAGACGGCGGGCGATTTGCTGTCGATGACTCTGAATATCGGCTACGCGCTGAGCTCGCTGATGTTGATCAGCGTGTTTCTGCTGACCCTGCTCGGCCAGCTCTACTCACGGCGCTACCACCCGATGCTCTATTGGCTGGTGATTCTTTCCACCAGTACGGCCGGCACCACCATGTCCGACTTCATGGACCGCACGCTGGGCTTGGGCTACGCCGCAGGCTCGTCGATTCTGATCGGCATCTTGCTGCTGACCTTCCTGGTGTGGCGCCTGAGTGGTAACCCCTTGGACGTCACCCGTATCAAGAACCGCGCGGGCGAGTTGTTCTATTGGGTGGCGATTCTGTTCTCGAACACCTTGGGCACCGCCTTGGGCGATTACCTGGCAGATGATTCGGGGCTTGGCTTTGCCGGTGGTGCCTTGCTGGTGGGCAGTGCCATCGCGCTGGTGGTTGTGGCGCGTTACTGGACACGCATCCCTGGCGTTGTGCTGTTCTGGGTCGCGTTCGTCCTGACCCGCCCGTTCGGCGCCACCCTGGGCGACGTCCTGACCAAGCCACACGAGAAGGGTGGGCTGGACTTCGGTACGGTCGGCTCCTCGGCAGTGCTGGCCGGTGTGCTGCTGGTACTGGTGCTGATGCTGATGGCGACCTATTACCAACGGCGCGAGCCGCGTCAGGTGCTGGAGATGTCCTGAGTATTGATGCGATAACGGGTACTGCGGCCCCCGCCCGGCAGACGGGCCAGGCAAGCCTTGTCGAGCAGGTCGGTGAGGTGGCGGGTTGCAGTGGCCTTGGAGACTTTCGCAACGGCCTGGTACTGCGCGGCATTGATACCTTCTTCGAAGCCGCGTGGGCCCCCGTCGAGCAGCCGGTTGAGCACCTTGACCTGTTCGGGTAAAAGGCCGTCCGCCCGATGCACATGCCAGAACCTGGCTTTGGTGAGTATCCAGTCGATGTTCAGCAACGCCTGCTCGAGGCTGCGCAGCAGGGTTTCAAGGAACCAGGTCAGCCACCGGGTAATGTCGAGGCCGTCCTTCTGGCTGCTCTCCAGTATCTGGTAGTAGCCAGCCCGGTCTTCCAGGATGCTGGCAGACAGGGCGTAGAAGCGGATTGCCTGCTGCTCGGCCTGGGCCAGCGCCAAGTCGGTGATGGCGCGGGTCAGGCGGCCATTGCCATCGTCGAACGGGTGCAAGGTGACGAACCAGAAATGGGCGACACCTGCGCGTAACAGGGGGGCCAGGTGGGTGGCGTGGCGGCTGCTGGCAAACCAGTCGAGAAAAGCTGCAACCTGCTCTTCAAGGCCATCACGGGGCGGTGCCTGAAAGTGCACCGTGGGCTTGTCGAGGCGACCGGAGATCACCTGCAGGGTTGTCTCGTCACGCAGTTGGCCCACCAGAACTGCTTTGCTCAGGCCATCTTCCGCCGCTGGGAACAACCAGTGATGCCAGGTGAGCAGGCGCTGCAAGGTCAGCGGTTGGTCGTACCCGCGTGTCGCATCCAGCATCAACTCAGCCAGCCCTTCGCTCCGCGCAGTAGTCGCGCCTTGCTCATGGATGCCCAGCCGTCGAGCGAGGGACGAGCGCACCGAACCCACGTTCAGCTGTTCAAGGCGTCCTTGCATCTCGACGCAACTGCGTAGCAATGGGGCAAGGGCGTCGCTTTGCCACTGGAAATGGGGCCAGTCGGATTGCTGCCATATCCATAGTGGGCTGTTCATGATCGCTCCAACTTATCGGTGAGCCGAATAGGGCCGTTAATCGGCTCACGCCATAAAAAAGGGGCGCCCCGTGCAACGGAGCGCCCCTTTTTCATATCTGCCGGATCAGTATCAGTCGGTGGTGATGCGCGAATGATGCTTGGTGTCTTTCATGGTCGCGTACACCAGCAGCGAGCAGGCGATGCAGCCGGTGACGTACCAGTAGAAGCCGGTTTCCATGCCATTGCTCTTGAACCACAGGGCGACGTATTCGGCGGTGCCGCCGAAGATGGACACGGTCAGGGCGTATGGCAGGCCAACGCCCAGGGCGCGGATTTCAGTCGGGAACAGTTCGGCTTTGACCACTGCGTTGATCGAGGTGTAGCCACTGACGATGATCAGCGCCGCCATGATCAGGAAGAACGCGCCCCACCAGGTTTGCACGGTGTGCAAGGTGCTCAGGATCGGCACAGTGAACAGCGTGCCGAGTACACCGAAGGCGATCAGGATCGGGCGCCGGCCGATCTTGTCGGACAGGCCGCCGATCACCGGCTGCAGGCACATGAACAGGAACAGCGTGGCGGCCGAGATGGTGGTCGAGTCGCTGATGCTCATGCCCACGGTGTTGACCAGGTACTTTTGCATGTAGGTGGTGTAGGTGTAGAAGGCCAGAGTGCCGCCCATGGTCAGGCCGACCACGGTCATCAGCTCTTTGGGATGACGCATCAGGGTGCGCATCAGGCTTTCTTTGGACTTTTCCTTCTTGGTGAAGGAGGCGGTCTCTTCCATGCCGCGACGCAGGTACAGCGCAACCACCGCGCACAGCGCGCCGATCACGAAGGGAACACGCCAGCCCCAGGCATACAGCTGCTCGGTGGTGAGCGTCTGTTGCAGGATGATCAGCACCGCCAGGGCGATGAGCTGGCCAGAAATCAGGGTCACGTACTGGAAGCTGGAGAAGAACCCACGGCGCTCCTTGCTGGCCATCTCGCTGAGGTAAGTGGCCGAGGTGCCGTATTCACCGCCCACCGACAGGCCCTGCAGCAAGCGTGCGAAGACCAGCAGGATCGGCGCGGCGACGCCGATGGTTTCATAGCCGGGGGTCAGGGCGATGAGCAGCGAGCCCCCGCACATCAGCAGGACCGAGGCCATCAGCGCGGCCTTGCGGCCTTTGCGGTCGGCATACAGGCCCATCAGCCAGCCACCGATTGGGCGCATGAGGAAGCCCACGGCGAAGATCGCGGCGGTGTTGAGCAGTTGTGCGGTGGTGTCGCCAGCGGGGAAGAAGGCTTTGGCGAAGTACAGCGAGAATGCGGCGTAGACGTACCAGTCGTACCATTCGACCATGTTGCCGATGGACCCACTGAAGATCGACTTCAAACGGCTGGCGGTGGTTTTTTCTGCGGCCGGCGCGACGGCCGCCCCGGTTGGCAGGGAGGTGGCGTTATCCATCAGGGATACCTTCTCGTTGTTTTTGTGGAGCGCGCCGGAGCGCTGCTTACCACGGTGATTGCAGAAGGTGTGCCAAATGGGTGCGAGGTGATTCATTTGAGGGCGCTGCACCCCGTTCGCAGGCAAGTCCGGCTGCACCAAGCCCACTGCGCATGCGGGCTTGGTGGGAGTGGGCTTGCCCGCGAAAGGCCGCAAGGCAGCCCCATGCAGGTAAAGCGTTGGCGTCATGGATGAGCGGATTTCCGCTCATCTAGCGCTGAAGGTAAGCAGAAATTCGCCTATTACAGGAAGTCTTCGCGCACCAACCCGTGCCGCTGCATTTTCTCGTTCAGCGTACGCCGCGGCAGTTGCAAAGCCTCCATCACCCCCTTGATCTCCCCTTTGCTCTGTCGCAACGCCGCCCGCAAGCACTGCGCTTCAAACGCCTCCATCTGCTCGCCCAGCGACTGCCCGGCCGGTGCCACTTCTATGTTCGGCGAGCCCAGCCCCAGCGCATGCCGCTCTGCCGCGTTGGCCAACTCGCGCACGTTGCCCGGCCAGTCGTGGGAAAGCAGCTGTGCCAACTGGCTGCCGCTGAGCGGCGGCGCTGTTCTGCCCAGTTTTTCAGCGCCAGCACGGGCAAAGTGCTCGAACAGCAAGGGAATGTCCTCTCGTCGCTCTCGCAAGGGGGCCAAGCGCAGCTCGGCAACGTTCAAGCGATAGGCTAGGTCTTCGCGAAAGCGCCCTGCGCGGGCTTCTTCCAGCAGGTCCGGTTTGGTCGCGGCGATGATGCGCAAGTCGACGCTGATGCTCTGGTTGGCGCCCAGGCGTTCGAGCTTCTGTTCCTGGATCACCCGTAGCAGTTTTGCCTGCTGGGCCAGGGGCATGCTCTCGATCTCGTCAAGAAACACCGTGCCCCCGTTGGCATACTCAAGCTTGCCGATCCGCTTGCCCTGGGCGCCGGTGAAGGCGCCGCTCTCATGGCCAAACAGCTCGGCTTCGAACAGTGATTCAGGGATTGCCGCGCAGTTGAGGGCCACGAAGGGTTTGCCCGCACGCGGGCCGAAGTCGTGCAGGCAGCGGGCCACGCGCTCCTTGCCACTGCCGGTTTCGCCGCGGATCAGCACATTGACCGGCAGGCCGGCCAGCTCCAGCACCTGCCGGCGCAGCTGTTGCAGGCCCTGGGACATGCCCAGCAAGGTGTTTTCGAGGCGTGACTTGAGGTCGGCCTGCTCGTGCAGCCGGCGGTTTTCCAGCACCAGCTGGCGCTTTTCCAGGGCGCGACGCAGGCTGCCCAGCAGGTGCTGCGGTGTGAAGGGTTTTTCGAGGAAGTCGTAGGCCCCCTTGCGCATGGCGTCCACCGCCATCGGCACATCGCCATGGCCAGTCAGCAGGATCACCGGCAGGTCGGGGTCCTCTGCCTGCAAGCGCTCGAGCAGTTGCAGGCCATCCATGCCCGGCATGCGTACATCGCTGATGATCACGCCGGCAAAATGCTGTGGCAATTGCGCCAGGCAATCCTCGGCCCGGGCGAACAGTTGCACGCTGAAGCCGGACAGGCTCAGCCATTGCTCGACCGCCGTGCGGATACTGGCTTCATCATCGACGACGATCACTGAATTCAACATACAGGCTCCACGTCACGGGGCAGGGTAAGGCTCAGGCGGGCGCCGCCTGGCAGGTTCTCGGCCTGCAGTTGGCCGCCGGCTTCGTGGACGATGCCATAGGAAATGGCCAGGCCAAGGCCCAGCCCTTCGCCCACGGGTTTAGTGGTGAAGAAGGGGTCGAAGACCTTGGCCAGGTGTTCTTCGGCAATACCGCCTCCTGAATCGAGCACGCTCAGCCGCCATTGGTCGTGATCCAGCTCGATGCGGATCTCCAGGCGTTTGTAGCGCTTGTCGGCCATGGCGTCGAGGGCATTGCGCAGCAGGTTGATCAGCACTTGCTCCAGGCGGATGGCGTCCCCGCGCACCCAGGCTGGGCGTGCCAGGTACAGCGCGACCTCGACGCCCTCGCTGCGAATACGGGTATCCAGCAGGTGCAGGGCCTGGTCGACCACGCCGGCCAGGTCCAGGCGCTCGCGCAGCCCGACCGGGCTGTTGCGGGCAAAGGTCTTCAGGTGGCTGGTGAGCGCAGCCATGCGCGTGAGCATCTGTTCCAGGGGTTCAAGGGCCTTGCGCGCTTCGTCGTAGCGGCCATGGTCGAGCAGCAGGCGCAGGGTTTCCAACTGCATGCGCTGGGTGGTCAGCGGCTGGTTGATCTCGTGGGCCATGGCCGCCGACATCTGCCCGAGGGCGGCCAGCTTGGCTGATTGCACCAGGCCTTCTTGCGCTGTGCGCAGTTCACGGGTGCGTTCTTCGACCTGGCGCTTGAGTGCTTCGCGGCTGCGCTGGCGCAAGCGTGCCAGGCGCAGGCGCTGGCTGACGAACAGCGCCGCGAAGACCAGGCTCAGCCACACGGCCGCAGCGCCAAGGGCGGCGTTGCGGCCGTCGGCGGCGACCTGCGGTTTGCGCAACAGGTGCAAGGTCCAGTCTTCACCTTGCAGCGGCAGGCGTTCCCATAGGTACTCGGCGACGCCCTCCGGGCCTTGCACGCGGGCCAGGTGGCTATTGTCGGCAAAACGGGTCAGTACCTGATGCTGCAGGGGCACCAGGGGTTGTTTGTCATACTGGCGGGTTTCAGCCAGTTCTGCACGGTCAGCGCCGCTCAGCGGCTGCAGCTCGCGGTAGCGCCAGCCGTCCTGGTTGGCGATGAAGGTAATGCCACGGGCATCGCTGACCAGCAGGATATCGTTGCCCTGGCGCCATTCACGTTCCAGCTCGGGGAATTCGAGCTTGACCACCATGGCACCGAGGAAGCGGCCATGCTCATCATTCACCGCGCTGGCCAGGAAGTAGCCTGGCACGCCACTGGTCACACCCACCGCGTAGAAGCGGCCGCTGCCTTGGCTGCGGGTCTGTTTGAAATAGGGGCGAAAGCCGTAATTGGAGCCCACGTAGCTACTCGGCAGCCGCCAGTTACTGGCCGCGATGGCCAGCCCGGTGCGGTCGAGCAGTTCGAGGGTAGACGAGTTGGCTGCACCGTTGATGCGTTCGAGCTTGCGGTTCAGGGCGTCTTGTACCGGCTCGCTGACCGGGCCGCGCAGGGCTGCGATCAGTTCCGGGTCGAGTGCCAGCACGGCGGGCAGGGCGCGGTAGCGTTCGATCAGGGTATGCAGGGCGTTGGCGTACAGGCCCAGTTGCTGGTTGGCGCGCTGGGCGTCGTCTGCCATGGCCTGGCGCTTGGCCTGGTGCATGGCCCAGCCGGCGCTGAGCGCGGTGCCGAGCAGGATGAACAGGACGATCAGCCCCAGACGCAGGGCGCGAAAGGAAAACGGCATGGGGCGGATCCGAAAGATGAGGAATTCAGTGCCGGCCCTATCGCTGGCAAGCCAGCTCCCACAGGTATTGCAAAGCCCCGGTGGGAGCCGGCTTGCCGGCGATAGGGCCAGTACCGGCGTTCAACCGCTTACAACAACTCGAAACTCTTCTGCTGAACCGCCTCGGAATCCAGCCCTACCTGGACATTGAACTCCCCAGGCTCTGCAACCCGCTGCAGTTGGCCATTGTAGAACTTCAGGTCTTCCTCACTGATGCTGAAGGTCAAGGTTCGCGACTCGCCCGCCTTGAGCATCAGTTTCTGGAAGTTCTTCAGCTCTTTGACCGGGCGGCTCATGGAGGCCGAGACATCCTGCAGATACAGCTGCACCACGGTCTCGCCGTCACGCTTGCCGGTGTTCTTCACCGTGACCTTGGCCTCCAGCGTACCGCCACGCTTGAGGTCCTTGCTCGACAGGGCCAGGCCCGACAATTCGAAGCTGCTGTAGCTCAAGCCATAACCAAACGGATACAGCGGGCCGTTGGGCTCTTCGAAGTACTGCGAGGTGTAGTTGCCGGGCTTGCCGGGTGTGAACGGCCGGCCAATACGCGTGTGGTTGTAGTACATCGGAATCTGCCCGACCGAACGCGGGAAGGTGATGGCCAGCTTGCCGGACGGGTTGTAGTCGCCGAACAGCACGTCAGCGATGGCATTGCCGCCTTCGGTGCCGCTGAACCAGGTTTCCAGCAGGGCGTCGGCCTGCTCGCGTTCCCAGGCGATCGACAGCGGGCGGCCATTCATCAGCACCAGTACCAGCGGCTTGCCGGTGGCTTTCAGGGCCTTGATCAGTTCGCGCTGGCTGGCCGGAATTTCCAGGGTGGTACGGCTCGACGACTCGTGAGACATGCCACGCGACTCGCCGACCACCGCGACCACCACGTCGGACTGCTGCGCGGCCTTGACCGCTTCATCGATCAATACCGCGGCAGGGCGCAGGTCGTTGACGATTTCCGGGGCGTCGAAGTTGAGGAAGTTCAGGTAGTCGAACATCGCCTTGTCGCCGGTGACATTGGAACCCTTGGCGTAGACCAGCTTGGCCTTGCCTTCCACGGCGCGGCGCAGGCCTTCGCGAACGGTCACCGAATGCACCGGTTTGCCGTCGGCCGCCCAGCTGCCCATCATGTCGATGGGCGCATCGGCCAATGGGCCGACCAGGGCAATGGTGCCGGCCTTCTTCAGTGGCAGGGTCTGGTTGCGGTTTTCCAGCAGGACCAGGCTGCGGCGGGCCACGTCACGCGCGGCATCGCGGTGCAGGCGGTCGTTGCCGTAGTAGTCCTTGAGGTCGGTTTCGGCTTTGCCGATCCGCACGTACGGGTCTTTGAACAGGCCCATGTCGTACTTGGCGCCAAGCACTTCGCGCACCGCCTGGTCCAGTTCGCCCTGGGTTACTTCACCGTCCTTGAGCAGCCCTGGCAGCTCTTCGCCATACAGGGTGTCGTTCATGCTCATGTCGATACCGGCCTTGATCGCCAGTTTGGCCGCTTCACGGCCGTCACGGGCAACCCCGTGGCGGATCAGTTCCTGGATGGCGCCGTGGTCACTGATGGTCACACCTTTGAAGCCCCACTCCTTGCGCAGCAGGTCGTTCATCAACCAGGTGTTGGAGGTGGCCGGCACGCCGTTGATCGAGTTCAACGCCACCATGACCCCGCCAGCACCGGCATCGAGCGCGGCGCGGTAGGGCGGCAGGTAGTCGTTGTACATTTTCGTCAGGCTCATATCGACCGTGTTGTAGTCGCGGCCGCCCTCCACCGCGCCATACAGGGCAAAGTGCTTGACGATGGCCATGATGCTGTCGGGGTTGGCCGGGCTGCTGCCCTGGAACGAGCGGACCATCACCTGGCCGATTCGCGAGGTCAGGTAGGTGTCTTCACCAAAGCCTTCACTGGTGCGGCCCCAGCGCGGGTCGCGGGCGATGTCGACCATCGGCGCGAAGGTCATGTCCAGGGCGTCGGCAGCGGCCTCGATGGCCGCAGTGCGGCCGACCTTGGCAATCGCGTCCATGTCCCAGGTCGCGGCCATGCCCAGGCCGATCGGGAAAATGGTGCGCTCGCCGTGAATAGTGTCGTAGGCGAAGAACATCGGAATCTTCAGGCGGCTGCGCATGGCGGCGTCCTGCATCGGCCGGTTCTCGGGCGCGGTGCGCGAGTTGAAGGTGCCACCGATGCGGCCTGCGGCGATTTCTTCGCGGATTTGCTCGTGGGTCATCTCCGGGCCGATGCTGATCAGGCGCAGTTGGCCGATTTTTTCGGCCTCGGTCATCTGGCTGATCAGGTGATCGATGAACGCCTGCTTGTCCTGCAGGGGCGGAGCGGTAGGGGCGGCGAGGGCCGCCTGACTGACAAGGCCCATGGCCAGGCCCAGCAAAGACAGTTTCATCATCAATTCCGTTGTGGGGCCTCTGCCGTATCCACCGTGATACGCGCGCGGCCGAAGTTTTCAGGCGGCTATTGTTGTACAGTTCGGGGGCGATTCTTCCAGCGGCGGATTATGCCTGAATATGTCGGCGGCTGATGGCACCCTGAATGCCTGGACAACAACAATAAGAACGATCGAGAGACCGCTGGCATGACCCCCCTCAACGAATACGATCAACGTCAGATCGCCGAAGCCATTGCCCGTGCCGAACGGCGTACCGATGCCGAACTGGTAACGGTGCTGGCCCGCCGTGCCGACGATTACGCCTACCTGCCACTGTTCTGGGCCGCGGTGCTGGCGCTGGCCGTGCCGGGCTTGCTGCAGATGCTGCTGGGCTGGCCCGGTATCCGTGGCCTGCTGGTGGCCAACGTCGTGCTGTTCATCGGCTTGTGCCTGCTGCTGCGCCACCCGCGCCTGGTCGGCTGGCTGATCCCGCGTGCCTGGCGCCGCTGGCGGGCGTCGAGCCTGGCCCGCCAGCAGTTTCGCGAGCAGAACCTGCAGCGCACCCGCGGTGCCACGGGGGTGCTGATTTTCGTCAGCGAAGCGGAGCGGCACGTGGAAATCCTGGTCGACCAAGGGGTGGAGCAATACCTCGATGCCAGTGCCCGTGCGGCCATCGTAGGGCGCTTTGCCGAACAGGTGCGTCAGGGCCGGACCTTGCAAGGCTTTGTCGATTGCATCGACACCTGCGGTGAGTTGCTCAGTGAGCACGTGCCGCGCACCCATGCCCGCAACGAACTGCCCAACCGTTTGGTGATTCTGGACTGACAAAAGCGGGCGTATGGATTGGGGGGCCAGCCTCACACCTGTAGAATGCGTGGCATTGCGCAACGCGCTCCCCGCAACTCGAGGCACCGTTTTTCATGTCCGCCAGTCCTTCCGCTTCCACCGCGCCAGAGGCGCGCGCCCAGTTCCTTGAGCTGCTGAGCGCTGCCCTGCACGGCAATACCTTGGTCAAACTGGTGCTGGCGCGCCATGTGGGTGCCGATCAGACCCTGCAGCGGATCATCGCCAAGCCACTGCAGGTCAAGGGCCAGCCCTGCCTGTCATTGGTGTATCGCCACCAGACCCGTGACATCACCCGCAACCTGCCACTGGAGCAGGCCGAAGCGCTGGTTGCCGAGCTGCTGCCTGACAGCTTTCGCAATGCGCACCTGTTCGATGCGGACGGCGAAGTGCAGCTGACCTTCAGCAAGAAAGGCAAGCCCATGCTCCAGCGCCACGGCGCCCAGGCGCCGCGTGATGCGGCTGCGAGCAGTGGCCATGACCGGGAGAAAAAGCGTTACCTGGAGCTGTCGCGGCCCTTTTTGCGTGACCTGGGCGTGACCGATGCGCAAGGTGCGCTGATCCCGTCGATGTCGCGCAAGTGGAAGCAGATCAACAAGTTCATCGAGGTGTTCGAGCACGCCCTGGCCAGCGCGCCGCTGCCGGCCGAACAGGCCCTGCGCGTAGCCGACTTTGGCTCGGGCAAGGGTTACCTGACCTTCGCCATGCACGACTACCTGCGCAACACGCTGGGCCGCGATGCCCAGGTGACCGGCGTGGAGCTGCGCCAGGAGATGGTCGACCTGTGCAACGCCGCGGCCTCGCGCCTGGACCACCCAGGCCTTGAATTCCAGTGCGGCGATGTACGCAGCGTGGTGCCCGAAGCCATCGAGGTGATGATCGCCCTGCACGCCTGCGACATCGCCACCGACTACGCCATCCACACCGGCATCCGCTGCAACGCCGCGATCATCATGTGCTCGCCGTGCTGCCACAAACAGATCCGCCCGCAACTGCACAGCCCAGGCTTGCTACAGCCGATGCTGCAGTATGGGTTGCACCTGGGGCAGCAGGCCGAGATGCTCACTGACAGCCTGCGAGCGCTGTACCTGGAAGCCTGTGGCTATGAAACCAAGGTGTTCGAGTTCATTTCGTTGGAACACACCAACAAGAACAAGATGATTCTCGCGGTGAAGCGCAAACAGCCGGTGGATAACGCGGCGCTGCTGGAGAAGATTGCGCAACTCAAGGGGTTTTATGGGGTGCAGGAGCATTGCCTGGAGACGTTGTTGCGGGGGGATGGGTTGATTGAGGGTTGAGGGGTGGGCTTTTGTGCGCATGCCGTGAGTACTGCAGCGGCTGTAAGACCGAGCGCCGCCCGCGCGGCGCTTCGCAGCACAAGGCTGCTCCTACAATCTGTTTCGGGCCAATTATTCCTGTGGCATGGTCGCGCGGCCCCTTCGTGCCCGCCTCAATATCGAGTCGAACCAAGAAGGCGTTCGCGCGCCGCCTTCACAGGCGTGACTGGCCCGAAACAGATGTAGGAGCAGCCTTGTGCTGCGAAGCGCCGCGCGGGCGGCGCTCGGCCTCAAAGGCGCCAAAAATGTTGTGGCGAACAGATACCTAACTCAACGCCGAGCAGCCGGCACGTCGATCGCCAAGTCAGCCAACCCCAACGGGTGCGTACTCGCATCGAAAAAGTGCAGCGCAGTCGCCGGTAAATCCCCGAACCGGTCGATGAAGTGCTGCTTCTGATTGATCACCGACGCCTCCCCCAACGGCCGAATGGCAATCGACAAATGGCGAGGGTGTGCCTGTCGAACCGCCTCGACGAGGTGCTGGTCACTGCTGTCCAGATGCTGCCCGAACAGGCATAGCCCCTGGCTCTCCTGCGCCAATTGCGCCAAGCACCAGCTGAGGTAGTCCGAGTGACGAATGGCGCGCAGCTTTTCGTCGCTGCGGTCTTCATTGATGAACAAGGGCACTTCACCCGGAATGTTCACGGCAAAGCCATCGAGCAACTCGGCGCTCTCTGCGCTGCGTTGGCGGGTGGTGCCATCCGGCAGTTTCAACAGGTGCAGGCCGCCATGCAGGTGCAGCACGCGGGTGCCTTCACTGCGGGTGCGGCGTACGTCGAAAAAGCCTTGCTCGTCGAACAACTCGGCAAAACCTTGGGGGGCGTGCTGCACGGCCCAAGGCACGATCAGGTCGTAGTTGCTGGTGTAGACGTTGCGATAGCCGCGCAAGGCCTGGTTCAACATGGCCAGCGTGGCGGCTGGCATCAAAGGCCATGGCAGGTGCACCGTGCGCACGGCATGAATCAGCGCTTCCTTGATCGAGTAGTAGCGGTTCAGCGGTGCCGTGGAGTTGATGGCCAGGGCCGCGTTGACCCGCACCGTGCTGTTGAGGGCACTGAGCACGGGCTCGAACAATTCGGTGGCGAGTGACTTGAACAAGGCTTGGTCGCTGATCGCCAGGCCTTTTTTGCGGCCCGCGCGCTGCGCTTCCTCGAACAGCGAGAAATAGCCAAACGGCTTCCACAGTGCACGGCTGGCGCCGTTGCCCAGCAGCAGGGCGTCGCAAGGGTGGCGTTGGTCGAGTTCTGGCCAGGGGGTGAGGTAAGCGTCAAGTGCGGGCATGCGGGGTCCGTTGGGCGGAGCGGAAAACGGGGCGACTGTAGCATGTCATTCAAGCGCGAGGTGATTGAGGCTGGCGAGGACAAGAAGTCATGTGTGAGAATGATACGGATTCCTATTAGCGACGCTCACCTTCAATGACATCCTTTTCCACACCCTGGAGCGGCCCTGCGCCGGCCTTGCAGGCGGTCGTCGATGATCTGCTGGCCAACTACAGTGACCTGCGTCGCTACCTCAGCGGGCGCCTACGCAACCCCGACGACGCCGCTGACATCGCTCAGTCCAGCTTTGCCCAGGCCTATGCTCACGCGCTGAATGCGCCGGTACTCAATGCGCGCGCGTTGTTGTTCCAGGCGGCGCGTAACTTGTGCATCGATCAGTACCGGCGGCGCAGCACCGAGTTGACGGCGCTGGAGGACTGGCTGGTGCGCGTCGACGGCTTGAGCCCCAGCGTCGAGGACATCCTGATCGCGCGCGAGCAGTTGCAGCAACTGATTGCACTGATCGAGCGCATGCCGCGCCTGCGCCGTGAAGTGTTCGTGCGGGTGCGGCTGTATGGCCAGAGCCACCGCGAAGTGTGTGAGGCGCTGACGCTGTCGGCCAAGTCGGTGGAATTGCACATCGCCCGCGCGGTGTTCGACCTCTCCGAACTGCGCCTGGCCAGCCGCCATGGCTGACCCGGTTGCCGCACGCAAGGTGCAACAGGCCTTGGTCTACCTCGCGGCGATGCATGGCGACGACCCCACGCGTGTGCGCGAAGCCAGCGGCCAGGCGCTGCGCTGGCGGCGTAAGAGCGACGAACATGAGCGCGCCTGGCTTGAGGCCGAGCAGCGCTGGCAACTGGTGCATCGCCTGGCGCCGCAATTGCGCGGTGCCCTTCAGCCGCAGCCGCATGACCCGAGCCGTCGGCGCCTGCTGCGCCAGGGCGGCGCGTTGGCGGTACTGCTGGCGGCAGGTGGCTGGCTGGGCTGGATGTGGCAGCGCACCGCTGCATTCCACCAAGACCTGCAGACCGCGCACGGCGAACAGCCCCGCAGCCTGGCCTTGCCCGATGGCAGCCAACTGCTGGTGGCGGCCGAGAGCAACCTGCGTATCCGCTTCGACCATGGCCAGCGCCAGGTGATGCTGTTGCACGGCAATGTCTTCTTCGACGTCGCCCATGAGCACTGGCGGCCCTTCCATATCAGCACCCGTGTGGGCAGTGTGCAGGTGCTGGGCACCGCCTTCACGGTCAGCGACCGGGGTGACCGGGTGTTCGTGGCGGTGGCCCGCGGCCGGGTTCAGGTGCGTGACCTGCACGGTGGCGAGCGCACCCTTGGCGCTGGCGAACGCGTCTGCATTGATGGTCAGGGGCGCCTGAGCAACCTGCATGCGCAGGGGCAGCTCGGCCCGGACGTCGACCATTGGCAACGCGGTTGGTGGTCTTACACCGACCAGTCGCTGCGTGAAGTGATCGGCGAGCTCAATGCCTATCTGCCGCGGCCCGTGCTGCTGGCGCCGGAAGTCGCCGAACTGAAGCTGACCGGCAGCTTCCCCATCGACCAGCCGCAGAAACTGCTGGATGCGTTGCCACGCATTCTGCCGGTGCGCCTGAGCGAACGGCAGGGCAGGGTGGAACTGTTGGCGCGCTGAAAAAAGTTTTGAGGGGTAAGCCGCAGGAGCGGCGTCATCAACGGTGAACCCCTCCAAGAGCAAGGACCCTTCATGTCGTTCGCCTCCACCCGTTTATCCGTGCCCCTGCGCCACCTGGCCCTGGCCTGTGCCTTGGGCAGCCTGTTGTCGCCGGGCATGGCCCTGGCTGACAGCCAGCCATTGGCCCTGGATTTTCCGAGCCAATCGCTGGAAACCACGGTGCACGCGCTTGCCCGCCAGTCCGGTGTGGCCATTGCCGCTGACAGCCGGGTACTCGCGGGCCGCACTGCGCCAGCCCTGCATGGGCGCTTCAGCGTGCTGCAAGCCTTGCAGCAGTTGCTGATCGGCACCGACCTGGTGGCCGAGGAGCACAACGGCGTGGTGACCCTGCGCAGCACCGCCGAGGACGGCGCCTTGACCCTCGGCGCCACCAACGTCAACGCCGCCGGTTTCAACAGTGAACTGCCCGAGGCCTACAGCGGCGGCCAGGTGGCGCGCGGTGCACGGCTTGGCATGCTGGGCAATCGCGACATCATGGACACGCCGTTCAACATCACCGCCTACACCGCCAAGACCATCGCCGACCAGCAGAGCGGCACGGTTGGCGCCGTGCTGCGCAATGACCCGTCGATCCGCTTCAGCACCGGCGAAGGCCATGCCTACGAGAACTTCATGATCCGTGGCTACGGCCTGGAATCCTCGGAGCTGGCGGTAAATGGCCTGTACGGCCTGGCGCCGGATGGCCATGTGCCGACCGAATTCCTCGAACGGGTCGAAGTGCTTAAAGGCCCAAGCGCATTGCTCAGCGGCATGGCGCCCAATGGCGGGGTGGGCGGCAATGTCAACCTGGTACCCAAGCGTGCCGGCGATGCTCCACTGACCCGGTTGACCACAAGCTACGTTTCCGACGGCTACTTTGCCCAGCACATCGACGTGGCCCGACGCTTTGCGGATGGGCGCTTGGGTGTCCGCTTCAATGGGGTGTATGGCAGTGGCGACATGGGCGTCGACGAACAGTCGAAGGACCGCACGCTGGCCGCCCTGGCGCTGGATTACCGAGGTGACGACTTCAAGCTCGAATTGGATGCCTACGAGACCCATGAGAAACTCGACAACGGCAGCCCGATGATGGCGGGCTTCAGCGAGCTGGGATACGTGACCAAGGCGCCCAAGCCCGATACCAACGTGCTGGAAGGCATCTATGCCAAACAAGTCAGCAAGGCAGTGGTGCTGCGTGGCGAGTACCAGCTCAACGACGACTGGACGGCATTTGCCAGTGTGGGTGGGGCGCGCACGTACTACGACGGCTTCCTGAACGGCACCCGCATCCGAGTACAGGCGGCCGATGGCAGCGCCAAGGGGCAGACATACAACCAGGCCGGCTACACCCACAGCCTGGCCAGCGAGGCCGGCCTGCGTGGAAACTTCATGACGGGGCCGGTCACCCACCAGCTGGTGTTGACGACGTCGCTGCTGCACCAGGACATCGGCCGAGCGCCCACGGTCACCGGCGCCACCTACGACACCAACCTCTATCGCCCGGTCAAAGGGGTGATTGCCGGTGATCACGGCTCGAACGACAAGACCGGCGACAATACCTTGTCCAGCTTCGCCCTGGCCGACACCCTCGGTTTCTTCGACGAGCGTGTGTTGCTGACCCTGGGTGCGCGTGCCCAGCGGGTTCGGCAGAAGATGAGCAAACCAACGGCCTATGACGAACGCAAACTGACCCCGGCCTTTGGCATCGTGGTCAAGCCTTGGGATGCGCCGGTGTCGCTGTACGCCAACTACATCGAAGGCCTGACCCAAGGTGGCACGGTGACCGAGGTGGGGGCCCTGAACAAGGACGAGCAATTTGCGCCGTACGTGGCCAAGCAGATGGAAGCGGGCGTGAAGTGGGACCTGGGCACGTTCAGCCATACCCTGGCAGTGTTCCAGATCGAGAAACCCAGCATGGTCAAGAACACCCGCGGCGACACCTTCTGGTACACCGATGATGGCGAGCAGCGCAACCGTGGCGTGGAATGGAACATGTTCGGTGAAGCCGCCCCTGGCGTACGCCTGCTGGGCGGGGTGACCTACACCCGCGCCGAACTGAGCAAGACGGCCAACGGTACCCTGGATGGCAACACCGCCCGCGGTGTACCGGCCTGGTCGGCCAACCTCGGCGCCGAGTGGGACCTGCCCTGGGTCGATGGCCTGACCCTGACGGCACTGGGCATTCACAGCAGCTCGCAGTACCTGGACGACGAGAACACGCTGAAAATCCCACAATGGACGCGCTACGACCTGGGCGCGCGCTACGCCACCCGCGTGCTGAGCAAGGACGTGACCCTGCGCGCCAGCCTGGAGAACGTCGAGAATCGTGCCTACTGGGCGGGGGTGTTCAACCCGGGGTATGCCACCGTCAGCGAACCGCGCACCTTGAAGCTGTCCGCCAGCGTCGACTTCTGAGGTGCGCATGAACCGCATCTCTCTCATCCGTTGCGCCTTGCTGCTGGCCTTGACCAGCGCCGTGGCGCAGGCTGCAAGCGAAGCCACGCTGCAGCCCGGTCAGGCTGTCAACGGCCAGGCCATGTCCGCAGGCAGCACGGTCTGGCACGTTGGGCTCAAGGCGGGCGACCTGGTGCGCGGCCGGGTCGACGGCGACGTCAGCCTGCGCCTGCTGGACCCGCAGGGCAGGCCCTTGCGCCTGTTGATCGACGGCCAGGACCAGCCGCGCGCGTTCATCTTTGTCGCCGACAGCCCGGGGGCATACGGCTTGCGTGCAGAGCCACTGGACGGGCGCCCGGGCGCCCCTTTCAGCCTGCGCCTGGAGCAGGTACTGGCGCGTGCCGAGCAGCAGCAAAGCCCACCACGGCTGGCCAGCCCGGCCCTGGCCGAGTTGGCCGGGCAGCTTGCCCAGGGCGGTGATACCGAGGCGTTCTGGAACGCGCGAAAGGTCCAGGGCACGCCACTGGTCGAGCGGCTACCGGGCCAGCCGCAGCAGCGCCTGGTGACGTTTCTGTGGCGCGGCGCCCAGCACAATGTGCGGATGTTCGGCGCGCCTTCGGGCCGTCACGAAGCGCTGCAACGGCTTGGCAGCAGCGATGTCTGGTACGCCAGTTTCGAGGTCCCGGCCAGCACCCGGCTCAGCTACCAAATGGCGCCTGATGTGCCACCGTCGGATGACCGCCGGGTGATTCTTGCCACCACGCGCCGCGACCCGCTCAACCCTGCCACCTTCGCCGACAGCAGCGGTGATGCCTGGCTGTCGCGTTCACGCCTGGAATTACCGGATGCGCCGCCGCAACCCTGGGTAGCCGAGCGGCCGGGTATCGCCCGTGGCACGCTCGAACGCAAGCGCCTGGCCAGCGACGAGCTGGGCAACACGCGCGATGTCTACCTGTACCGACCGGCTGGCTGGCGCCCGGGTGCTGCAGGCCAGGCCTTGCTGGTGCTGTTCGATGCCCACGCCTATACCCGCCAAGTGCCTACGCCGACCCTTCTCGACAACCTGATCGCCGATGGCCTGATCCCGCCCACGGCAGCCATCATCATCGCCAACCCCAGCGACCTCAGCCGCCAGCAGGAGCTGCCACCCAACCCACGGTTCGCCCGCTTCATGGCTGAAGACCTGATGCCCTGGGCGCGACAACACGGCTTGAGTGCACCCGCGGCCCGTACGGTCATCGCCGGCTCCAGCTACGGGGGGCTGGCCGCGTCCTACCTGGGCCTGATGCACCCTGAGCTGTTCGGCAATGTGCTGAGCCTGTCGGGGTCGTACTGGTGGGCCAAGGACGGGGAAGAGCCAGGCTGGCTGACCCGTGAGTACGTCAAGGCAACCCCCAAGCCGCTGCGTTTTTACCTGCAATCGGGGCTGTTCGAAGGCCCGACGATTCTGGATACCAACCGCCACCTGCGCGATGTGTTGCGTGCCAAGGGCTATGCGGTGGAAGCGGTGGAGTACCCCGCGGGGCATGATTACCTGCAATGGCGCGGGTCACTGCCGTGTGGCCTGGTGAGCCTGATCGGCAGGCCGGGTGAGGCCAGTTCCCAGGCGTGCGCTGAATACCGTTGATGCCCTGCATCCCCTGTAGGAGCAGCCTTGTGCTGCGAAGAGGTCAGCGCTAACAGCGAAGGGTATGTGTTGTCACTGGCCTCTTCGCAGCACAAGGCTGCTCCTACAGTAGAGGGTGATTGGCCTGGATTCAGCGTAAGCACGTTGACGCGTTTTACTCCGGCGTTGACACGTGGCGACTCCTGTTCCGCCATACCCGATACGCGCGGATCCCGGCGCGTACCGAGCCGAACAGCAGTTTGTCTTCCATCTCCCGTGCCATCCCTGAGCGCACCAGCATGCGCAGGAAGGTGCCGCGGGCGCGGGCGATGGCGAAGAAGATGCCTTGGGCAGCCAGGGTGTCGCGGACTTCGCGCAGCGCGGCAATGCCGCTGACGTCGATGCTGGTCACCGCTTCGGCATCGAACAGCACGACCTTGGGCTGGGCCTGGCTCTGCACGGCTTCCAGCAGGCGCATCTTGAAGTAGTCGGCATTGAAGAACAGGATCGCATCGTCGAAGCGGTACACCACCAACCCCGGTACGGTGCGGGCGTCCTTGAACTTGCGGATGTCGACTTGGCCCTCGGTGCCCGGCAGCCAGCCCAGCACTGCGTCGGTGGGCTGGTAGATGCTGTACAGCAGGCGCAGGATCGCCAGGGTCACGGCAAACACGATACCCGGCAGCACGCCCAGGCCCAGCACGCCGACCGTGGTCAGCAGGCAGAGCCAGAACTCGAAGCGGCTCAGGCGCCGGATACTCTTCAACGACTTGATGTCGATCAGCCCCCAGCCCGCCATCAGCAACACGGCCCCCAGCGCCGCCTGGGGGATCCAAGCCATGGGGGCGGTGAAGAACAGCAGGATCAGGGCGATCACCAGCGCAGCGATGATGCCGACCAGCTGGCTCTTGCCGCCGACCATGTCGTTGACTGCGGTACGCGAGTCGGCGCCACTGATGGCAAAGCCTTGGGACATCCCGGCCGCCAGGTTGCTCACCCCGAGCGCCACGAACTCATGGTTGGCGTTGATAGCGTAGCCATGGCGTGCGGCAAAACTGCGCGCTGTGAGCATGGCGCTGCAGAAACTGACGGTGGCAATACCCAGGGCGTCGCGCAGCAGGCTTTTCATTTCTGCCAGGTTGCTTTGTGGCCAAGCCAGTTGCGGCATGCCGGCCGGTACCGGGCCGAGGATGGCGACACCGAAGCGGTCCAGGCCGAACAGGCCTACCACAACCGTGAACAGCGCCACCGCCACCAGCGCCGCCGGTAGCCGTGGGTAGCGCTGCGGTAGCCAGATCAGCAGCGCCAGCGCGGACAGGCCGATGGCCAGGGTCACCCCATGAATCTCGCCCAGGCGCTGGAGGAAGTTGACCAGGCTCAGGATGAACCCATCGCCCTCGATCTTGAACCCGACCACCTTGGACAACTGCCCGGCGATCAGGCTCAGGCCAATGCCATTGAGGTAGCCGATCAGGATCGGCCGTGAGAAGAAGCTGGCGATGAACCCGGCCCTGGCCAGGCCCGCCCCGATCAGCATCACGCCCACCAGCACGGTGACAATTACCGACAGCTCGGCAATACGCTGCGGGTCGCCCAGCGCCAACGGTGCCACGGCCCCGGCGATCATCGCGCAGGTGGCGGCATCCGGGCCGACCATCAGCTGACGCGAGCTGCCAATCAGCGCATACACCATCATCGGCAGCACGCAGGCATACAGGCCATATTGCGGCGGCAGGCCGACGATTTGTGCGTAAGCGATGGCGATGGGGATCTGGATAGCCGCCACCGAAAGCCCAGCCTGCAGGTCGGCATGAAACCACTCACGGCGGTAGTGCAACAGGTTGGCGAGGCCAGGTAGCCAGCGGGACAGAAACATGCGCGGTCCTTTCGAAATGTTTCACGAATCCATCAAGCATATGCGCTTCAAGCCGTTTCGCTTGCAAGCGGATTCGCCGGCCGCGCATTCAAGCGCAACGGCTGGGAAGTGGCCATGGGCCAGATCAACAAAAGGGGCATGAAAACGAATAGGCAGAAACGAAAAAAGGAGCCGAGGCTCCTTTTGACAGCGATGACGTTACTGGAACGCCATGCGGGAATGCGAGGTGGAGCGGGTAGAGGGAATCGAACCCTCAACTAAAGCTTGGGAAGCTTTCGTTTTGCCACTAAACTATACCCGCGTCTGCGTTCGACTTTTTACCAGAACCCTCATTGAATTAGAAGCCCAAGTTATAAAAAGGGCTATAAAAAAGCTTGTCGGCGACCCATAGCCTGCGGGTAATGGGCTACAGGACGCCGAGGCGCTCAGATGGCCAGTGCATGCTGCCCCTGTACGTGCTGGTAGCGTTGACGTGGCTCACGCACGGTCGGCTTGAGGAAGCCGAGCAGCGCACTGCGGGTGTCTTCGCAGGCCGCCTTGGTCTCCATGTCGAGGAAGTGCCCAGCATCGCGAATCACGCTGAAGTGGCTCTTGCCCACATGGCGACCAAACTCGCGTGCATCTTCAGCCGTGGTGTACTCATCGCGGTCGCCGTTGATGAACAGCACCGGGATATCGATGTTGCGCGCACCACTCAATGCCCGTTCCAAGTCATGTTGCAGCACTTCGTTGATGTGGAAGTGCATCTGCGCGTACTCGTGGCTGTCCAGGCTGCTCACGTGGCGATAGTTGAAGCGCTTGAACAGCGACGGCAGGTGCTTGCCGATGGTGTCGTTGACCAGATTGCCGACCTGGTAGCGATCACAGGCGGCCAGGTACTGGCAGCCACGGTCGAGGTAGTCGCGCATCGGCTCGTTGATCACCGGCGAGAACGAGCTGACCACGGCCTTCTTCACTCGCCGCGGCTGGTGCGCCAGCGCCAGCAGCGTGCTCGCACCGCCCCACGAAAACGACATCACGTGATCGGCCTGGAAGTGCTCGATCAGCTCAAGGAGGATATGCGCCTCGGTCTCCTTGGTGATCAGCCGTTCCTGGCGGTTGTGCGGTTTGGATTTGCCGGCGTACGGCTGGTCGAACAGCACGACGTTGAATTGTGGGTGCAGGTTCCGCACTGTCTGGGCGAACGAGGCCGTGGTGGCCAGCGAACCGTTGATCAAAATGATCGTCTTCTCGGCTTCATCCGCGCGATGGAACTCCGTGTAAACCCGATACTGACCTTGGATATCAAGTACAGCGATTTCTGGCCTCATGTCATCGACTCCTGGCGCAAAAAGGGTATTCGCGTCACCTAGGGTGCACGTTCTTTATGACAGGTAGGCATTTGCCTTGAAGAGTAACCGCGGGCCCTGTGTCGATCCTTGGCACACATGTCGACGGTATTGTTTTTGGCGGGCAATTTGCCGTGCCCCAAGGCATCTAGGCGTTGGGTGGCCGGCAAAAAGGTGTCTTCGACTGCGGGCGTGACTCATGAGTCACATGCAGACTGACGATTTGGATTCAAGCAGTGGGCTGGGGATCCTGCAAGTGCCGTTCGGGGAAAAATGTGACTTGGGCCGCCGGGCGGTCGTGTGACACTGCCAGTGTTGCCTTTTCTGGCCTCTTCGCGGGCAAGCCCGCTCCCACAAGATCTCCACAGCGCTGGAAGCCTGTGCAGTACCTGTGGCTCCCACAGGACTCCACAGCTTTGGAAGTTTGTGCAGTACCTGTGGGAGCGGGCTTGCCCGCGAAGAGGCCAGTGCAAATACCCTAGACCGAGGCGATTTCCTCGGTCGTCAACGCCCTGAATGCCCCCGGTGCCAACGCCGGATCCAGGCGAATCGCGCCCATGCTTTCGCGGTGCAGCCCCACCACCTTGTTGTCGAAATGGCCAAACATGCGTTTGACCTGGTGGTACCGCCCCTCGACGATTGCCAACCGAGCCTGGCGGGGGCCCAGAATGTCGAGTTGGGCGGGCAGGGTGGTAAGGTTTTCGAAGGCGAAATACAGGCCTTCGTGGAACTTGGCAGCATAATGCTCGCCAATCTCGTCCTCGGTCTCGACCAGGTAATGCTTGGGCAGTTTGGTCGTTGGTTGGGTCAGGCGACGCGACCATTGGCCGTCGTTGGTCAGGATCAGCAGGCCGGTGGTGTTGAAGTCCAGGCGCCCGGCAATGTGCAGGTCGTCGCGCAGTTCGGCGGGAAGTAACTCGAGGACCGTGGGGTGTTGTGGGTCCTGGGTGGCGCTGACGCACCCGGTCGGCTTGTTGAGCATCAGGTAGCGCGCCGGCCGCCCGGCCTGCAGCAGTTGCTCATCCACTTCGACGCGGCTGAACTCACGCACGTCCGTCAACGGGTCGACTGCCACTTGGCCATCGATCCGCACGCGGCGCTGCACCAGCAGCAGGCGAACGTGCTGGCGGTTGTAGCAGGGCAAGTTGGCAAGAAAACGGTCGAGGCGCATGGCGAAGGGGGCTGAAGTTAAAGGCCGCGCAGTCTAGCGCTTTGTGCCGGGCGGCGCTGCCTGCAGTTGCGCTTCGACCGCTGCGCAGCGCGGGCACAGGCAGGCCTTGTCACGCAACTCGGCGGGCAGGGCCTGGAGCACGGCGGGGTCGATGGTCACGCTGTAGCACCAACAGGCCTGCGTGGCGCTGCGGGGGTCGGCCAGGCTGCACTGGTTGAGGGCACCGCAGGCGGGGCAGTGCTGGCTGTCATTCATGGTCGGGTCCGGAAACTTCACTGCAGACGCGGTTGCGGCCGGCCTGCTTGGCACGATAGAGCGCACGGTCGGCGCGGGTCAGCAGGGCATGCAAGGTATCGCCCGGTTGCAGGCTGCTCAGGCCGATGCTGGTGGTCAGGCGCAACGGTCGGTCGTCGTAGCTGAAGGTCAGCTGTTCGGTGCGGCGGCGGATTTTTTCCGCCACTTCCACCGCTTGCCGGCCTTCTGCCTCTCGCAGCAGCACGATGAATTCCTCACCGCCCCAGCGGCAGAGTATATCCGACTGGCGAAGGCTGCCCTGCAGCACATTGGCGAACTGGCGCAGCACTTCGTCGCCGGCCAGGTGGCCATGGGTGTCATTGAGCACCTTGAAGTGGTCAAGGTCGATCAACAGGGCCACCAGCGGGCCGCTGTCGCGCTGGGCCTCATGCAGGGCCTGGGCAGCCAGCAGGTCGAAGCTGCGCCGGTTGGGCAGGCCGGTGAGGCTGTCGAGGGTGGCCAGTGCCTCGGTGCTGGCCTGGTGGCGCTTGACCATCGCATGCACCAGTAACAGCACCACCAGGGTGATCATCGCGCAGATTGCCAGGTTCAGGTACAGCGAGTGGCGGATGCGGTCCAGGGTACCGGTTTCGCGCTTGTCCACCAGCAGGTACCAGTCCAGCTCGGGCAGGTGCCGCACATTGAGAAAGTGGCTGTGGTTGTCGCTGTCGCGGTATTCGTGGCTGCCTTCGCCAGGTACCGGTTGCTGTGCCAGCAGGTCGCTCAGCTCGGGGTTGTCGCTAAGCGGCTGGCCGACGCGCAAGCCGTGGGGGCCACCTTCGGAGCCGGTCAGCAGGACCTTGCCCTTGGCATCGGTGAACAGCACCGAGCGCTGGTAGCGGCGCTGGTACTCGTCGATCAGCTTGACCACCGACGACACACTCAAGCCCACCCCGGCCGCGCCGATGAAGCGGTGTTG
The DNA here is from genome assembly GCF_014269095.1 of Pseudomonas sp. SWRI50. Lineage (NCBI taxonomy): Bacteria > Pseudomonadati > Pseudomonadota > Gammaproteobacteria > Pseudomonadales > Pseudomonadaceae > Pseudomonas > Pseudomonas sp. SWRI50. Next base: position 75,295 of record NZ_JABWRW010000004.1, on the reverse strand, counting down.
GTAGTCCAGCACCTGATAGTTGATGAACACCGTCAGGCTGTCCTGGTTGGCCATGTCCAGGTCGACGTTGATCTCATAGGGTGCCTTGAGGTCGCGCAGGCGAAAGTACCAGGCATCGCGCCAGCTGCCGGGCTTGATCTGCTTGAGTACGCCCTTGGCCTGGTAGTAGGTGAGGCTGCGGTCGGAGACGAAGAACGAGGTGAATATGTCCTGCTTGCCCATGATCTCGCCCAGGTAGCGGGTGATGCGCTGGGTGTCCTGCTCACCGGACAGTACCCAGTCCCGCAAGAAGGTGTCCTGGGCCATCATCGAGGCGATCAGCACAGGGCGGATCAGGTCTTTCTGGATTTCCGAATAGACCGTGTCGGAGGTCAGTGGCAATTCGGTATTCACGATGCCATCGCGAATGGCACTGCGTGAGGCGAAGTAGCTGAGCAGGGAAGTGGCGAGAAAGCCGCTGGCCAGCAGCATCAGCAGGGTGACGATCAGCGAACGCTGCGAAAACAGAGCGGAACGTGCAGGCATGATCTTCCCGTGATGTGTGCCAAGGCGGTCATTCTAGTGAGATGACCGGTAAATGACTGCAAGTTTTTCAGGGTTATCGCACCTGTTTCAAATTATTGCAAAAATGGCACTGCACCTCGGTATGGCGGTCTTATTCGGTGTCGATGAACGCGTTTTGCATCGACGCTCGCCAGCGCCGCTGTTCGGGCACTCCAGCGGTCCAGGAGGCCGCCATGTCCTATCGAATACTGTTGATCGCCCTGTTGGGTCTGATGACGTCTGCCTGCGCCCCTTACTACGGCGGCGGGGGCTACTACCGATCGGATTACTACGCCACCGACCGTTATGTGTCGCCGGGGTATTACCGATACGACCGCTACTATGTAACGCCGCAGCCGCGTTACTACTACCAGCCCGCCCCACGTTATTACCGCCCGGCGCCGGTGCCGCAGTACAGGCCCCACCCGCAGCCAGGCATGAACCAGTGGCATGGCAACCCGCGGTATGACTACGGCAATCGCCAGCGCTATGACTATGGGCGTGACCGTGAGCGTCATGACTATCGCAATGGCAGCCAGCGGTATCAGAATGATCGTTGGCATTCCAATGGGCGAGGGGACCGTGACCGCAGGCCAGATGGCGGCCGGGGGCAGGGCCGCAACTGGCAGCGGTGATGAATTGGGGCCGCTGTGCGGCCCAATCGCCGGCAAGCCGACTCCCACCCGTACTGTATAGCCTCCAAGGCTAGCGCCGCACCTGTGGGAGCCGGCTTGCCGGCGATTGGGGTGCGCAGCGGCCCGGTTGCAGATAATCAATCCAAATCCGCCAGGGGATGGCGCCCCTCCCAGACCTTGGTAAAATGCGCCTCGACCACCGCCGCTGGTACCTGCGCCACATCCGGCCAGTGCCAGCGCGGCTGATTGTCTTTGTCCAGCAGGCGCGCGCGCACCCCTTCGCTGAATTCCGGATGACGGCAGCAATTCAGGCTCATGCCGTACTCCATCTGGAATACCTGCGCCAATGACAGGTGCCGGGCCCGGCGGATCTGTTCCCACACCAAGTGCGCGGTCAACGGGCAGCCCTCATGCAGGCGTCCACCCGCTTCGGCCAGCAGAGGGTCGTTGTGATATTTCAGGCCTTGCAGCGCATGCCACGCGCCGGCGGGGTCGGCGACATCAAGCAGCTCATCGATCACTTGGCGCCGGGGCAGCCATTGTGCCTCGGGTAGCTCCTCGCAGGCGCGATGCTGCTCAGCCTTGAGCAGGCTGTTGAGCTGCAACTCGGTCTGCTCCTGCCAGTTCAGCTGCAACAACTCTTCGATCAGCTCCTCCTGCTGGTGCTCGCCGAAGCAACGATCGGCGAGCCCCAGGTCGAGGGCATCGCGGGCATTGATCGGGGCACCGGTCAGCCCCAGGAACAGCCCCAACTTGCCCGGCAGGCGGGCGAGGAACCAGCTGGCCCCGACGTCGGGGTAGAGGCCGATGCTGATCTCTGGCATCGCCAGCCGGCTGCTGGGCGTGACGATGCGCACATTGGCGCCTTGCAGCAGCCCCATGCCGCCACCCAGCACATGCCCGTGCCCCCAGCACAGCAGCGGCTTGGGGTAGGTGTGCAGCAGGTAATCGAGGCGATACTCGTCCGCGAAGAAGGTGGCGGCCAGCGGCGGCACGCTGCCCGGGTGATCGCGGCAAGCCTGGGCCAGCGCCCTGACGTCGCCCCCGGCACAGAACGCCTTGGCGCCATTGCCTCGCAGCAGCACGCAGACCACACCAGGGTCGCGGGCCCAGGCGTGCAACTGCTCGCCGAGCACTTCGATCATTCTCAGGTTCAGCGCATTGAGCGCCTTGGGTGCATCCAGGGTGGCGATGCCGATACAGGCGCCATCGGCACCGGTGAGTACCTCGCAATGAATAGACATGGACTACCTCTCGCAGGTCATCGCACAAGTATGGCCTGCCTGCGCGATCATGCCGGTCGTCGGTCGGATCGTTTGACAAGCGGAGGAGGCTTACCTAGTGTCGCGCCATTGTTTACGGATGGCCCCATGACTGACGACGATCGCATCAAACTCGAACCCAGCTGGAAAGCCGCATTGCGCGACGAATTCGACCAGCCCTACATGCATCAGCTGCGCGAATTCCTGCGCCAGGAGCACGCGGCCGGCAAAGAGATCTACCCCCCAGGCCCGCTGATCTTCAATGCCCTTAACTCGACGCCGTTGCAGCAGGTCAAGGTAGTGATTCTCGGCCAGGACCCGTATCACGGCCCGGGCCAGGCCCATGGCCTGTGCTTCTCGGTGCAGCCGGGCATCGCCACGCCGCCGTCGCTGGTCAATATCTACAAAGAGCTGCAGCGCGACCTGAACATTCCGATCGCCAGCCACGGCTACCTGCAGAGCTGGGCCGAGCAAGGCGTGCTGCTGCTCAACACGACCATGACCGTGGAACGCGCCAATGCGGCTTCACATGCCAAGAAGGGCTGGGAGTTCTTTACCGACCGGGTCATCCAGGTGGTCAGCGAGCAGTGCCCGAACGTGGTGTTTCTGCTGTGGGGCGCGCATGCCCAGGGCAAGCAAAAGCTGATCGATGGCACCAAGCACCTGGTGCTGAAGTCGGTGCATCCGTCGCCCTTGTCGGCGTATCGGGGCTTCCTCGGTTGCGGGCACTTCAGCCGGGCCAACAGCTTCCTCGAACAGCGTGGGTTGGCACCGATCAACTGGGCCTTGCCGCCGCTTTGATGGCATGAAACACCGCGAAGCAGGCGACGCGGTGTTTCAGGCTTTTCCTGCATTCCAGCGCCGGAACAGCGGCTCTGCCAAAAACAACACGAGCAATAAGCGCATTACCTGCAAGGCCGTCACCAACGGCACCGACAGCTGCAGGGTCTCCGCCGTCAGGCTCATCTCCGCAATCCCGCCGGGCATCATCCCCAGGGTCAGCGAACGCAGGTCTAGCGCCGTCATCACGCTCAGCGCCCACGCTGCGCTGCCGGCAATCAACATGCACAGCGCCGTGGCCAGCAACGTACGGCCCAAAAACGAAGGTGCGCGGCGGAAAAACGCGCGGTTGAAGTGGCAGGCCAGGCCGCTGCCAATCAGCCACTGGCCGATTTGACTGGCGCCATCAGGCAGGCCGATCTGCAGGTTGCCCGCCAGGCTAACCGTCGCCGCCACCAGCAGCGGCCCGAACAGCCAGGGGTTGGGCTGGCGCAGCCGCTGCCAGATAAAGCCCGCGGCTATACCCAGCGGGGCGATCAACGCTAGCCAGCCCCAGCTCACACTGCCGGCATGATTGAGCGGTACGCCGTTACCCATCAAGAACTTGAACAGCGCCGGCACGCACAGCACCACTGCCAACACACGCAGGCTTTGCGCTGCCGCCACCTGGCTGAGCACCGCGCCATTGCGCGCGCCCAGGTTGACCATCTCACCCGAACCGCCCGGCATGCTGGCGAAGAAGGCGGTTGCGCGGTCTTCGCCGGTACGTCGCAGCAACCACACGCTGATCACGCTGGACAGGGTAGTGAACAGCGCACCAAAGAAGATCAGCAGAAAATGGCTGCCCACCTGTTCGATCACGGCGGGGGTGAAGTGCAGGCCGATGCCCAGGCCGATGATGCATTGCCCGCATTTGCGCCCATTGGGGATTTCCGACAGCTGCCAGGGGGTCAGGCAGCGCACCAGGATGATCGCCAACAACGCGCCGACCATCCAGGGCAAAGGCCAGCCGACCTTGCTGGCGAGATACCCGCCAGCAAGGCCGACCAGCCCGGTCGCCCAATACAGGGGCAACGACCGATCAGGCATCAGCCATGGCCCGGCGCTGCAGGCTGCGCTTGCGCCAGATACGCAGCAGCGGCAGGCACAGCATGCACACCACCAGTACCCACACGCCCATGCTGATCGGGCTCGACCAGAGGATGCCCAGCTCACCGTTGGAGATCGACAGCGCACGGCGCAGGTTTTGCTCCATCAGCCCGCCGAGGATGAAGCCGAGCAGGATCGGAGACAGCGGGAAGTCCAGCTTGCGCAGGATGTAGCCCATGATGCCGATGCCGACCATCAGGAACAGGTCGAAGGTGGTGGCGTGCACGGCATACACGCCGATCCCGGTGATGATTGCGATCACCGGCACCAGCGCCCAGTTCGGCACGGCGAGGATGCGGGTGAAGATGCGGATCATCGGGATGTTGAGGATTACCAGCATGATGTTGGCGATGAACAACGAGGCGATCAGGCCCCAGACGATGTCTGGCTGCTGTTCGAACAACAGCGGGCCGGGGGTGATGTTGTACAGGGTCAGTGCGCCGATCATCACCGCGGTGGTGCCCGAACCTGGCACGCCGAGGGTCAGCATGGGGACCAAGGCGCCGCAGCAGGAGGCGCCGATAGCGGTTTCTGGCGCGGCCAGGCCACGGGCATCACCCTTGCCGAACTTGCCGCTTTCGCCAGCGATACGCTTCTCGGTCATGTAGGCCACGGCACTGGCCAGGGTCGCACCGGCACCTGGCAGCACGCCCATGATGAAGCCGAGCAGGCCGCAGCGGATGTTCACTGCGAACACCGAAGCCGCTTCCTTGACGTTGAACAGCATGCGCCCAGTGGCCTTGACCGCCTGGTGGCCATGGTGGGTCTTTTCCAGCAGCAGGAGGATTTCGCTGATCGAGAACAGCCCCAGCACCAGCACCACGAACTGGATGCCGTCGGCCAGGTGCACGCTGTCACCGGTGAAGCGGTAGACGCCGCTGTTGGCGTCGATGCCGACTGCCGACAGGAACAGGCCGATCAGCGCAGCGATGAAGGTCTTCAACGGTTTGTCGCCGGCCATGCCGCCCAAGGCGACTATGGCGAACACCATCAGCACGAAGTATTCCGCCGGGCCGAAGGCGATCGCCCATTTCGCCAGCAGCGGGGCGAACAGCACCATGCCGCAGGTGGCGATGAAGGCGCCGATGAACGAACTCCAGGCAGACAGCGACAAGGCAACGCCTGCCAGGCCCTGGCGGGCCATCGGGTAGCCGTCGAGGGTGGTCATCACGGTCGAAGCTTCGCCCGGGATGTTCAGCAGGATCGAACTGATGCGCCCGCCGTATTCGCAGCCCAGGTACACCGCGGCCAGCAGAATCAGCGCCGACTCAGGCGGCAGGCCCAGGGCAAAGGCGATGGGGATCAGCAAGGCCACGCCGTTGATCGGGCCCAGGCCCGGCAACAAGCCGACCACGGTGCCGATCAGGGTGCCACTGAGGGCGGTGACCAGGTTGTACGGGCTCAGGGCGACGCCGAAGCCCTGGCCCAGGTAGCTCAAGGTATCCATGTGTCAGTTCTCCAGTACGCTCAGCAGGCCAAGGGGCAGGGGCACGTCCATCACGCGGTCGAACAGCCAGTAGAGGAACAGGCTCATGCCGACCACGACGATGGCGCTGTGCAGCCAGCGGCCGCCGTACAGCCGAGCCATGGGCAGGCCGACCAGGATGGCGCTGAGGATGAAGCCCAGCGGTTCGAAGGTGGCAGCGAAGACGATCAGCAGGCCGACGCAGGCGGCGATCTTGATCAGGGTTTCGCGGTCCAGTTCTGGCTCGTCATCCTTGCGCACGATGGGCGTTGGGCGGATGGCCAGGTAAAGCAGGCCCAGGCCCATCAGGCCGAGCATCAGCAGCGGATAGGCCCGTGGGCCAACCGGTTCGTAGGAAAACGCAGCCTGGTACGGCCAGGCCATCACGGCCAGGGCGGCGCACACCGCCAGCAGGACCAGGGCGAAGAGGCGTTGCAGGATCATCGGGGAATCCTCGTTGGACGCGGACTCTGTGGGAGCGGGCTTGCCCCGCGAACACCGGCAAAGCCGGTGCCATGCACCGAGGTGCCAGCTTCGCGGGGCAAGCCCGCTCCCACAGGGATCTGTTCAGGTAGTCGGCGAGTTACTGAATCAGGCCGAATTCCCTGGCCAGTGCCTTGTAGTCAGCCACCTGCTTCTTCACATAGCCGTCCAGCTCTTCGCCGGTCATGGCGAACGGGAACAGCTCGCGCTGGTCACGCAGCTTGGCGAAGTCTTCCGAGGCCAGCATCTTGTCGAACGAGGCCTTCCACCAGGCGTAGTCCTCGTCGCTCACCTTCGGCCCCAGGTAGAAGCCGCGTACCACCGGCCAGACGATGTCGTAGCCCTGCTCCTTGGCGGTAGGGATGTCTTTCATCTCTGGCTCGTCCAGGCGGTTTTCGGAGAACACCGCGAGGATGCGCATGTTGCCGCTCTGGATGTGGGGCATGGAGTCGGAGATGTCGGTGGAGCCGACCTGGATGTGCCCACCCAGCAATGCAGTGGCAATTTCACCGCCGCCTTCCAGGGCCACGTAACGCAGGTCACGCGGGTTGATGCCGGCAGCCTTGGCGATCAGCGCGGTTTGCATCCAGTCTTGGCTGCCGACCGTGCCACCGGAGCCGATCACGACCTTGCTCGGGTCTTTCTTCAGGGCAGCAACCAGGTCGTCCAGGGTTTTGTAGGGCGAATCGCTCTTCACGGCGATGGCCCCGTAGCTGGTGCCGACGGCTGCCAACCACTTGACCGCGTTCTCGTCGAAGCGGCCGAACTTGCCTTGGGCCAGGTTCAGCAGCGAGCCGCTGGACCATGCCACCAGGGTGCCGGCATCCGCTGGGCGGTGGGCCACCACGGCGTTGTAGGCCACCGCGCCGACGCCGCCGGGCATGTAGGTGACACGCATGGGCTTGCTGAGGATCTTCTCCTGCACCAAGGCGCTCTGCACCAGTTTGCAGGTCAGGTCGAAGCCACCGCCGGGCGAGGCAGGGGCGATGCATTCAGGGCGTTTCGGTTCGGCAGCGAGGGCGTTGCCGGCCAGCAGCAGGCAGCCGGTAGCGAGGACGAGGCGGCGCAGTGAAAAGGTCATCGTCAATCTCCGTGAGCGTTGTTGTTATTGGGTTACCACAGGGCCACGCTGTAGCTCACCAGCAGCCGCACTTCGTCGGCGTCGCGGGCAAAATTCGAGCGGAAGGTGGCGTTGCGCAAGCGCACGGCGACGTTTTTCAACGGGCCGCTTTGTACCACGTACTTGAACTCGGTGTTGCGTTCCCACTCCTTGCCCTCGCTGCCATCGGCGCGGCTGACGTTGTCGCCGCTGATGTAACGGGTCATGAAGGTCAGGCCGGGGATGCCCAGGGCCGCGAAGTTGTAGTCGTAGCGCATCTGCCAGGAGTGCTCGTCGGCACCGGCGAAGTCGTTGATCTGCACGAAGTTGACCAGGTACGGGTCGGCGCCATCGATGTAGGGGAAGGCGCTGTCGCCGGACAGGTGCTGGTAGGCGGCACTGACCTTGTGCCCGCCCAGGGCGTAGCTGAGCATGCCGTTGACGGTGGTGTTGTCGATGTTGCCGGCCTTGGCGGCGCCGGCATCGTCACTCACGGCCAGGCGCAGGTCAGCGCCCAAGGTGCCCGGCCCCCACGGCTGGGTGGCGACCATGCCGAGGAAGTGCTGGCGGTAGATGTCGTCGAGTTGGGCGAAGTGGTAGCTGCCGGTGATGCGATCGGTGAACTGGTAGTCCAGGCCCGCGAGGTCGAGGTTGTCGGCGGTGAAGGTGCCACCGAAGCGGCCGTTCTTGTTGTTGAGGGCTAGGTCTTCCCAGTTGGTATCGTTGCGGTCCTTGGCCTTTTCCAGGCGCCCGCCGGTGAAGGTCAGGTGGCTGATTTCTTTCGAGGTGAGCAGGCCGCCTTCGAAGGTTTGCGGCAGGATGCGCCCGTCGTTGGGCTGCAGGGTCGGCAGCTCGGGGATCAGCGTGCCGATCTTCAATTCGGTCTTGGACACTTTGACCTTGCCGGTCAGGCCGAGCTTGGCGTACTCGTCGGCGGCCTTGCCGTCGTCATGGGTCGGCAGCAGGCCGGTGTCGGTGCGGTCGGGGCTGGAGTCGAGCTTGATGCCCAGCATGCCCAGCGCATCCAGGCCAAAGCCCACGGTGCCGTCGGTGTAGCCAGACTCGAAGTTGAGCATGAAACCCTGGGCCCATTCGTCGCGCTTGGATTGCTGCGCGCTGGTGCCGTCGCGAAAGTCGCGGTTGAAGTACATGTTGCGGGTTTCGAAGGTCGCCGTGCTGTCTTCGAAGAAGGCGGCCTGGCTCATGGGCGCGACACCGGCGAGCGCAAGGGCGCTGGCGATGGCAGAAGGGCGTGCGGCAAAGGAACGGGTAGGCACGAATGCCTGCGGCTGCGATGACAGCATCGTCGATGACTCCGTTTATTGTTCTTATTCGTTGCACCTTGCTGGTGCTTTTTTCGGCGCGTGGGGCGACCGTGGTGCGATGCTAGGTAACGAACCTTTCGCTAACCTTTCAGCGTGAAAGGTTTGTCAGAAGGGGCTTCACAGGCCGGTCGACAGCGGTACACTCCGCGCCACCGCCCCACCCGAGCAGGGAGAATCCGATGCGTGTGCTGCTGGTCGAAGACCACCTGCAACTGGCCGAAAGCGTGGCCCAGGCCTTGAAAAGTCACGGCCTGACCGTGGATGTACTGCATGACGGCGTGGCTGCCGACCTGGCCCTGGCCAGTGAGGAATATGCCGTTGCCGTGCTCGATGTCGGCTTGCCGCGCATGGATGGCTTCGAAGTGCTGGCGCGTTTGCGTGGCCGCGGCAAGACCCTGCCGGTGCTGATGCTGACCGCGCGCAGTGACGTCAAGGACCGGGTCCACGGGCTGAACCTGGGGGCTGACGATTACCTGGCCAAGCCGTTCGAACTGACTGAGCTGGAAGCCCGGGTCAAGGCCTTGCTGCGCCGCAGCGTGCTGGGTGGCGAACGCCAGCAGCGTTGCGGGCCGTTGGTGTACGACCTGGATACCCGGCGCTTCAGCCTGGGCGAGGACAACCTGACCCTGACCTCGCGTGAACAGAGCGTGCTTGAAGCGCTGATCGCCCGCCCAGGCCGGGTGATGAGCAAGGAGCAACTGGCCGCCCAGGTGTTTGGCCTGGACGAAGAAGCCAGCCCCGACGCCATCGAAATCTACATCCACCGCCTGCGCAAAAAGCTCGACGGCCACCCGGTGGCGATTGTCACCTTCCGTGGCCTGGGGTATCTGCTCGAGCATCGCGATGCGTGACAACGGTAGCTTGCGCGGGCGGCTGTTGGGCAACCTGGCACTGTTGCTGGTGGTGCTGATGCTGGCCAGCGGCCTGAGCGCCTATTGGAACGGCCGCGAAGCCGCCGACACGGCCTACGACCGGACCTTGCTGGCCTCGGCACGGACCATCGCCGCGGGCTTGTCGCAACGCGACGGCTCGTTGAGTGCGGACGTGCCCTATGTGGCCCTGGATACCTTCGCCTACGACAGTGCCGGGCGTATCTACTACCAGGTGCTGGACATCAAGCAGCGCTTGATTTCGGGCTACGAGAACCTGCCAGCGCCGCCGCCTGGCACGCCGCGCACCGACGACTACCCGGCGCTGGCGCGGTTCTACAATGCGACGTACCTCGGCCAGGACGTGCGCGTGGTCAGCCTGCTCAAGCCGGTCAGCGAGCCGAACATGAACGGCATGGCGGAAATTCGCGTGGCCGAGACCGAAGAAGCGCGGGTGCGCATGGCGCGCGGGCTGATGGCCGATACCCTGCTGCGCCTTGGGATGCTGGCACTGGGCGCCTTGGTGATGGTGTGGTTTGCGGTCAGTGCCGCGCTACGCCCGCTGGAGCGCTTGCGCACCGCCGTGGAAGAGCGCCAACCCGATGACCTGCGGGCTTTGCCGGTGGTGCAGGTGCAGCGCGAACTGGGCCCACTGGTGCGGGCCTTGAACCACTTTACCGAGCGCTTGCGCGGGCAGTTCGAGCGCCAAGCCCAGTTCATCGCAGACGCCGCCCACGAGTTGCGCACGCCCTTGGCGGCGCTCAAGGCGCGGGTCGAGTTGGGCTTGCGTTCATCCGAGCCGCAGGAGTGGCGGCAGACGTTGGAATCAGCTGCCCAAGGCACGGACCGCTTGACCCACCTGGCCAACCAGCTGTTGTCATTGGCACGGGTCGAGAATGGCGCCCGGGCAATCGCCGAAGGTGGCGCGCAGCGCCTGGACCTCAGCCAGTTGGCCCGCGAACTGGGCATGGCCATGGCGCCCTTGGCGCATAACCGTGGCGTGGCATTGGCCCTGGAGGCCGAGGCGCCCGTGTGGCTCAAGGGTGAGCCGACCTTGCTCAACGAGCTGCTGAGCAACCTGGTGGATAACGCCTTGGCGCATACCCCGGCCGGTGGCAACGTGATCCTGCGGGTGCTGGCGCCGGCGGTGCTGGAGGTCGAGGATGACGGCCCGGGTATTCCCGAGGATGAGCGCGAACGGGTGTTCGAGCGCTTCTACCGCCGCAGTGCCCAAGGCAGTGGGCTGGGGTTGGCGATTGTCGGCGAGATCTGCCGCGCGCACCTGGCGCAGATCAGTCTGCACGATGGCGAGAAGGGCGGCTTGCGGGTGCGGGTGAGCTTCATCGCTGACTAGGGTTTTACTGTCCATTGGCCCGCCGGCACCGTAGGAGCAGCCTTGTGCTGCGAAAGGGCCAGTGACTGCAGCGAAGATTTGCTGTGCTGTTACCGGCCTCTTCGCAGCACAAGGCTGCTCCTACCTGAATCGCGCAGGAGGGTAGGTGTAGCGGGCTTTCGGCGGCCTAGCGCAACAGGCTCCGCGCCTCGAGCAGCTCTTCGACTTCCAGTTCGGTGCCGAACGGCAGCCCCAGGTGCCGATACGCCGGCAGTGCCGCCAGTGGCCGGCTACGCCCACGTTGGCTGATGCAGCGGGCGATCTGCACGACGTCGATATAGTCGACCTTGTCAGTCTGCCGGTCGAGGTCCTGAACCTGGCTCGGCAGGTTGACCAATTGCTCGGGAAACTCCCACGCCTTGAGAATCTTGTCACCCAGCACGGGCTGTATCTGCTCGATCACGTAGTGCAGGCAGACCGGGTCGGACAGCAGCTCGTTGTGTTCTTCGGCGTAAATCAGCACCGGCAGGGCACCGATCTGGTTGACCAGCCCACCGAGGGTCGCCTGGTCGGGTTTGAGGTGGGTGAAGCGGCGGCAGATTTCGTAGCTGATGCCTGCCACTTCCAGGCTGTTGACCCAGATATCGCGCAGCTTTTGCTCAACAGCCGGCGAGCGGGCATGAAAGATCTGTTCGATCACCAGGCCGATGGCCAGGTTGCAGCTGTAGTTGATGCCCAGGCGAGTGATTGCGGTATGCAGGTCGGTGACCTCGACCGCAGCGCGCAACAGTGGGCTGTTGACGACTTTGATCAGGCGCGCCGAGAGGGCCGCGTCGCGACCGATCACCTTGCTCAGGGCCGACACGCTGATCTCGCTATCCTCGGCGGCCTCGCGGATGCTCAAGGCAACCTCGGGCAGGGTCGGCAGGACCAGGTCATCCTTTTCGATGGCATCGAGCAACTGTGCTTGAACCATCTCGGCCAGCTTGTTCATGGACTTCTCTACCGCAGTGGTGGTGCGGCCCCGTCACGCGGACGGGGCAGGCTGGTCAGCGCTGGATTTCCCGGTCGCGGTCCAGTTCGTAGGGCAGGCTCAGCACGTGCAGGCGTGGCCCTTCCAGGCTGCCCAGGTGCAGGTTGTCGTCGGCCACCGCATCGGCGCTGATTACCGCGAGCAACTCGCAACCGGTACCCGTATTGGCCGCCATCACCACTTCACCGACCGACGAGCCATGGGTGGGTGAGAAGATCTCGGCACCTGGCGCGGGGATGTCCTGCTGATCGAGCGCCAGGCGATACTGACGGCGCTTTAGCTTGCCCAGGTACTGCATGCGGGCAACGATTTCCTGGCCGGTGTAGCAGCCCTTCTTGAAGCTGACGCCGTCCACGGCCTGCAGGTTGATCATCTGCGGGATGAACAGCTCGCGGGTAGGGCCCATGACTTGGCCAATACCTGCGCGGATCTGGCCCAACAGCCAGTCGTTGAGGCTGCCCTCAGGCAGGCTGGCGGCGAGTGCCGCGCCTACGTGGGCGGCCTGCTCGGCAGGTACCCACAGCTCGACGCGGCCTGCGGACACGGCGATGGCGATCAGGCCCTCATGGCGCACGGTGGCGCCCGCTTCGACCGGCGGCGTCAAGCCCAAGGCTTGCAGAGCCGCCTCGCCACCCTGCAGGCCAAAGCGCGCCCAGGCGGCGCTCTCGTCGCTTAAGGTGGCCTTGGAGAACACGGCGTACTTCTTGAGGTCGGCCAATTGGGCATCGAGCAGCTCACTGGCCATGGCCAGCAGGTAACCGTTGCCTTCGGGCACGATACGGAAACTCGACTGCATGCGCCCTTTGACCATGCAGCGGGCACCGAGGCTGGCATGTTCCTGACTGAGGTAGTTGATGTTGCAGGTCAGCTGGCCCTGCAGGAACTTGCCTGCGTCGGAGCCGCGGACGGCGAGGATGCCCTCGTGGGACAGGGGGCTGAAGAAAGCGGAATCGGCCATGGGTCATCGCGGTGGCTAAAGACTGGCGGCCATCATAGAACGCCAGTAACAAAATAGGTAGGTGACTAGACCAACGCCCTGTGCCGCTTCGCTCGCCTGGCTGTATACTGGCGGGCCATTCGAGGAGGGCCCCATGGTCGAACAAACTGAACTCAACCGGCTTTTCTGGCACAGCCGCCGCGGCATGCTGGAACTGGACGTACTGTTGGTGCCTTTCACCCAGGAAGTCTACGCCACCCTCAACGAAGCCGACCGCGAACTCTATGTACGCCTGTTGAGCTGCGAAGATCAGGACATGTTCGGCTGGTTCATGGAGCGTACCGAGTCTGAAGACCCGGAGCTGCAGCGCATGGTCCGCATCATCCTGGACCGTGTCCAGCCCAAGTGAGTTTTTCGAAAGCCGTTGGCAAGGCTCGCGCCTGCTGCTGACGGCATACTTGAGTTGCCAGGTGCTGGCGCTGTTCGCCGTATGGGTGAGCGCGTTGCCCTGGTGGCTGTCCCTGGCGGCCACTGCCGCGTCTGTCGCCCACGCCTGCTGGGCCATCCCCCGACGAATTTTGCTCACGCATCCGCATGCGGTTACCGGGCTGCGCCGAGACCTGCTTGGTTGGCGGGTGTTCACCTGCGCCCAGGGTTGGCAGCCGGTGCGTTTGTGCCGGGACAGCGTTGCGTTGCCGGGGATGGTGGTGTTGCGGTTTGTGCGGGAAGGGCGTTGGCTGGGGGAGGGGCAGTGCGTTCCCTGGGATGCCCTCGGGGCTGATGAGCATCGGCGGTTGCGGGTAAGGCTGAAGTTCAGCCGGCGCAGGTGGGCTGAGGTGGGAGCGATTCAGGGCTGAAAGGTTTTCACCGTGGCAGGTTCAGTGCCTGTGAGATCGAGCGCCGCCCGCGCGGCGCTTCGCAGCACAAGGCTGCTCCCACATCTGTTTCGGGCCAATTATTCCTGAGGCATTGGCGCGCGGCCCCTTGGCGCCTGACACGATATCGAGTCGAACAAACAAGGCGGTCGCGCGCCTCCCTCACAGGCTTTACTGGCCCGAAACAGATGTAGGAGCAGCCTTGTGCTGCGAAGCGCCGCGCGGGCGGCGCTCGATCTCACAGGCGCTGCAACTTTCAGACCAGACCGCTGCAGCTTTCAGACCGGGCTGAGGATGGTGTCTTTAGCCTCGTCCAGCATCCCCGGATAATCCAGCGTGTAATGCAACCCGCGGCTTTCCTTGCGCTGCATCGCCGAACGAATCATCAGCTCCGCCACTTGCGCCAGGTTGCGCAGCTCGATCAGGTCGCGGCTGACCTTGTAGTTGCTGTAGAACTCGTCGATTTCGTCGAGCAGCAGGCGGATGCGGTGTTCGGCGCGCTGCAGGCGCTTGCTGGTGCGCACGATGCCGACATAGTCCCACATGAAGCGCCGCAGCTCGTCCCAGTTGTGCGCGATGATCACATCCTCGTCCGAGTCCGTTACCTGGCTGGCATCCCAGCCGGGCAGGGCTTTGGGCATGTCGACCTGTTCCAGGTGCGCCTGGATGTCGGCGGCAGCGGCGCGGCCATAGACGAAACATTCGAGCAGCGAATTGCTGGCCATGCGGTTGGCGCCATGCAGGCCGGTAAAGCTGGTCTCACCGATGGCATACAGCCCAGGCACATCGGTATGCCCGCGGTCGTCCACCACCACGCCGCCGCAGGTGTAGTGGGCTGCGGGTACTACCGGGATCGGCTGGCGGGTGATGTCGATGCCGAAGGCCAGGCAGCGTTCGTAAACGGTGGGGAAGTGGCCCTTGATGAAATCGGCCGGCTTGTGGGTGATGTCCAGGTACACGCAGTCCACGCCCAGGCGTTTCATCTCGTGGTCGATGGCGCGGGCCACGATGTCGCGTGGGGCCAGTTCTTCGCGGGGGTCGAAGCGCGGCATGAAGCGCTCGCCGTTGGGCAGGCGCAACAGGGCGCCTTCACCGCGCAGTGCCTCGGTGATCAGGAAACTCTTGGCTTGGGGGTGGTACAGGCAGGTCGGGTGAAACTGGTTGAACTCAAGGTTGGCCACCCGGCAGCCCGCGCGCCAGGCCATGGCGATGCCGTCGCCGCAGGCACCGTCCGGGTTACTGGTATACAGGTAGACCTTGGCTGCGCCTCCGGTGGCGAGCACGGTGAAGCGCGCCCCGTAGGTGTCTACTTCGCCCGTATTGCGGTTTAGCACATAGGCACCCAGGCAGCGCTCGCCGGGCAGGCCCAGGCGGCGCTCGGTGATCAGGTCGACTGCCACGCGCTGCTCCAGCAGCTGGATGTTCGGGCGTAGGCGGGCCTGGGCCAGCAAGGTGGTGAAGATCGCGGCGCCTGTGGCATCGGCGGCGTGGATGATGCGCCGGTGGCTGTGGCCACCTTCGCGGGTCAGGTGGAACTCGAAGCCCCCATCGTCGACGCCGTGCTGCTCATCCCGGGTAAAGGGCACGCCTTGCTCGATCAACCACTGGATGGCTTCGCGGCTGTGCTCGACGGTGAAGCGCACGGCATCTTCATGGCACAGGCCGCCGCCGGCATTGAGGGTGTCCTCGACATGCGACTGTACGGTGTCGGTGTCGTCCAGCACGGCGGCAACACCGCCCTGGGCCCAATAGGTCGAGCCATTGGCCAGGTCGCCTTTGCTGAGCACGGCGATACGCAGGTGGCTGGGGAGGTTCAGTGCCAGGCTGAGACCGGCGGCGCCGCTGCCGATCACCAGGACATCATGTTGGAATTGTTGGCTCATGTCGGGACACTAGTAATCTACGGAAGGGGCACGGCACAATAGTCACGCGCCGATGGCATTGTGAAACTATCGTTAAACCAGGCCGGGTTGCCTTTATAGCAGCCCCGGGTGGCCAATTTCCATGCCACTTGCCAGGAAGCAGCGACCTTGTGGGAACTTTCCGACAGCTACGGAAATCCTATGAAGGCTGCCCGCACGCCACAAATGTCGCGGCGACGCACGGCGGCAGCTCTATTCGGGCTGACACCTGCGTATTCGAAACCTGATTATTGACGTTGCCGGCCGTGACCGCGCCGCGTCTTCCGTGCGAGCCGACCAAGGGCTGCAGGAAACTTGCTTGGAGGGGAGAACTTTTGCGCAAAGCCCGAGTCTATGTTTGCAAGCCTGAACGATGGCTGTTGCAACGCTCCTTCGAGTCTACCGAGGAGTGTTCATGCTAACCCAGGAAGAGGATCAGCAGCTTGTCGAGCGCGTGCAGCGCGGTGACAGGCGAGCGTTCGATCTGTTGGTGCTGAAGTATCAGCACAAGATTCTCGGGTTGATCGTGCGGTTCGTTCACGATACCCACGAGGCCCAGGATGTAGCACAGGAAGCCTTTATCAAGGCCTACCGTGCGCTTGGCAATTTTCGCGGAGACAGTGCGTTTTATACCTGGCTGTACCGCATCGCCATCAACACGGCGAAGAACTACTTGGTGTCCCGTGGAAGACGGCCACCAGACAGTGATGTGAGCTCCGAGGATGCGGAGTTTTACGACGGCGATCATGGTCTCAAGGATCTCGAGTCCCCAGAGCGCTCGTTGTTGCGGGATGAAATCGAAGGCACGGTCCATCGCACCATCCAGCAACTGCCCGAAGACCTGCGCACGGCATTGACCCTGCGCGAGTTCGACGGATTGAGTTACGAAGACATTGCCAGTGTCATGCAATGTCCGGTGGGTACCGTGCGCTCTCGAATCTTCCGCGCTCGGGAGGCCATAGATAAAGCCCTGCAGCCGTTGTTGCAGGAAACCTGAGACAGCGGCTACAGCCAAGAGAGGAACCGCCATGAGTCGTGAAGCGTTGCAGGAATCGCTGTCCGCGGTAATGGATAACGAAGCGGACGAACTGGAATTACGTCGGGTACTGAGTGCCGTCGACGATGCCGAAACCCGTGCCACCTGGTCGCGTTACCAGGTCGCTCGCGCAGCGATGCACAAGGAACTGCTGCTGCCCAACCTCGATATCGCCTCGGCGGTGTCGGCAGCGTTGGCCGACGAAGCGGTACCGGCCAAGGTCAATAAAGGCCCATGGCGCAGCGTCGCTCGCCTGGCAGTCGCTGCCTCGGTGACGGTTGCCGTGCTGGCGGGTGTGCGCATGTACAACCAAGATGAAATCACCGGTGCAGAGCTTGCTTCCCAGCAACCGCAGCAGGGGCTGAGCGTGCCACAAACTCAAGGCCCGGCGGTATTGGCAGGCTATAGTGAAAGCAGTGAGCAACCGACCGGGCCGATGGCCAACGGTGTGCTGCAGAACCAAGCCGGCTGGGATCAGCGTCTGCCAGGCTACCTGCGCCAGCACGCCCAGGAATCTGCGCTCAAGGGCAGCGAAACCGCGTTGCCGTATGCCCGCGCCGCCAGCCTGGATAACCCCGCTAAGTAAGGAGGATCATGCGCGCGCTACCTCTCCTGTCGCTGCTGATAGGCAGCTGCATGACGGTGCCAGCGTTGGCGGCCAATTCTTCGCCCGAGGCGAATGAGTGGCTGAACAAGCTGGCACAGGCCGAGCAAAAGCAAAGCTACCAAGGCTCTTTCGTCTACGAGCGTAACGGCAGCTTTTCTTCCCACGATATCTGGCACAGGGTTGAGGACGGCAAGGTCAGCGAGCGGCTACTGCAGCTCGATGGCACTGCCCAGGAAATCGTGCGCGTGGATGGCAAGGTTGCATGCGTCAGTGGTGCCTTGGTCAACGGCGTTACGACGCCGCCCGATGCGGCGCCGCGTGCGCTGGATCCCCTCAAATTGATGGGCTGGTACGATCTGGGTGTGGCGGGCAAGTCACGTGTCGCCGGGCGCGACGCGGTGATCGTCACCCTCACACCGCGCGACCAGCACCGTTATGCGTTCGAATTGCACCTTGACCGCCGCACCGGCTTGCCGCTGCGCTCGTTGATGCTCAACGACAAGGGGCAATTGCTTGAGCGCTTCCAGATGACCCGCCTCGATACCGATGACCTGCCTACCGCGGATGACTTGCGCCCCAGTGCCGCTTGCAAACCGGTGGAACGTGGCACCAGCACCGGCCAGGAAACCGTCGCCGGATGGCGCTCAGACTGGCTGCCGCCGGGTTTTGAGCTGGTCAACAGCTCGGTGCGCCGCGACCCGGCCCGCAACAGCACAGTTAGCAGCCTGATGTATGACGATGGTCTGGCGCGCGTTTCGGTATTCCTCGAGCCGGTCAACGACAACTCAGGCACCGATACACGCGTGCAACTCGGGCCAACCGTGGCGGTATCGCGCCGTCTGAACACGCCGAAGGGCAAGGTTCTGGTCACTGTGATAGGTGAAATACCCCTGGGTACTGCAGAGCGCATTGCGCTGTCGATGCGGCCTCAGGATGCCCAGGCGCGGCAATGATGGCGTGCGCTTTTCAGGTGGTTTCCGGCGTGAGAGACATGCTCCTGAAATGAAATTAAAGCATTGTCATTTGCAATCTTTCCGTAAATTTTCTATAGGTCAGGCTTCTTGGAGCCTGGCCTTTCCTGCTTGTGCAGGGGCCTTACGCTAACCACGCTCGTTGTGACGGGAGCCGTATGTCTATACCACGCTTGAAATCCTACCTATCGATGTTCGCCGCCGTGCTCATGCTCGGCCAGGTGCTCACCGCCCAGGCCGAGGAAGCCCTGCCGGACTTCACCACGCTGGTCGAGCAAGCCTCGCCGGCCGTGGTCAACATCAGTACCAAGCAGAAGCTGCCGGACCGCCGCATCGCCGCTGGGCAGATGCCGGACCTCGAAGGCCTGCCGCCGATGTTCCGCGAATTCTTCGAGCGCAACATGCCGCAACAGCCCCGCTCGCCGCGCGGTGATCGTCAGCGTGAAGCCCAGTCGCTGGGTTCGGGTTTCATCATTTCCAGCGATGGCTACGTACTGACCAACAACCATGTGGTGGCCGACGCCGACGAGATCATCGTTCGCCTGTCGGACCGCAGCGAGCTGCAAGCCAAGCTGGTCGGCACCGACCCGCGCACCGACGTCGCGCTGCTCAAGGTCGAAGGCAAGAACCTGCCGACCGTCAAGCTGGGCGACTCCGAGAAGCTCAAAGTGGGTGAGTGGGTGCTGGCCATCGGTTCGCCGTTCGGCTTCGACCATTCGGTGACCAAAGGTATCGTCAGTGCCAAGGGCCGTACCCTGCCTAACGACACCTACGTGCCGTTCATCCAGACTGACGTTGCCATCAACCCGGGCAACTCCGGCGGCCCGCTGTTCAACATGCAGGGCGAGGTCGTGGGTATCAACTCGCAGATCTTCACCCGCTCGGGCGGCTTCATGGGCCTGTCGTTCGCCATCCCGATCGATGTGGCGATCGATGTATCCAACCAGCTGAAAAAAGACGGCAAGGTCAG
Organism: Pseudomonas sp. SWRI50; assembly: GCF_014269095.1. Classification (NCBI taxonomy): domain Bacteria; kingdom Pseudomonadati; phylum Pseudomonadota; class Gammaproteobacteria; order Pseudomonadales; family Pseudomonadaceae; genus Pseudomonas; species Pseudomonas sp. SWRI50. Next base: position 56,022 of record NZ_JABWRW010000004.1, on the reverse strand, counting down.
CCGTGGCTGGCTGGGCGTGGTGATTCAGGAGGTCAACAAGGACCTGGCTGAGTCCTTTGGCCTGGACAAACCGGCCGGTGCCCTGGTGGCCCAGGTGCTGGAAGATGGCCCAGCCGCCAAAGGTGGCCTGCAGGTGGGTGACGTGATCCTGAGCATGAACGGCCAGCCGATCGTCATGTCGGCCGACTTGCCGCACCTGGTCGGCAGCCTCAAGGACGGCGACAAGGCCAAGCTCGAGATCATCCGCAACGGCAAGCGCCAGAACCTGGACGTGAGCGTCGGTGCGCTGCCGGACGATGACGCTGACATTGGCACCGGGACCGGTGCAGATGGCAGTGCCGAGCGCAGTAGCAACCGTCTGGGCGTTTCGGTCGCTGACCTCAGCGCCGAGCAGAAAAAAGCCCTCGAACTCAAGGGTGGCGTGGTCATCAAGGAAGTCCAGGATGGCCCGGCCGCATTGATCGGCCTGCGCCCAGGTGATGTCATCAGCCACCTGAATAACCAGGCCATTGGCTCGGCGAAGGAATTCACCGAGATCGCCAAGGACCTGCCGAAAAACCGCTCGGTGTCCATGCGCGTACTGCGCCAGGGGCGTGCGAGCTTCATTACCTTCAAACTGGCTGAATAAGCGGGTCTTCAGGTAGGAAAAGGGGCAGCGTTGGCTGCCCTTTTTCGTGGAATCTACGGAGAAATGGGCTGGTCCGATCGCCGGCAAGCCGGCTCCCACAGGTGGGGTGGAGCTTTCAGGTACGGCGCTGCGGCGTTACGAAGCGGCTTGCCAGCGACACTGTCGGCACAGACAGCCGATCAGGAATCTCCCATATCCCTGCTGCTTGAGGTACAATTCCCGGCTATTTTTCGGCGGGCGTCCCGGCTCGCAGCCTTTTCGAGTGTTGACCCGTGAGTGATTTGAGTCATATCCGCAATTTCTCCATCATCGCCCACATCGACCATGGCAAGTCGACGCTGGCCGACCGTTTCATCCAGATGTGCGGTGGCCTGTCTGCGCGCGAAATGGAAGCCCAGGTCCTCGACTCCATGGACCTGGAGCGCGAACGCGGGATCACCATCAAGGCCCACAGCGTCACGCTTCATTACAAGGCGCAAGACGGCAAGACCTACCAGCTGAACTTCATCGACACCCCCGGCCACGTCGACTTCACCTATGAAGTCTCGCGCTCGCTGGCCGCCTGTGAAGGCGCACTGTTGGTGGTGGACGCCGGTCAAGGCGTCGAAGCCCAGTCCGTGGCCAACTGCTACACCGCCATCGAGCAAGGCCTCGAGGTCATGCCGGTGTTGAACAAGATGGACCTGCCCCAGGCTGACCCGGACCGCGTCAAGGACGAGATCGAGAAGATCATCGGCATCGACGCTACCGACGCCGTGGCGTGCAGTGCCAAGAGCGGCATGGGTGTCGACGAGGTGCTCGAGCGCCTGGTGCACACCATCCCCGCGCCGGAAGGCGAGATCGACGCGCCGCTGCAGGCGCTGATCATCGACTCCTGGTTCGACAACTACCTGGGCGTTGTCTCGCTGGTGCGCGTGCGCCAGGGTCGCGTCAAGAAAGGCGACAAGATCCTGGTCAAGTCCACCGGCAAGGTGCACCTGGTCGACAGCGTCGGCGTCTTCACCCCGAAACACACCCAGACCGCCGACCTCAAGGCCGGTGAAGTGGGCTTCATCATTGCCAGCATCAAAGACATTCACGGTGCACCGGTCGGTGACACCCTGACCCTGTCCTCGACCCCGGAAGTCGAAGTGCTGGCGGGCTTCAAGAAGATCCAGCCACAGGTCTACGCCGGCCTGTTCCCGGTCAGCTCGGACGATTTCGAGGACTTCCGCGACGCGCTGCAGAAGCTGACGCTCAACGACTCCTCGCTCCAGTACATGCCGGAAAGCTCCGACGCTCTGGGCTTCGGTTTCCGTTGCGGCTTCTTGGGCATGCTGCACATGGAGATCATCCAGGAGCGCCTGGAGCGTGAGTACGACCTGGACTTGATCACCACTGCGCCTAGCGTGATCTACGAGCTCGAACTGAAAACCGGCGAAACCATCATCGTCGACAACCCGTCGAAGCTGCCGGATGTTTCGTCCGTCACCGACTTCCGCGAGCCGATCGTCACCGCGACCATCCTGGTGCCGCAGGAGCACCTGGGTAACGTCATCACCCTGTGCATCGAGAAACGTGGCGTTCAGCGCGACATGCAGTTCCTCGGCAGCCAGGTTCAGGTGCGTTACGACATGCCGATGAACGAGGTGGTACTGGACTTCTTCGACCGCCTCAAGTCGACCAGTCGCGGTTACGCGTCGCTGGACTATCATTTCGATCGCTACCAGTCGGCCAACCTGGTCAAACTGGATGTACTGATCAACGGCGACAAGGTCGATGCCCTGGCGTTGATCGTGCACCGCGACAACGCGGCCTATAAAGGCCGTGCGTTGACCGAGAAGATGAAGGAACTGATCCCTCGGCAGATGTTCGATGTGGCGATCCAGGCAGCCATCGGCGGCCAGATCATCGCGCGGACAACCGTCAAGGCGCTCAGAAAGAACGTACTGGCCAAGTGCTACGGTGGTGACGTCAGCCGTAAGAAAAAACTGCTGGAGAAGCAGAAGGCCGGTAAGAAACGCATGAAGCAAGTGGGCAACGTGGAGATTCCACAAGAGGCCTTCCTTGCTGTGCTCAGGTTGGATAGCTAGGTCCTATGTCGCTAAATTTCCCGCTGTTGCTAGTCATCGCCGTAGCTGTCTGCGGCCTGTTGGGCTTGATCGACCTGCTGTTCCTGGCCCCGCGCCGGCGAGCGGCAATCGCCAACTATCAGGGGCGCGTCAATCCGCCCGAGATGGCGGTGGTCGAGCGCCTGAACAAGGAGCCGCTGCTGGTCGAATACGGCAAGTCGTTCTTCCCGGTGCTGTTCATCGTGCTGGTACTGCGCTCGTTTTTGGTCGAGCCGTTCCAGATCCCTTCGGGGTCGATGAAACCGACCCTGGAAGTGGGCGACTTCATCCTGGTGAACAAGTTCTCCTATGGCATTCGCCTGCCGGTGATCGACAAGAAGGTCATCGAGGTGGGTGACCCGCAACGCGGCGATGTGATGGTGTTCCGCTATCCGAGCGACCCGAACGTCAACTACATCAAGCGTGTCGTTGGCCTGCCGGGCGACCAGATCCGCTACACCAACGACAAGCGGCTGTACGTCAATGGCCAACCCATTGCCGAACAACTGGTGGGCACCGAACCGGGCACCTTGGGCAGCGCCGAGCTGTACAAAGAGAAGCTGGGCGAGGCCGAACACCTGATCCGCAAGGAAATGAGCCGTTACCGCATGCCGCCGGACCAGCAATGGACCGTACCGGCTGGCCATTACTTCATGATGGGCGACAACCGCGACAACTCCAACGATAGCCGTTACTGGGATGACCCGAACATTCCCAAGGAACTGCACGGCATGGTTCCGGACCGGAACATTGTCGGCAAGGCCTTCGCGGTCTGGATGAGCTGGCCAGAGCCCAAGCTCAGCCATATGCCCAACCTGTCGCGGGTCGGCCTGATCCATTGATACCCTTCGGCGCTGTCCAGCAGACAGCGCCGAATGCATTTCTGACATAGGCTGTGTTCTCAGGGATCGAGAGTTTCGCCGCGTACAGCGGCGGACCACAGCCAAACAGTCTTTCAGGATGTTGATTTGAACAACGCGTTGAACAACGAACGGGTGGCCGCATGAGTGCTTCCCTCGCCGCACTGGAGCGAAAGCTCGGTTACACCTTCAAGAACCAGGACCAGATGCTTCTGGCCCTGACCCATCGCAGCTACGCCGGGCGCAATAACGAACGCCTGGAGTTTCTGGGCGACGCCATTCTCAACTTCGTGGCCGGCGAGGCGCTGTTCGAGCGCTTCCCGCAGGCCCGTGAAGGCCAGTTGTCGCGCTTGCGTGCGCGCCTGGTCAAGGGTGAGACCCTGGCCCGCCTGGCGCGAGGCTTTGATCTGGGCGAGTACCTGCGCCTGGGTTCGGGGGAGCTGAAAAGCGGCGGTTTCCGCCGCGAATCGATCCTGGCCGATGCCCTGGAGGCGCTGATTGGCGCCATCTACCTGGACGCGGACATGCAGACCGCCCGGGAGCGTATCCTGGCCTGGCTGGCCGATGAATTCGAAAGCCTGACCCTGGTCGATACCAACAAGGACCCCAAGACCCGCCTGCAAGAGTTCTTGCAGTCGCGCAGCTGTGAGCTGCCGCGCTACGAGGTGGTGGATATCCAGGGCGAACCGCACTGCCGTACCTTCTTCGTCGAATGCGAAGTGGTGCTGCTGAACAACAAGAGCCGTGGTCAGGGTGTGAGCCGGCGTATCGCTGAGCAAGTCGCCGCTGCGGCTGCATTGATCGCCCTGGGCGTGGAGAATGGCAATGATTGATAACAACCCGACTCGCTGCGGCTACGTGGCCATTGTCGGCCGCCCCAACGTGGGCAAGTCGACCTTGCTCAACCACATCCTCGGGCAGAAGCTGGCGATCACCTCGCGCAAGCCGCAGACCACCCGCCACAACATGCTCGGCATCAAGACCGAGGGTGATGTGCAGGCGATCTACGTCGACACGCCGGGTATGCACAAGGCCAACGACAAGGCCCTGAACCGTTACATGAACCGTAACGCTTCGGCCGCCCTGAAAGACGTCGACGTGGTGATCTTCGTGGTTGACCGTACCCGCTGGACCGACGAGGACCAGTTGGTGCTCGAGCGCGTCCAGTACGTCAGCGGCCCGGTCATCCTGGCGGTCAACAAGACCGACCGCCTGGAAGAAAAAGCCGATTTGATTCCACACCTGCAATGGCTGCAGGAGCAACTGCCGAACGCGGAAGTGGTACCGATCTCCGCGCAACAGGGGCATAACCTCGAAGCGCTGGAAGGCCTGATCGCCAAGCACCTGCCGGAGAACGAGCACTTCTTCCCGGAAGACCAGATCACCGACCGCAGCAGCCGTTTCCTGGCCGCTGAACTGGTGCGCGAGAAGATCATGCGCCAGTTGGGTGCGGAGCTGCCGTACCAGATCACCGTAGAGATCGAAGAGTTCAAGCAGCAAGGGCACGTGTTGCACATCCATGCGCTGATCCTGGTCGAACGCGATGGCCAGAAGAAGATCATCATCGGTGACAAGGGCGAGCGTATCAAACGCATTGGCTCCGACGCGCGCAAGGACATGGAAGTGCTGTTCGACGCCAAGGTCATGCTCAACCTCTGGGTCAAGGTCAAAGGCGGTTGGTCCGACGATGAGCGCGCCCTGCGCTCGCTGGGCTACGGCGACCTGTAACCCCTGCTGTATGGGCTTGGGGCTGCCTTGCAGCCCATCGCCGGCAAGCCGGCTCCCACACAACCGCAGCGCTACCGAGCCCTGTAGGAGCCGGCTTGCCGGCGATGGGCCGCATAGCGGCCCGATTGGCCTTGGGACAAGTGATTGCCATGGAACAACCTGTCGGCCAGCCGGCCTATGTGCTGCACAGTCGTGCCTACAAGGAAACCAGCGCACTGGTGGACTTCCTCACGCCGCAAGGCCGTGTGCGGGCCGTGTTGCGCCGTGCGCGAGGCAAAGGTGGCAGCCTGGTGCGGCCGTTCGTGCCGCTGGAAGTGGAGCTGCGCGGGCGCGGCGAGCTGAAGAATGTTGTCCGCCTGGAGACGCTCGGTATCGCCGCCTGGTTGCACGGCGATGCGCTGTTCAGCGGGTTGTACCTCAACGAGCTGCTCATGCGTTTGCTGCCCGCCGAAGCCCCTCACCCTGCGCTGTTCGAGCACTACACCCTGACATTGCAGGCGCTGGCCGCCGGGCGCCCCCTGGAGCCGTTGTTGCGTTCTTTCGAATGGCGCCTGCTGGACGAGCTCGGTTATGCGTTTTCGTTGCAGCATGACGTGAACGACTTGCCGATCGCCGCCGATGGCCGCTACCGCTTGCGCGTGGATGCCGGGCTTGAGCGGGTCGAGTTGCTGCAGCCCGGGTTGTTCCTGGGGGGCGAGCTGTTGGCCCTGGCGCAAGCCGACTGGGAAGCCCCGGGGGCGCTGCTCGCAGCCAAGCGGTTGATGCGTCAGGCACTGGCCGTTCACCTGGGCGCCAAACCCCTGGTCAGCCGGGAACTGTTTCGCAAGCGTTGATCACGTCGTATGCTGTGGGGCTCAATCTTCAGGAGAGCCTTTCGTGACTCACAGCAACCGCATGCTTCTCGGCGTAAATATCGACCACGTGGCGACGCTGCGCCAGGCCCGGGGCACGCGTTACCCTGATCCGGTCAAGGCTGCCCTGGACGCCGAAGAAGCGGGTGCCGACGGCATCACCGTGCACCTGCGCGAAGACCGCCGGCACATTCAGGAGCGCGATGTGGTGGTGCTCAAGGATGTGCTGCAGACCCGCATGAACTTCGAAATGGGCGTCACCGAAGAGATGATGGCCTTCGCCGAGAAGATCCGCCCGGCGCACATCTGCCTGGTGCCCGAGACCCGTCAGGAACTGACCACCGAAGGCGGCCTGGACGTAGCGGGGCAAGAGGCACGGATCAAGGCAGCAGTCGAGCGCCTGGCCCGCACCGGTGCCGAAGTGTCGCTGTTCATCGACGCCGACGAGCGGCAGATCGAAGCCTCGCGCCGCGTAGGCGCGCCGGCCATCGAGCTGCACACCGGCCGTTACGCCGATGCACAGACGCCGACCGAAGTCGCTGAAGAGCTCAAGCGCATCGCGGACGGTGTTGCGTTCGGGGTGGGCCAAGGGCTGATCGTCAATGCCGGCCATGGCCTGCATTACCACAACGTCGAGGCAGTCGCGGCGATCAAGGGCATCAATGAGCTGAACATCGGCCACGCGTTGGTGGCCCATGCGCTGTTCGTCGGCTTCAAGGCTGCGGTGGCGGAGATGAAGGCGTTGATCGTGGCGGCTTCGCGCTGATCGCAGGTTGACGGAACTGGCCTCATCGCCGGCAAGCCGGCTCCCACAGGTACAGCGCTAGCCTTGAAGCCTACGCAGTTCATGTGGGAGCCGGCTTGCCGGCGATAAGGCCGTTACCAGCAGCCGGTCACTCGGCTCTGAACACCAGGGTAAACCGGGTCGGCCCTGCCGGGCTGCTCATCACCTCGACCCGCCCACCATGCAACTGCATGATCGACTTCACGATCGCCAGCCCCAACCCGGTGCCCCCCTCAAGCCGAGAGCGCCCGGCGCCCACGCGATAGAAACGCTCGAACAACTGCGGCTGATGCTCTGCGCCAATCCCTACGCCCTCATTTTCCACCCAGACCCTGACATCGCTTGCGTGGCGCTCGATACCGAGGTCAATGCGCGTGCCTACCGGCGCATGCCGAATGGCATTGCTCAACAGGTTCGACAACGCACGCTGGAACATCAGCCGATCACCCAAGGCCGTACCCCAGCCTTGAAGGTGAAGCTCAATGTCCTTGAGCTCCGCGCTGATGGCAAACAGCTCCACCACCTGTGCAGCCTCATCGGCCAGCGCCAGGGGCTTGAGCGCCACCTGCGCCTGAGGCTGGCTAACCTGGGCGAGAAACAGCATGTCGTTGATGATGCGGTTGAGCCGGGTCAGCTCTTCGATGCTGTCCTCCAGCACTTCCCGGTAGTTGGCGTTGTCGCGCTCGCGGCTGAGGGTGACTTGGGCCTTGCCCATCAGGTTGCTTAGCGGCGTGCGTAGCTCATGGGCAAGGTCGTCGGAAAACTGCGACAACTGTTGCACGCCTAGGTCGAGCCGGTCGAGCATCACGTTGATGGCCCTGGCCAGCTCGCCCAGCTCTTGTGGCAGACCTCTGTCGGGCAGGCGGTGGCTGAGGTCCTGGGCCGAAACCTGGCCGGCCACCCGGCGAAAATGGCGCAAGGGTTTCAGGCTGCGTTGCACCAGCTTCCAGGCGCAGATGCCGATCAGTATCAACAGCAAGGGCAGGGCGATCAGGGTCGAGTGCAGGTAGGCCTGGAGCAGGGCGTTGTCGTCGGCGCGGTCGAGCGTCATCATCACCCGTACTGGTGTCTCGTCGCGCAAGCGCATCTGGCGTGTCGCAGTGAGCATTTGGTTACCGCGGCTGTCGCGCCATACGTGAAACGTCAGCCGGGCGCCGGTCGCCAGCGCGCCCACGCTCGACTCCAGGGCTGGGCCCAGGCTGAGCAGGTGCGGGTGGCGGCCCTCGAGCGCGAGCACGCTAAGGCTAAGGTTGTCGTGCCCCATGACCAGGTCGAGCAGGGGGTGGGCGCGGCTGCCCAGGTCCTCGCTGCGCAGGTCGACACGCAGGTTATGTTCCACCTGCAACATCTTGCGCGCGAGGTCCTTGCGCGCGCGGCTGTCGAGTTCGTGATCGAGCGCCAACACCGCCAGGCAGGCCAGTAGTAGCACCAGCATGGCGCCCATCAGGGTCACGCTCAGGCCTAAGCGCAACGACAGGCTGGCAGTCTTCAATGGCGCGCCTCGAGCACATAGCCGACACCGCGCAGGGTATGGATCAACTTGTCTTCGAAGGGGTCGTCGATCTTCGCCCGCAGGCGCCGGATGGAAACCTCGACGACATTGGTGTCACAGTCGAAATTCATATCCCAGACCAGCGAGATGATCTGCGTGCGCGACAGCACTTCGCCGCTCTGGCGCATCAGCAGGTGCAGCAGGGAAAACTCCTTGGCGGTCAGGTCGATGCGCTTGGCGCCGCGCCAGGCCCGATGCCGGCCTGGGTCGAGTTCGAGGTCGGCGACCCGCAGGGTGGTGGGTTGCAGCGGCTGCTCGTTGCGCCGCAGTAGGCTGCGGATGCGCGCCAACAGCTCGGGGAATTCGAACGGCTTGAGCAGGTAGTCATCGGCGCCCAGGTCGAGGCCCTTGACCCGGTCCGCCAGGCGACCGTGGGCGGTGAGCATCATGATCCGCGTGGCGGATTCGGCGCGCAGCCGCTGGAGCACGCTCCAGCCGTCCAGCTCGGGCAAATTGACGTCGAGGATCACCAGGTCGTAGGCCTGTTGACGGGCCAAGTGCAGGCCGTCGATGCCGGTGTGGGCGCAATCGACCACGTAGCCGTTCTCACGCAGCCCCTGCTGCAGGTAATCGGCGGTGCGCAGTTCGTCCTCGATGATCAGTAGACGCATGATAGGGCTCGGTTGAATGAAAGACGGCGATTCTCGGCCCTGTAGCGGGAACAGGGTCAAGCGCCGGAATGTTACGCCATGCGGGCGCCGGACATCGCTGGATAACAGATTTGTAATCATGTCGCCATGTGCCGGACAGCTGCCGCCCAGCTTGCAGGACTGTAATGTGCGCCTCACCTTGGTGTTAGCTGGCGTGCCCCAGGATGGCCTCATCTGAACCACTCGATGAGGTAACCCTGATGAACCTGACTCGGTATGTGTTGTGGGTGCTACTGGCGCTGGGCAGCACCAGCGCGCTGGCGGAGGGCGGCGCAGAACGCTCGCGGCAGTTCTGGGAGGCGTTCCGCGAAGACCAGCAACGCCTGCATGGCCAGCCGGACCAGGCGCTGGCGGAACGCCAGCGCAAAACCCAGCAAACCACCGAGAAGCTGGCCAAGGACTGACTTCGACCTCCGCCTTTGCGTGCTCCCGCAACGACGGTTCGTTTGGCGCCCCAGGTGGGCGCCTGTTTTGCGTGTGCCAGGCGCAACGCCCGGTGCACCGCTGCAAATGGCGGAAAAACTGCCCGCTGCTGTGCGTCCTGTCGCTGCCTTAGCGTGGTCGGACCAAGCCTTCCCAGGGCTTGATTCGAGGAGACACGACCATGAGTACACAAACGGCTGAGTACGATCAGCTACAGGCGGATGCGGCAAAGACACCGGCCAAGCTGATCCAGGCCATGGCCGAGCGCGATGGTGAGGATGAAGGCGGGCTGACCCTCAGCCGCGAGCACATCATCACCCTCAATCGGTATGTCAATTTTGTTTTCGGCCTGCCATCGACCCCCGACAACCTGCAGCGCTGGCTGGGCTACACGCAGATCGACGAACCCGAACTGGCCCCCGCCGGCATGACCGCGCTGTTCGATGCGTTGCGTGGCCATGCGCGCAGCTGGGGCCCGCTTTCCGACAGCAACAAGAAGCTCGCCAGCGAACTGGCCTCCACGGCCGCGTCGATCAACGCTGCCGGGGAAACAATCGTCGATGAGTGCCGGCAGATTCGCGCGTTGGGCTCCGACATCAAGGCGTGGGACAAGGTCGTGCTGGGTACCCCGGTGAAACTGGACCGTGCCGACCAGCGGGCGGTTTCGTCGCTGGTCGATTACCTGCAGATCCTTCAGGAGGATGTGCAGCGCTACGCGGTGCGGGTCGCCACCGTGCGCGGCGAAACCGAGACGTTCCGCGACGCCGCGCGCTTCAAGCTGATCCCGGCGGTGAAGCAGAAGGGGCAAGCGGTCGAGCGCACCAAGGGTGATGGTGAGGTGGAGCGCCTGCGCGTGAAGCTCAAGGAGCTGGACGACGATATCGCTGGCTTGAGCAAAGAGTATGACCAGTACGTCAAGCAGGCGCTCAGCGGCCTGGCCGCAGGGCCGATCGGCGCGGTGATCACCGGCGGCATCTACGGGAGCAAGGCCGAGAAGGTTCGCAAGGAGCGCAAGCGTCGCCAGGCAGAGCGGCGTGCTACCAGCGAGCAACTGCGCGTACGGGTGAATTTGGAAGGCCGCATGGAAGAGATGGCGACCTTCGTCGACGAGCTCGATACCCGCTTGCAGGACGTGGTGACTGCGGCGTCCCACCTGCAGACCGCCTGGGAAATCGTCGGCGCGTACATCGACGCGTCGATCGGCAAGCTCGAACAGATCTCCGACAACCGCGCCTTGGCCAGGTTTGTCATTTATTTCCGGCAGTTCCTGGCGCAGTGGATACAGATCGAAAAGACCTCCCTGCAACTGACCCGCATCTTCGACGACGCCGCTTCGGCCCACTAACAGGTGAACGACCATGAATGACAATATCAGTGTGCTGCATACCCGCGCCAATCCGCCTGAATTGGGCAGCGTGTTGGGTGCAACGCGAAGCTTCACCGAAGCCTGGCAGCGCGGCGAGTTGAAATTTCAGCCGGTGATCCACGAGTCGCTGGAGCGCCACATGAAGCTGTTCATCAACTGCGCCGAGGTGATGGCGCGCAACGCCCAGCGCGTTGTCGCGGAGATCGCCAACGATCCACTGCGCGATATCCTCGACGCCCTGGAGGATGTCGATGATGAGGATGTGCTGGCAATTGCTGGAGAAGTCGCCAACACGGTGAAGTCTCTGTTGGCCACCCAGGTGGCCCACCTGGGCAAGGAACAGCAGGCGCTGGCCACCCTGGCTGCGCCCGCTTGGTCCCGTGACGAACAGCGGCTGCTCAAGCAACAGCAGGATCAGGCCAACCTGCACACCCAGGTAAGCGCCGAGCATGATCGCGAGAAGCACAGCCAGTCGGCGATCGAGCAGGCCATTGCCACCCTGGAGGCCCAGGGCCTGCAGACCCGCTTCGGCGGTGTCGTACCTTCGGCGCAAGACCTGGCCAAACTGGCCGTACCTGGCGCCGAAGCCGCGGCGATGGCCGACGCCGTGAACACGGCGGTGGAGCAGCTGCAAACCCTGCTCGGCGATGTCGTCGAAGGCATGCGCTACGCCCAGTTGCAGCAAGAGCGGCGGGCTGCCCGCGAGAGGGTGGCGAACCTGGCGCGGCAAGTGCGCGAACTCGATCAGCGTCAGCAGGTGGTGAGCGCGCAACTGGCGGCACTGCTAACGATGCCGCGTTTGCATGAGCAACGCATCGAGTGGGACGCCGGCATCAATGTCGTGCGCCAGGCCCTGGCCAACTTCGTGCCGCGAATAGGCACTGCGGCCCCCAGCAACGTTGCGCAGGTGCAAGCCCTGGACGACACCTTCAAGCAACTGCTGGCCTATCAGCGACAACTGCTCGAGCAGCACCGTCGCGGGCTGTAATGGATCAGGCCGACCGTGCTCATCAGGCGCGGTCGGCTGCGCCATATCCAAGTGGATGAGAGTCGAACAATGAATCCCCGGACATTGAGTTTCCAAGAGCAGCAACAAAAGGCGATTGTCCTGCCTGGCGCCTTGATTGGCGCCATGGACGACCGTGACGGACAGGGCCGGGCGGGCCTGATCCTGACCCGTGAATCACGCCAGACCCTCAGCGACTACAGCCTGCGCATGCTGGCGCTGCCGGGCGATCGCACGCAGACCTTGCGCTGGCTTGGCTACACCAGCATTTCCGAGCCAGAGTTGACGCCTGATCGTATGCTCGCCATGTTCAAGCGGTTGCGGGCGCACGGGCAAAGCTGGAGCCATCTGGAGCGCAGCACCCAGGCGGTCACCCTTCAGCTCGATGCGCACGCCAGTCAGGTCGAGGATTGCGGTGCCGAGGTCGTGCAACTGGTCGCGCGCACACGTGCGCTGGGGCCCAATCGACCTTCGTGGGACAACCTGCGCGAGGCGCCCGATGTACCGCTCGATGAGCATGACCGCACGTTGATCAGTTCGATGGCTGACCGGCTGATGGGCTTGCATGCCCTGATCGACGATTTTGACCTGCAACTGGATGGCGTGCGGCTGGGCTTCGAGCGCTTTCGCGACGAGGCGCGCTTCAAGCTGCGCCCAGAAGTGGTCGAGAAGTGCCGAGCGGCAGCGCGCTTTTCACAGGCCCCGGATGGCGAAAACCTGGCCTGGGAACTGGCCAGCCTGGATGAGGACATCAAAGCGGTGCGAAGTGAGTATGAGCGTTACTCCAGGCAATCCTCGCTCGGCTGGGTCGGCGGCCCTTTCGGCGCGTTGATCGGTAATTCGATCTATGGCGCCAAAGCCAAGTCAGCGCGCGCCGAACTTCGCCGCCTGGAGCATCGGCGTAGCGCCGTTAGCCAGCAGCTGAGCGAGTTTCGTTGTGTGGAGGGGCGCGTACAGAAGGTGAACTCCACCATGGGCGAGCTGGAGTTGGACCTGTGGGATGTGGTGCTAGCGGCGGGTCACCTGCACACGGCCTGGCAAACCATCGAGGCCTACCTGGAAAGCGCGGCAGGCCACCTGGGCAAGATGAACACCCGCCAGCAACTGGCGGTGTTCATTTACTACTTCAGGCAGTTTCTCGCCCAGTGGGCAGGGATCCGCGAACATTCCCGGGAGATGGCAAAGATCTTCAACTAGGCGCTACTTGCGCGCCACGATCGTCGCCCGCCGTGGCGCGGGCAGGCCTTCGATGGTCAGGCTTTGGTCATTGGGGTCGAGGAAGTCGCTCAGCGACTGGTAGCGCATCCAGTCGGTGCTGCGCTGTTCTTCGATGCTGGTGACGCTGACATCAACGCAGCGTACATCGCTGAAACCGGCACGGCGCAACCAGCGTTCCAGGGCGGGTACCGAGGGCAGGTACCAGACGTTGCGCATTTGTGCGTAGCGGTCTTCAGGGACCAGCACCTGTTGCTCGTCGCCTTCGACCACCAACGTCTCCAGCACCAGCTCGCCGCCTTTGACCAGGCAATCCTTGAGCGCCAGCAGGTGCTCTATGGGGGAGCGGCGGTGGTAGAACACGCCCATGGAGAACACCGTGTCGAACCCTTCAAGGTTGGCTGGCAAATCTTCGAGGGCGAACGGCAAGTGCCAGGCTGGCAGGTCGGGCAAGTACTGCTGCACCGCCTGGAACTGGCAGAAGAACAGCCAGTTGGGGTCGACCCCGACCACCATATCGGCACCGGCGCCGAGCATGCGCCATTGGTAATAACCGTTGCCGCAGCCGACATCGAGCACGCGCTTGCCCTTGAGGTCCAGGTGCGGGCTGACCCGCGACCACTTCCAGTCCGAGCGCCATTCGGTGTCCACGTGCACGCCGAACAGGTCGAACGGCCCTTTGCGCCAGGGCGACAAGCCCATCAGCGCCTCACGCATTTGCGCGCGGGTGGCATCGTCGCAGTCACAATCCAGGCGCAGCCCGTTGACCAGGTCGATTTCGCTGGGTTGCAGGGCGGGAAGCGCATCCAGCGCGCCGCGCCAGCGATCGAGGTCACCGTGGCCTTTTTCCAGTTTGGCTTCCAGTTGCGCTTGCAGGCCTTGTGACCAGGAAGCCAGGGGGGTGCCCGCCAGGCGGCGGACCAGAGGGGACAGATCGATCATGGCAGGGCTATCAACGAGGCGAAGTTGAGGCATTGGAACCACGGCACGACCTTGGAGAAACCCGCAGCGCGCAGGCGCGCCTTGTGCGCATCCAGGGTGTCGGGCTTCATCACGTTCTCGATGGCACTGCGCTTCTGGGCAATTTCCAGTTCGCTGTAGCCGTTGGCCCGTTTGAAGTCCAGGTGCAGTTCATTCAGCAGGTTTTGCTCGTCATCGTCGGCGAAACGCAGTTTTTCCGAGAGGATCAGCGCGCCGCCCGGCAGCAGGGCCTGGCGGATACGGCCGAGCAACTCAAGGCGTTGGTCGGGTGCGATGAATTGCAGGGTGAAGTTCATCGCCACTACCGAGGCCGGCTCGAAGGGCAGGGCGAGGATGTCGGCTTCCAGCACGTTGACCGGCAGCAGCTCCTGGAACATCGAGTCCTGCGCGGTGAGGTACTGGCGGCAGCGCTCGACCATCGCTGCGGAGTTGTCCACGGCGATGACTCGGCAGCCGTCGCTGCGTACATGACGGCGCAACGACTGGGTGACAGCGCCCAGTGAGGCACCCAGGTCGTACAGCGTACTGTTCGGCTGGGCGAAGCGTGCGGCCAGCACGCCGAGGTTTTCGACGATGGTCGGGTAGCCTGGTACCGAACGCTTGATCATGTCCGGGAACACGCGCACCACGTCTTCGTTGAAGGCGAAGTCGGGTATCTGCTCCAGAGGTTGGGCAAAGAGGCGGTCGGGTTGTTTGCTCACTGCGGGCTCGATACGGGGTGAAACGGAGACGCATTTTAGCCAAAGGCGAAGCATCTTGCCATGGCAGTGCTTCGGGGCCAGTGCACCTACCCGCAGGCAGTCAAGATTGCCAGCGACAGGCGTAAAGCGCGGTCAGCGGACAATGACCTTGCATTCGAAGCTCTGCACCGGTGCTACTTCAGCCTCCCAGGGGCGTTGATACACCAGCACCAGTTGGGCTTCTCCAGCACTGCTGGCAAGGTAGCGCCAGGTGGACGAGCCAGCACTGCCGACCACATCGGTGTCATCGGGGGCACTGTAGACCTCGGGGCCGAGGCTTTTCAGGATGCTTGCGGCAGGGTTCTCAATGCGCCAGCGGTAGCCCGTTGAGGGGTTTCCTGGAAGGGTCAGGGTCAGTGCCTGGCCCACCTTCAGACGCTGGGGGCATTCGCTTTCGGCGTCCAGCTCGACGGTTTGCAGGGGGTGCTGGGCGCAGGCAGCAAGCAGGGTAAGGCTCAGAGGAACGAGCAGACGAGGGGCGGTCATGTTGGCTCCGTGGGCTGGCGATGACCTGAGGATAACCGAAGCACGTGCAAATTTGTGCCACCGGTACAGGCCTGTTCACGGCGAATGCCGCAAACAGGCCAGGACTGATCAGAACAGCACTTTCGCCACGTCGGCAAAGCGCTTGGCAAAATGCACCGTCAGCCCTTCACGCAGGTAGTCTGGCAATTCTTCGAAGTCGCCGCGATTGGCCTCGGGCAGGATCAGCTCGAAGATCTTCTGCCGCTTGGCGGCAATCACCTTCTCACGCACCCCGCCAATGGCCAGCACCTGGCCGGTCAGGGTCAGTTCACCGGTCATGGCCACGCCCTTTTTCGGCGCCTGGTCCCGCGCCAGCGACAGCAGCGCGCTGGCCATGGTCACCCCCGCGCTTGGGCCGTCCTTGGGCGTAGCACCCTCTGGCACGTGCAGGTGGATGAACGCCTCGTTGAAGTAGCCTGGGTCACCGCCAAACTGCTTGAGGTTGGAGCTGACGTAGCTGTAGGCGATCTCGGCGGACTCTTTCATCACATCCCCCAGTTTGCCGGTCAGCTTGAAGCCGCGGCTGAGGGTATGAATGCGGGTGGCCTCGATCGGCAGCGTGGCGCCGCCCATGCTGGTCCAGGCCAAACCCGTTATCACGCCTTTGCCGGCCAGCACCTGCTCGCTGCGGAATACCGGCATGCCGAGCGCGGCCTCCAGGTCTTTGCTGCCAATCTTGAGCTTGGCATCCGGGTCCTCCAGCAACTTGACCACGGCTTTGCGCACCAGTTTGCCCAGTTGCTTCTCCAACTGCCGCACCCCAGCCTCACGGGCATAGCCCTCAATCACGGTGCGCAGTGCGCTGTCAGTGATGCTCAGGCTGGTCTTGGCCACGCCGGCCTTGTCCAGCTGCTTGGGCCACAGGTGGCGCTTGGCGATGGCCAGCTTTTCTTCGGTGATGTAGCCGGAGAGGCGGATCACTTCCATGCGGTCGAGCAACGGCCCGGGGATTGAGTCGAGGGTGTTGGCGGTGCAGACGAACAGCACCTTGGACAGGTCCAGGCGCAGGTCCAAGTAGTGGTCAAGGAAGTCGACGTTCTGCTCGGGGTCGAGGGTTTCCAGCAGCGCGGAAGCCGGGTCGCCCTGGTAGCTCTGGCCCATCTTGTCGATCTCGTCGAGCATGATCACCGGGTTCATCACTTCGACGTCTTTCAGCGCCTGCACCAGCTTGCCCGGTTGGGCGCCGATGTAGGTGCGGCGGTGGCCCTTGATTTCCGCTTCGTCGCGCATACCGCCGACGCTGAAGCGGTAGAACGGCCTGCCGAGCGATTCGGCAATGGACTTGCCAATACTGGTCTTGCCCACACCTGGCGGGCCCACCAGCAGCACGATCGAGCCGCTGATCTCGCCTTTCCAGGCGCCCACGGCGAGGAATTCGAGGATGCGTTCCTTGATGTCATCAAGGCCGGCGTGGTGCTGGTCGAGCACCTTGCGCGCGTGCTTGAGGTCGAGCTTGTCTTTGCCGTAAACGCCCCACGGCAGGGCGGTGGCCCAGTCGAGGTAGTTGCGGGTCACGGCGTATTCCGGCGAGCCGGTCTCGAGGATCGCCAGCTTGCCCATTTCTTCGTCGATGCGCTTCTGCGCCTGGGCGGACAAGGTCTTGCCCTCAAGGCGCTGCTCGAACTGTTCGAGGTCGGCGCTGCGGTCGTCCTTGGTCAGGCCCAGCTCCTGCTGGATGACCTTGAGCTGCTCCTTGAGGAAGAACTCGCGCTGGTGCTCGCCGATCTGGCGGTTGACCTCGGCCGAGATCTCGTTCTGCAGGCGCGCCACTTCGACCTCTTTGCGCAGCATCGGCAGGACCTTTTCCATGCGTTTGAGCATGGGCACGCAATCGAGCACTTCTTGCAGCTGGCTGCCGGTGGCCGACGTAAGGGCCGCGGCAAAATCGGTCAGCGGTGACGGGTCGTTGGGGCTGAAGCGGTTGAGGTAATTTTTCAGCTCTTCGCTGTACAGCGGGTTGAGCGGCAGCAGCTCTTTGATCGCATTGATCAGCGCCATGCCGTAGGCCTTGACCTCGTCGGTAGGCTCGGTGGGTTGGCGTGGGTATTCCACTTCGACCAGGTAGGGCGGGCGATGGTGCTTGAGCCAGGTACGGATGCGCACCCGGGTAAGGCCCTGGGCCACGAACTGCAGCTTGCCGTTCTCACGGCTGGCGTGGTGCACCTTGACCAGGGTGCCGTACTCCGGCAGGGCGGAGGTGTCGAAATGGCGGTGGTCTTCGGGCGGGGTGTCCATGAAGAACAGCGCCAGGCAGTGGTCGGGTGACTTGGCGACCAGGTCGAGGGTTTCTGCCCAGGGCTCTTCATTGACGATCACGGGCAACACTTGTGCCGGGAAGAACGGGCGGTTGTGAATCGGGATCACATAGACCTTGTCCGGCAGCTGCTGGCCGGGCAGGGCGAGGGCGTGGCCGGGGGCGGCCTGGGTGTCGGTGTGCTCGACTTCGCTGTGTTCGTCGGGGTGTTCGGGGAAATCCTGCTGGTTGCTCATGGGGCACCTGCGTGAATGACTATGGTGCTTAGATGGGGCGCGGGGGGATGGGTTTCAAGCTTTGCGTTAGAAGCTGCAAGCGGCAAAAAAAAAACGGGGCCCTGCAGGCCCCGCTTTCTCTTGTGGCTTGTAGCTTGCCGCTAGAAGCTTAGTCGGCGAGTTTGTAAGCGATGATGTAATCACCCATCTTGGTGCCCAGCGAGCCGTGGCCGCCAGCGGTCACGAGCACGTACTGCTTGCCGTCCTTGCCGCTGTAGGTCATCGGCGTGGCCTGGCCACCGGCCGGCAGGCGGGCTTTCCACAGTTCTTTACCGTTGTTGGTGTCGTAGGCACGCAGGTACTGGTCCAGGGTGCCGCTGAGGAAGCCGACGCCGCCTGCGGTGACGATCGAACCGCCCATGCTCGGCACGCCTACCGGCAGGCCGATTGGCACAGGTGTGCTGTCGCGGGTGGTGCCGTTCTTGTGCTTCCACACGACTTTGTTGGTGAACAGGTCGATGGCCGCCACATAGCCCCAGGCAGGCGCCTGGCACGGTACGCCCAGCGGCGACATGAACGGGTGCATGGTCACCGCGTACGGTGCGCCGGTGTTGGGCTGCACGCCGCTGGTCTCGCTTTCGCGCTTGCTGCCGGCGGCCACTTGCTCGCGCGGCACCATCTTCGACACGAAGGCCATGTAGTTGGGCGAGGTGAACAGCAACTGGCGTACCGGGTCGACCGACACGCTGCCCCAGTTGAACACGCCGACGTTACCTGGGTAGATCAGCGAACCCTGCTCGGACGGCGGGGTGTACTGGCCTTCGTAACGCAGTTCGCGGAACTGGATGCGGCACAGCATCTGGTCGAACGGTGTGGCGCCCCACATGGCCTGTTCGGTCAACTCAGGGCCGAGCAGGTTGAGGTCGGAGCGGGCCTGGGTCGGCGAGGTGTGGTCACCTTTCACGGCGCCTTGCGGGGTCGGGATTTCACGGATCGGCACGATCGGCGTGCCGTCGCGGCGGTCCAGCACATACAGGCTGCCCTGCTTGGTCGGCACGATGATCGCCGGCTTCACGCCATCGGCGGTCTTCAGGTGGACCAGGGTTGGCTGGCTGCCGACGTCCATGTCCCACAGGTCGTGGTGCGTGAACTGGTAGTTCCAGCGGGCCTTGCCGGTGGTCAGGTCGAGGGCGACAACACCTGCGCTGTACTTTTCCGCACCGGGGGTGCGGTCGGCGCCCCACTGGTCTGGGGTCTGGTTGCCCAGCGGCAGGTAGATCATGCCGAGGTCTTCATCGACACTGGCGATCGACCACATGTTTGCCGAGTTGCGGCTGTAGGTCTTGCCGGGTGCTAGAGGCTTGGTGTCGTCCGGGTTGTTGCTGTCCCAGTTCCACACCAGGTGGCCGTCGTGCACGTCGTAGGCGCGGATGACGCCGGAGGGCTCGTTGGTCGACTCGTTGTCGGTGACATGGCCGCCGATGATCACCAGATCACGGGTGATCGCCGCCGGCGAAGTGGAGTAGTAGCCGCCGGCGGTGAACGGGCCGATGCCGGTGGTCAGGTCGATCACGCCCTGGTTGGCGAAGCCTTCGCAGACCTTGCCGTTGTCGGCGTTGATGGCGATCAGGCGGGCGTCGGCGGTAGGCAGGTACAGGCGGCGCGGGCAGGCCTGGGCGACGGCTTGGCCGGCATCGGTGATTTTCGGTGCTGGGCTGCCATCACGGCTGACGTAGTTGTTCTCGTCATAGTACGAGACGCCGCGGCAGGTCATGTGGGCGAAGCCCTTGAAGGTCCCGACCGGGCTCTTGACCTGCGGGTCGTAGCGCCAGATTTCGGCGCCGGTGTCCGGGTCCAGGGCCAGCAGCTTGCTGTGCGCGGTGCAGGCGTAGAGCATGCCGTTGACTTTCAACGGGGTGTTCTGGTTGGTCAGCTCCACCGGGTCGTTGTCGGTCGGCAGGTCGCCGGTACGGATGCGCCAGGCTTCTTCCAGGCGGTAGGCGTTCTGCGGGGTGATCTGGCGCAGCGGCGAATAGCGGTCACCATGCTCGGTGCGGCCGTAGGCTTGCCATTCGCCGTCGGGCATGGCCGGCGCGGCGCTGGCCATTTCACTGCTCTCGCGGCCCAGTTCGCCGAACACTTCACCCGGGTGGGTGAACTGGCTGCCCAGGGCGCAGGCACCAGAGGCGACCACGGCGACGCTGAGCAGCGCGGTGTTGGCCTTGGCGGCCGGGCCGATCAGTGGGCGACGTGCCCAAGGCAGCAGCAGGACCACGCCAATGGCGAACCAGATGGCCAGGCGCGGCACCAGTTGCCACCAGTCCAAGCCCACTTCCAGCAATGCCCAGGCGGTGCTGCCGAGCAGCACCAGGCCGTACAGCCCGAGGGCGATGCGGCGCTGGGCCAGCAGCAGGATACCGGACAGGGCAAAGCCGATGCCGGCGATCAGGTAATACAGCGACCCCCCCAGCTGGCTCAGCTTGATGCCGCCAGCCAGCAGCGCCAGGCCCATCAGCAACAGCAGCACGCCCAGAAGGCGCGGTAGCCAGCGGGTTCCATTCTTGGCACTGTCAGTGCTCATCGTAGGTTCTCCGTTATGTCAAAAAGTTGATTCAGAAAGTGCTTTGGATCTTCAGGCCGCCGATCAGCGCATCGTCAACCTGCGACACCCCGCCCGGGTGGCGGATGTACTGCAGGTTGGGGCGCACTGTGAGCCAGTCGGCCAAGTGAATGCCGTAGTACAGCTCGGCGCTGTACTCCGTGTCCTGCACGGGCAGGAAGCCAGGGTTGTCGTAGTCGTCGAGGCCGGCGGCCTGGTTGGCCAGGCGGGCGTTCTTGCGGTAGGCCGGGTTGACGTGCACGCGGGCGAGGGCGAAACCGATGTCGTCCTTGGCGCGGGCATCGAAGGGCCCTTTGTATACCAGTCCTGCCTGAACATAGTTGTCGATGGCATTGGTCTTCTTGTCGTGCAAGGTGGCGTTGGCGAACAGGCTCAGGCCACGCGACTGGTCGGATGCCAGCGAGGTGACCTGCTGCTGGGCGCCGAGCCACATGCCGTGCTTGCTCGAACGGCTGCGGTAGGCGGCGCCACTGAGCGCGGCCGGCTGGCCGTTGCTGTCGTCGAGCACATCGTGTGCCTTGGCATTACTGTAGTAGTAGCCGGCGCGATATTCCCCTTTCAGGCCATTGACCTGTGGGCTCCACACCAGTTCGACCGGCAAGATGGCGCCCTGGGTGCCGCTGCCACTGAGCTTGAAACCGTTACCCGACTCCAGGTTGGAGGGGTTTTGCTCGTACACGCCGACCTGGGCATAGAGTGCGTCGGTGAGGTTGTAGCGCACGCGCAGGGCCCATTGGCTGACAGGCCAGTTGTACCAGATGCCACCCACCCAGTTGCCTACCTGCGAGCCACAGAAGGCCAGGTTCTGGAAATCGCAGGGGAAGCTGTTGAAGTCTTCGCCTTCGCCGAAACGGCCGAATTTGACGTCCAGCGCGCCGTCGAAGTACTTCTGCTTGACCCACAGTTGCGTGAGCCGCCAGGTTTCACCGCGGCCCCAGACTTCCTGGGCAGAGGTGAAGCCGCCGACACGCGGGTCGTTGATGCGGTCGTTGCTGATGTTGTCGCCGTGGCGCTCGGTGAGGGTCAGCTGGAATTCGGTGTCGTTCCAGCCGAGGATCTTTTCCAGGTCCAGGTGGCTACCGAAGGTGAACTGATCGCTGTAGCGCGCGGTACGGTCGTGGTCGAAGCCGCCGTGCAGGTTGCTGCCCATCTCGCCGGTATAGCCGAGGGTGAAGTCGTAACCTTTTGCCAGTAATTCACTGCGGGTGCCGCCCCAATCGCCCAGCATCCACTGGGAATCGCTGGCGAACATTTCGCTGGCGCTGGCAGGGGTTGCACAGGCGGTGAGGGCAAGGCCGATGAAACAGGTTTTGGGCAGCTGGAACATGAGATAGCGCTATCTTTTGATTATTGAACAAACGACAAGGGCATCGAAGGGCGGGCCCTTCAATGGAGTAGACAACAAGGTGGAGTCGATGAAGCGATTCAGCTTGCGGCGGGGAGGATATAGGGGAAGTTGTAAGAAAAAAAGACAAATTGTCGCAGTTGATTGTTGTCGATCCGGTAATAGTGCCGTTTGTAGGAGCAGCCTTGTGCTGCGAAGAGGCCGGTGAAATCAGTGAAGATTTGCTGTGTTATCTCCGGCCTCTTCGCAGCACAAGGCTGCTCCTACACGCGAATGGGGGCGCAGGGCGCCCCAATGGCAGCTCAAAACGTCGTACGCAGCCCCACTTCCACACTGCGCCCCGGCGCTGGCGCAATATCTCGCAGAATCGAACTGGCATAGCGCACCGTCTGATCCGTCAGGTTTTCACCCCGCACGAAGGCCAGCCACTCGCTCTGCCCGATGTCGAAGCGATAGCCAACACTCGCGCCCAGCGTGGTGTAGCCATCGGTGCTGGTTTCGTTGGCCGGTGTGCGATGTTGCGACGCGGCATGCTGCACATCGACCCGCGCCTGCCAGCGGTCCAGCGCCCAGACCAGGCCGCTGTTCAACCGCAGCGGTGCGATTCGTGGCAATGGCTCGCCACTGTCGAGGTTCTTGGCCCGGGTGTAGTCGCCCGACAGCTCCAGCGCGAAGCTGCCATAGCGGTTCTCGACCAGTTGCCAGCGGTCTTGCGCCTCGATGCCATAGAAGCGCGCCCGCACGCCCTGATACTGGTATTCCGGGAAGCCGTCATGGTCGTGATCATGATCGTGGTCATGCTCGTCCTCGCCATGGTCGTGGTCATGGCCCTCACGCAGGTTGCCTGTGCCGATCAGGCCAATGTAGTTGCGAAAGTGGCTGTAGAAGACCCCGACGCTGCCTTTGTGGGTGCCGTTGTCGAAGCGCAGGGCCAAGTCGCCGGAAATGGCCTTTTCCTTGTTCAGGCTGGCATCGCCCACCTCGTAAGCCCCGGTGGCCACATGCGCACCGTTGGCATACAGCTCATAGAAGGTTGGGGCGCGCTCGGTGTAGCCAAGGTTGGCGGCCAGTGCCCAGACCGGGTCGAGCTGGTACACCGCCCCGGAGGACAGGCTGAAAGCATTGAAACTGCTGGCGCTGTTGGCCGCGGCAAACGTCTCGTTGCCCTTGGCATCCGGGTCGACGCGGGTGTGCTCCAGGCGCGCGCCGAGGCTCAGGTTCAGGCGCTCGGTGGCCTGCCATTGCTCAAGCATGAACAGCGCCAGGCTGTCGGTATCGGTATGCGGGACGAACGCTTCCTCCCCCAGTGCCGAGAACTCGTTACGGCTGACCTGGGCACCGATCACCCCTTCAACCGGCCCAAGGGGCTGATGGCGCGCCTCGATGCGTGCCTCGTAGCCCTTGTTCTTGAAGGTGGTGTGCACCTCGCCTTCTTCGATTTCGCTGTGCTCGTAGTCGGTATAGCCGGCATCGACCTTGACCGAGCTGAACGGGCCTTCGAGGTCACGCAGTTCAGAGGCGAATGCGTAGTGGTCTTGCTGCATGTCCAAGCGTACGCCGGGTTCGGCCACCGAGCCGTAGTTGCTGTCGTAGCGGCTGTAGGACAGGCCGGCATAGCCATGGTCCCACTGGTAAGAGCCGCCGACGGCGCCCCCGTCCTGACGCCCGTCGCTGTTCTCCAGGCGGTGTTTGCTGCCCGGCTCGTCGGCGTCACGCACCTTAGAGCTGTGCGCGTAACCAGGGATGCGCAAATCGTTGAACTGGCGGCTGTTGGCGTCCAGGTGCAGGGCGAAGGCGCCGTTGCCGGCTTCCAGTTTACCGGCGCTGCTGCGGGTGGTGTCGGCGCCGCCATAACGCAGCTCACCCGCCCCGTGGATGCCTTCGATCGGCGCATCGGGGATGCGGTTATCGAAGGTATTGACCACACCGCCAATGGCATTGCCGCCGTAGAGCAGGGCAGCGGGCCCGCGGACGATTTCGACCCGCTCCACGGTCACCGGGTCGAGCGGTACGGCGTGATCGTAGGACAGCGACGAGGCATCCAGTGCACCGACGCCGTTGCGCAGGATGCGGATGCGGTCGCCGTCCAGGCCGCGGATTACCGGGCGGCTGGCGCCAGGGCCGAACCAGGTAGAGGCGACGCCTGGCTGTTTGTTCAGGGTTTCACCGAGGCTGCCGTGTTGCTGTTGCAGCAGGTTGTCACCTTCGAGGACCGTACTCGGGGCGGCCAGTTGGCGATTGCCCAGCGGGTTGGCAGTGATGACCTGGGGTTCGAGTTCAACGGCCTGGCTGGGTGATGAGGACAGCCACAGCGCGACGGCGAGGGGGGAGAGGCGGAGCGGGATGTACAGCATGGGGATGGGGCGTTCCTTGGCAGAGGCTTTTGTATTGTTACTGTATAACATTTCTATTTCAGCATAAGGCTTTCGCCTCTGGCCAGCGGTTTTTCAAGCGACCTGAGTCCCCTGGCCACTACACTCGTGTAAGGTGCGCACCTTTCCCACGCTGGAGCACTGGCATGAGCACGGCCCAACACAACGCGCTGCACGGCAAGACCCTGGAGCAGATCCTCACCGAACTGGTGGCTCACTACGAATGGCAGGGCCTTGCCGAGCGCGTCGATGTGCGTTGCTTCAAGAGCAACCCGACCATCAAGTCGAGCCTGACCTTCTTGCGCAAGACGCCCTGGGCGCGGGAGAAGGTCGAACAGCTGTACGTGAAGCTGCAGCGCAAGGCCTGAGGTGCGGCGCCATCCGTGGCTGAGCCTGGCCGCCGTGCTCGGTTGGTTCGGCCTTGCGGTGCAGGTCTATCTGGTGCTGTTGGCGCGCTGGCAGGAACAGGCCAGCCTGATTGGCGGCCTGGTCAACGTGTTCGGTTATTTCACCGTGCTGACCAACACCTTGGTAGCAACGGTTTTGAGCTATGCCGCGTTTGGCCGGGAGGGCAGCGCCAGGCGCTTCTTTCTGTTGCCGTCGGTCAGCTCCGCCGTGGCGGCCAGCATCGTGCTGGTGGCATTGGCCTACAGCGTGCTGCTGCGCCACTTGTGGCAACCCGAGGGCTGGCAATGGCTGGCAGACGAGTTGCTGCATGATGTGATGCCGGCGTTGTTCGTTCTGTACTGGTGGTGCGCGGTGCCCAAGGGCCATTTGCGGCTGTGGCACCTGGCGGGCTGGGCGCTGTACCCGGCGGGGTACTTTGCCTATGCGCTGTGGCGGGGCAGTGAGATTGGCGTGTATGCCTACCCCTTCATCGATGTGGCGAGCCTCGGGTATGGGCGGGTGATGCTCAATGCCCTCGGGGTGTTGGCGGGGTTCTGGGGTATCGGGCTGGTGTTGCTGGGGTTGGACCGCTGGCGCGGCCGGCAGTTGGCGGTCAGCGTGTAGGAGCAGCCTTGTGCTGCGAAGAGGCCAGTGGTACCTCTGAAGAACTGGGGTGATGCTACTGGCCTCTTCGCAGCACAAGGCTGCTCCTACAGAAAGCTGAGCTGCGCCCCAGATGTTGGGCACCCGTCCATTATCTGGGGCGAAGCTCGAGCGCGTTAGGCGAGAGCGGCGCTTACTCGTCGTCCGCAGTACCGTCCGCCCGCCAGTAGGCTGCTGCCTTCAAGGCATCGTCAGGCACGCCTTTTTCCAGCAGCAACGCCTTGGCCTGGCGGGTCAGGGCTTTTTCCAGCGCCACCCAGCCGTACAGCCTGCCTTGTGGCAAGGTCAGGTTCTTCAGCAGGGCGAGCAGGTCCTCTTCCTGGCGCCGGACCCAGATCACATCTACCTGCGCCTTGCTTGGCAGCGGCTGGCGTTCCTGTTCGTCTTCGATCTGGATTACCGCCAGCACGTGCCGGCCCGCGGGCAGTTCTTCAAGGCGGCGGCCGATAGCGGGGATCGCCGTCTCGTCACCGATCAGCAGGTAGCTGTCGAAGATATCCGGTACCACCATCGAGGCCCGTGGGCCGGCGATGTTCAGGTGTTGGCCTGGCGCAGCCTGGGCGGCCCAGGTGGAGGCAGGGCCATCACCGTGCAGGACGAAGTCGATGTCCAGTTCGTTGGCCACCAGGTCAATGCGCCGTGGCGTGTATTCGCGCATGGTGGGCCGTGCGCCGCCGTCGCGGCCCAGGTTACGGGCGTCGATGGCCTGCTGTTGTGCTGGCGTTTCGGCAAACAGCAGCTTCACATGATCGTCGGTACCGACGCTGGTAAAGCCCGCCAGTTCCGCACCGCCCAGGGTGATACGGCGCATGCGTGGGGTCAGGTCGGTGACGCGCAGCACGTCAAGGCGGCGCTGGCGGATTTCGTGGTTGACGCGGTGAATAGTGTCACTCATGGGTGTTCTCCGTAACGGCATCGTCCGGCCCGGAGGCAATGGCCTTGGCCGTGTTGTTGAGCAGGTCGCGGACCCGTTCGATTTCTTCTGGTGTCCAGCGCCCGCTGTGCATGTGCAGCGCATGGCGCAGGTTGCCGACCGCTTCGTGGATCTCGGGTGGGCGGTCGTGCCCGCGCAGGGCGCGTTTGCTGACTTCAATGCGCATGCGCACGCCGTCGAGGGCAACCGCCTGCTCGGCCAGGGCGGTGCGGCCGGCATCGGTGATGGCGTACAGGCGTTTGCTGCCCTGGACCTGGCCGCTGATCAGCTCGGCCTCTTCAAGGAAGTTGAGGGTCGGGTAGATGACGCCGGGGCTTGGGCTGTAGCTGCCGTCGAACAGGTTCTCGATCTGGCGGATCAAGTCATAGCCGTGGCCAGTTTGCTCAGCCAGCAGGGCCAGCATCAGCAGCTTGAGGTCGCCGGGGGCGAATACGCGAGGGCCGCGTTCGCCGCGGCCGGGGCGGCGCTCGAAAGGATCGTGGGGTGCAGGGTCGCGCATCAACATGGGCTCCGTCTTGTGCGATATATCTTAAGATATTACTCAAGATATATCTAAAGACAAGCCTTTAATGCCAATGATTATCATCTAAATATTAGATGAGTCGCTCCCGTGCATCGCAACCTGCGGCGCTTTACATTCATTCGGATTGCCCGGCTGCAGGTACGGCATGAGTATCGGCGCCATGCCCTTGAGCACTTGCACGGGCAACGCCGAGGTGAATTTGAACGCTTCGGCCGAGCGCCCCGGCACGAATGCGGTCAATGTGCCGAAGTGGTTATCGCCCAGGAAGAACACGAAGGTGGCGGTGCGGTTCAGCGAACGCGAGCCGATCAAGCGACCCCCGGCACCGAAGCTTTCGATGCGGTTGTCGCCGGTACCGGTCTTGCCGCCCATCACCAGCGGTGTACCGTCCTGCAGCTTGAAGCTGCCAGAAATACGCCGCGCAGTCCCCGCGTCGACCACTTGCGACATGGCGCCTTTGAGGGCCCGCGCGACCTCTACCGGGAGGATCCGCTGGCCGCGATCGGGGTCACTTACCAGCTTGGTCTCGTAGGGGGTGTTAGCGGCGAAGTGCAGGGTGTCGATGCGCAAGGTCGGCAGGCGCACGCCGTCGTTTTGAATGATGCCGACCAGTTCGGAGAGGGCGGCCGGGCGGTCACCCGAGCTGCCGATGGCGGTGGCCAGTGACGGCACCAGGTGGTCGAACGGATAGCCCACGCGCTTCCAGCGCTGGTGAATGTCGAGGAACGCCTCAATCTCGACCATGGTGCGGATACGGCTGTCGCGTGCGCCCTGGTGGCGGCTCTTGAACAGCCAGCCATACACCTCCTGGCGTTCGAAGCGGCTGGCATTGACCATTTCGGTCAGCGTCGAGCTTGGGTGCTTGAGCAGGTAACCGAGCAGCCACAGGTCCAGCGGGTGGACCTTGGCGATGTAACCCTGGTCGGGCAAGTCGTACTTGCCCGGGCCGTAGGCGTCGTACATTTCCGACAGGCGACCGTCGGTGAGTTTGCCCAGGGCACTCTTGTCGTCCTTGCTGTGCGCGCGTACGAAGGCGTTGAAGGTTTCCTGGCCGGCTTCGGGGAACAGGTAGCGGTGCACCGCCGCCAGGCGCTGCGGGGTCACGCGCATGCTGTCGAGGAAGGTGTCCAGGCGTTGTTGCGAGGTTTTGCGCTGGTACTTCTTCCAGAAGCGCATCAGGTAGTTGGTGCCCTCCGTGTCGGCGAAACGGGCCAGGTATTCCTGGCGGCGGGGGTCGGCGTCGTCCTTGAGCAGCGGTACCCGATTGAACGGCTGTTGATAGGTGACGTAGCGCACCAGGTCGCGCATCAGGCGGATGAACGGCAGGTTGATCGATTCGCGCAGGGCGATCTTCAGCGTTGGGTTGCGGCTGTTGTCTTCCTTGCGGAAGTTGTTGAACACGTGCATGCCACCCCCGGTGAAGAAGGCTTCGCCGGTGTTGGCCGAATACTTGCGTTCCAGGGCGGCGTCGAGCATGGCATCTAGGTTCTGGTCCTTGCTGTTCTGCATCAGCCATTCCAGTGACCACTGGGTGATGCGGTCCAGTTCGGCCACCTCGACCTTCTTCAGTTCGGCAACGGGCTTGCCGGCATACTTGTCGTGCAGCTCGGCGATGATTTCCAGGTAGGTGGTGAGCACCCGCAGCTTGGCCGTCGAGCCCAATTCCAGCTTGCTGCCTTCGTTGATGTCGAACGGCTGGTCGGTGCTGTCGGTCTGCACCCGCACCCTCGAGCCATCGGCGGTGCGCTCGAACAGTGTGAAGCTGTAGCGCACTTGGTCGGTGGTCTTGGTGGTCAGCAGGCGTTCGCCGATCAGCCCGATCTGCGCCGCGAACTCAGGGTCCGAGAGGTTCTTCAGGTACTGGCTGACCTGCATCTGCAGGTCGGCCTGCAGGGTGCTGGTGGCCGACAGGTCGAGGCGGTCGAGGTCGTACAGCGGGCGGTTGAGCATGGCCGCCAGGCGATTGCGGGCCAGGCTGATGCCCTTGTTGGTGATGATCGGCACGATGGTCGGTTGTGCCACCCAGTCGCGATACACCGCCTTGCTGGCCAGCGCCGCATCGGCCAGCGGCTGGTCGATGACTTTGTTGGCGGCGAGCACACGCACATGGGAGTCGGTGAGTTCGGCCAGTTCGACCCGGCCTTTGGACAGGTAATGCGAGGGGCGGCGCTGGGCGATCATCAGCGACAGTACCTGGCGCAGGGCAAGGCCACGCGCGGCCAGGCTTTCGGGGTCGCTGGCGGTCGACAGCAGGGCCTGGTTGACCTGGTCGAAATCGGCGCCGTACCACACCCGCAAGCCTTCAGCCATGCCATGCACTTCACCGTGGCCGGGCACCGCCGAGAGCGGCACGCTGTTGAGGTAGTCGCGCACGATGCGCTGCCGGGCCTCGGTGGTGTCCGGGCCGCCCTGGTAGGCACGCACGCTGGCGGACACCATCTGGCGGATCTTCTCGGCGCCGGACACGGTCAGGCCGTCCGGCGAGTGGCGGTACTTCTCCAGCTGCGTCGCCAGGGTACTGCCACCGGCCGACTGGCCGGGCAAGGCAAAGTACTTGGCCACCTGGCTGTAGGCGGCCTTGGCGAAGCGCGGCCAGTCGACGGCCGGGTTGTTGCGCGGGTCGGTGGTGTCGAGCAGGTCGCGGTTTTCGATGAACAACAGGCTGTTGACCATCACCGGCGGGATCGCTGCAAAGTCCGGGTACAGGTGTTGCGGGTAGTTGTACTGGTAGAGCGTGTCGCCACGGCAGTCGGTAATCGACAGGCCAGCCTGAATTTTCTCGATATAGGGGGCGAACAGGCCGTGATCGACGTAGTCCATCAATGCGGGCGAGAACTGCACCTGTTCGCTGATCAGGTAGTCGCGTTTGAGCAGCCGCGGCAGGAATTCGCCCAGCGCGCTGTAGCCCAGGCGTTTGTCGAACGGGCCTTCACCGGGGTAGACGATGGCATCGCTGGGGCCTGGCTGCAGCGAGTAGGTCAGGGTGGTGGCGAGCTTGCTGAACTCCCGCGATTGCAGGTTGGAGGTGCGGAATTCGTCATAGGCGGCAAAGCCCAGGGCGATGAGGGCCACCAGCAGGATCAGAATGATCAGCCGCCACCAGAGCCGACGCTGACGTGGGGACTTTGCAGGTGGCGTCTCGGCCGGAGGGGTTGCGGGTGCTTCCGTTCTGGTTGGTTCCGATTGCCACAGTGCGCCCATAGTCTTCAATCCGGCCAGGTATTTTCGTCTTGCTTGTCTGAAGCTTAGACGTTGACCGGGTTAGGTGAAAAATTTGTAGGAAGGCGAGAAAAGTGGCGTAGGGATATGCGGCTTTGGTGTGGGTTTCGGGGCCAGGTGATGTTGATAAGGTGTCGCCCTGAATCTGCGGCGTGTAACAGCCTCAGAACCCTATCAGCGGTGAAATAGACCCGAGATTTCTCGCCAAATTTCCCCGTTTATACAGTGAAAATCCCTACAGGTAGCTTCCTATACTGCTCGCCCCTTCGGCCTGCCGGACGCTCTACTTCGGCACACGGGCCGGCCCACAAGGCCAGCCCGGCCAGGTCACCGCCCCGCCTATCGGCGCGGCAGTTGCGGCACGAAGGTCAAATCCAATAACAAAATGAGGTTGTATTGCTATGCCAGTCGGCAACCACCCTGCCCATGCCGAGACCGCACAAGGCGGCCCTCTCAAGCGTGAACTGGGCGAACGGCACATCCGTCTTATGGCGCTGGGCGCCTGTATCGGTGTCGGTCTCTTCCTCGGTTCGGCCAAAGCCATCGAAATGGCCGGCCCTGCCATCATGCTTTCCTACATCATCGGTGGCCTGGCCATCCTGGTCATCATGCGCGCCCTCGGTGAGATGGCCGTGCACAACCCCGTTGCCGGCTCGTTCAGCCGCTACGCCCAGGACTACCTTGGCCCATTGGCCGGTTTTCTCACCGGCTGGAACTACTGGTTCCTGTGGCTGGTGACCTGCGTGGCGGAAATCACCGCGGTGGCCATCTACATGGGCATCTGGTTCCCCGACGTACCCCGCTGGATCTGGGCCTTGGCAGCGCTGGGCAGCATGGGTGCGGTCAACCTGATTGCGGTCAAGGCGTTCGGTGAGTTCGAGTTCTGGTTCGCCCTGATCAAGATCGTCACCATCATCGCCATGGTCCTGGGGGGCATCGGCATCATTGCCTTCGGCTTGGGCAACGACGGCGTGGCAGTAGGTATTTCCAACCTGTGGAGCAATGGCGGCTTCATGCCCAACGGCGTGACCGGTGTGCTGATGTCGCTGCAGATGGTGATGTTTGCCTACCTGGGCGTGGAAATGATCGGCCTGACCGCCGGCGAAGCGCGCAACCCGCAAAAAACCATCCCGCAGGCCATCGGCTCAGTGTTCTGGCGCATCCTGCTGTTCTACGTGGGCGCGCTGTTCGTGATCCTGTCGATCTACCCATGGAACGAAATCGGCAGCCAGGGCAGCCCGTTCGTGATGACCTTCGAGCGCCTCGGCATCAAGACTGCGGCCGGCATCATTAACTTCGTGGTCATCACGGCGGCCCTGTCGTCGTGCAACGGCGGTATTTTCAGCACTGGGCGCATGCTCTACAGCCTGGCGCAAAATGGCCAGGCCCCGGCGACCTTTGCCCGCACCTCGAAAAACGGTGTGCCACGCAATGCGTTGCTGCTGTCGATTGGCGCGCTGTTGCTGGGCGTGCTGGCCAACTACCTAGTGCCGGAAAAAGTCTTCGTCTGGGTGACCTCGATCGCCACTTTCGGCGCGATCTGGACCTGGGTGATGATCCTGCTGGCGCAGCTCAAATTCCGCGCCGGGCTGTCGACTGCCGAGCGCAAGGCGTTGAAATACCGCATGTGGCTGTGGCCGCTGAGCTCCTACCTGGCACTGGCTTTCCTGGTGCTGGTGGTGGGGCTGATGGCGTATTTCGAGGATACCCGCGTGGCGCTGTACATCGGGCCGGCGTTCCTGGTCTTGCTGACCGCCTTGTACTACACCTTCCGCCTGGCGCCGAAGGAGGCGCAGGGGGTAGCGAGCACCCCATCCTGATGTGAACTGGCTGGGGCCGCAGAGCGGCCCCAGCCATGTCAGGCTGCCACCTCACTGTTCGGCTCGAAGCTGTCCGCCCTGGCCAGCTGCCACATCCGCGAATAAAACTGCCCATTCACCTCGCCGGTCAGCAACTCGCCCGGCTTGAGGAATACGTGCATCTGCGAGAACAGCTTGATCTCCGTGGCCGAAACGCGCCGCACCAGGTGCTTGGCCTCCAGTTGCGCGGGGTGGTCCAGGCCGGCCGCTGCCAGCATTTCGGCCAGGGCGCGCAGGGTGTTGTGGTGGAAGTTCAGCACCCGCTGGGCTTTGTCCGGCACCACCAGCGCACGCTGGCGCAACGGGTCTTGCGTGGCCACGCCAGTCGGGCACTTGTTGGTGTGGCAGCTTTGCGACTGGATGCAGCCAATGGCGAACATGAAGCCGCGCGCCGAGTTGGCCCAGTCGGCGCCGATGGCCAGCACGCTGGCGATATCGAACGCGCTGACGATCTTGCCGCTGGCGCCGAGCTTGATCTTGTCGCGCAGGTTCAGGCCCACCAGGGTGTTGTGCACGAACAGCAGGCCTTCGCGCAGCGGTACGCCTATGTGGTCGGTGAACTCTACCGGCGCAGCGCCGGTGCCGCCTTCCTTGCCGTCGACGACGATGAAGTCGGGCAGGATGCCGGTTTCCAGCATGGCCTTGGCGATACCCATGAACTCCCACGGGTGGCCCAGGCAGAACTTGAAGCCGACCGGCTTGCCGTCCGACAGCTCACGCAGTTGGGCGATGAACTGCATCATTTCTATCGGGGTGGAGAAGGCGCTGTGGCGTGACGGCGAGATACAGTCCTCGCCCATGAGCACGCCGCGGGTTTCGGCAATCTCCTGGGTCACTTTGTGCTTGGGCAGGATGCCGCCGTGGCCTGGCTTGGCGCCCTGGCTCATCTTGATCTCGATCATGCGCACCTGCGGGCTGCGAGCCTGGGCGGCGAAGCGCTCGGGGTCGAAGCGCCCGTCAGGCGTGCGGCAGCCAAAGTAGCCGCTGCCCAGCTCCCAGACCAGGTCGCCACCGTGTTCCCGGTGGTAAGGGCTGATGCTGCCTTCGCCGGTATCGTGGTGGAAGTTGCCCAGCTTAGCGCCCTGGTTGAGGGCGCGGATGGCGTTGGCGCTGAGTGAGCCGAAGCTCATGGCGGAAATGTTGAAGATCGACGCCGAATACGGCTGCCGGCACTGCGGCCCGCCGACGATGACGCGGAAGCTCGCCGGGTCGGTCAGCGGTGCCGGGCGCATGGAGTGGCCGATGAATTCGAATCCGGACTCATACACGTCGATCAGGGTACCGAAGGGTTTGTCCGAGGCTTCGTTCTTGGCCCGGGCATAGACCAGCGAGCGTTGCGCGCGGGAGAAGGGCAGGGCGTCGCTGTCGGCTTCGAGCAGGTACTGGCGAATCTCTGGGCGAATGCCCTCGACCAGGTAACGGATGTTGCCGAGGATCGGGTAGTTGCGGCGTACAGCGTGGCGTTGCTGCAGCAAGTCGAACACACCGATCAGGCTGAGCACGGCAGTGGTCAGGGTGAACGGCCACAACCATTCATGGTGGGTGAACGGCAGGCTCGCCAGGGTGAACAGTACACAGGCGGCGAAGAAGGCGTAGCGGCTGAGAAGTGACAGGCTCATACGGGGTCCTTGCGATGGCGCGGTCAGGCTCAGGGCCTGGGGCAAACCCCGACCATAGCCCGGTTGGGCGATGCTGAAAATGAAAATCGGGGTATCGAAAATCATTCGTATGCCGGTTCGTCATCTGCGTGGTCTCCCCCAGCGAACTCCTTCGCGTCCTAGTCATCCCCACTTATATCTGCCTAATGCACAGGCTCACCTCCACTGTGACACAACCTGAATGAGGGACATTAGAGTCTTTGGGATACGCGAAATTTTAAGGTCATTAAACAGGGTGGTGTAAAGATGCGCTGCACATTTGGGAGTAAGGTGTTCCCCTTGAATAATTAATCCCTAATATTTCGATGCTTCTGACGAATGCTAACTTGTTCAAGGGGGGCGTGGCGTGGCATAAGTGCTTCCAGGCTATCGTTAGGATATAGTTCTTTTAGCTTGGCCGCAAAAGGTTTATAGTTGTCTGAAGCGTACTGGTAGTTGATAAAAATACGCCACATATTCTTGTCAACATGGTCTATCTGCCTATTGTGTTTGGTTGCAAATTCCGAAGTTTTTGTTGACAGGGTTGGTATGGTCGGAAAGGGCTCGTTATCGGTGATGCGCTTGTCGATTCTGCTCACTCCATCTCTTGTAGGGTTATAGTTTTTGAGCTCTCTAGGAGGTCTGTCAAATAGAGTGGTGTCAGTGTCAAGTATTCTATCTAAGTAGTTGTTTATTTTGGCGACTGCAAAGTTATGGCGATTAATTTCATTGATTTTGTCAAGCGTTTTTATTGTTTTTCTATGTTTCAGGTTTGAGATGTATTTGGATAGTGCGGAAAGGGCGTGGCCAGTTGGGTCAATATTATTAATGGGGTCTCCGCCGCAATAGGCATAAGCATTTAATCCGCCGGCGAGAAAAGGGCTTAAATTGTCAGCGGAATGAAAGCGCATAAGGGGCGGGCTATACGTCCGATAGCCATTACCCAACAGG
Organism: Pseudomonas sp. SWRI50; assembly: GCF_014269095.1. Lineage (NCBI taxonomy): Bacteria > Pseudomonadati > Pseudomonadota > Gammaproteobacteria > Pseudomonadales > Pseudomonadaceae > Pseudomonas > Pseudomonas sp. SWRI50. The sequence goes on along the minus strand of NZ_JABWRW010000004.1, from coordinate 21,644 downwards.
TAGGTACCGCTAATCGTCGGAGGTTCACAGTTAAATGCTAAGAGTGAACGTGCTAGCCCATCAGCAGGCTGGTGTCCGTAGGGGGTATAGACACCTGTGTGAGCCCCGGCTCGGGTGTGGATGCCTAGAATTGAGCCTTGGGTGTCGATAGCCAAAAGTGCGTCACTACTTTCGCTTTTTTTTTAGCTCTGCTAGAGCGGTGTGCTGATGGCGAAATACTGCGCTATGGTGGTCTCGTAGTTTCACCGTGCTTAGTCTATTGCCCTGATAAAAGTATAAATGGGTCCCCGGTGGATATGAGTTCATCGTCTGCTCGCGTGTGATAAAAAGATGCCGAGCTTCAGTGTCAGACACCGAACTCAGGAGCACAACTGGCAAAAATGATAGGTCAATGCTTATCTCCTACACGTATTCGAGTCCTCCAGATTGTCCGGAACATAAGGTAGTGATCGGCAGGGTAGGAGAAGTAATTGGGGGCGCTTCAGCGTGCATCGCTCAACAACCTGCGGCGCCAGGTGTCCTGTTCCTCCACCGAGGCCTCGATGAGGAACTGGTAACGCCCGGCGACTCGCACCGCCACCGGCACCCCATCGCGGTACAGCAAGCGGTTACCGCTCACCGCGGGTAGTTTCGCCCCCGGCAGCAATGACCCGACCACATTGAGCGGGTCGCTGGCGCTGACCATCACCAGTGCGCCCTCCAGCTCACGCCGGCGCACTTGCCGCAACAGGCCCACAGCCTCTGGCAAGGCGAACTGCTCACCGGCCAGCCCAGCAATGAAGCGCCCACCCCGGATTTCGCCGCGGGCCTCCAGGCGGTGATAGCAACGCAGCAATTCGCGCCAGGGCGGCAATACATCACTTTCCCGCTCCAGCAGCCGCCAGCAGATCACCCCATAGCGGCGCAACAGGGCGCGGGCGATGTGCTCCAGACGCTGGCTGTCGTCTATTGCAGCAGTGCCCCTGCGCAACAGCGCCCAGCGGCCGGCGTGGGCCATGCTGGTGGAGAGGGGGGCATGGCCGCGCCTGCTGTTGCGCGAGGTGCGTTTTGCCGCTGGCGTGATCAGGCTGCGCAGCCCGGTGAAGCTGTCGGCACCCACCAGGCCAAAGCCCACCAGTGCCTGCAATGCGGTTTCCAGTTCGCTGGGCAGCAGGTGGGCTTCCTGCGTCAGTTCATCGAAGAACAACGCCCCATGCGCCTGCAACACGTCATGCACGCGTTGCGCCCGCGGGCCGAGCTCGTCTACTGCCGGTACGGGCGCCAGGCTGCGCCAGAGGCCCAGGTGTTCGCGCGGCAGCAGCACCAGCGGTGTACTGGCCAAGGTCGTGCTGGCCACCGTGGTCGCCAGCCGGCTCCAGACAAACTGCCCGCTGCGGCAGGTGTCGTCGAGCCAGTGCGGGCTGTAGTCCTGGATGCGTGCCGGCAGCAGCTCCGCCTCCCAGGCGCCGGCCGCAGCGGGGAAGCCCTGCAACTGTGCCAGCACTTCAGCTACGGCCTGTGGCCCGCGCAGGCGCTCATCTGCGGCCAGGTGCTGCCAGTCGAACAGAAAACGCATGAAGTCTTGCAGGCTGACCGGTTCGATCTCCCGGCGCAGGCGTTTGACCGTGTAGCGGTGAATGCGCGCCAGCAAGTGCCGTTCGCACCACTGCAGCTGTTGTTCCGCAGGCCTGAAATAGCCGCGCAACACGTAGCCCTCGGCCTCCAGGCGGGCCAGGGCCTGTTCGATGTCTGGCTGCGGCTTGCCTAGAGGGGTGGCGATCTGCGCCACGGTTTGCGGGCCGTGGCCACTTAAGCGGGCACGCAGCAGTTCGCTTAGCGCATCGTCCGCCTCGATGGCCTGCTCGAAGCCTGGCAGCACGTTCAGCGCAGGTTCGGTGACTGAACCTGGATACACACGTTGCAGCAGGCTCAGGCGTTCACGCGCGAGCCACAGCTGTTGATCCGGCAGGCGCAGGGCGCGCCCCGCTTTGGCCAGTTGCCGAAGCAGTAAATCCCAAGGGGCGTTGGCCTGCACTTCATGGACAGTGATGGCCCCCAGGCTCATCAACGCTTCGTGCATCTCGTCGGCGTTAGCCGCTTGCGGCCAGGCCTCGCTCTCTACGGCGGCGATGGCATCGGTGTCCAGCGCGCCCAGCTCATCCGCGCTGTGCAGTTCGTTCCAGCGCCGGTTTAGCACGGCCTGGGTGCGTCGCTCTTCCAGGGGCGCATCGTCAAGAAAGGCGTAGGGCCTGGCGTTGAGGATGGCCGAGGCCAGTGGCGACGGGGCCGGCAGGTCACGGCTGAGCAAGCGCACCTCACCGCCTTCGATGCGGCGCAGCAAGGCCAGCCAGCCTTCGCTGTCCATGGCTTCGTGCAGGCAGTCGTCGAGGGTCTGCTCGACCAGCGGATGATCCGGAATCTGCCGTTCGCCGGCGATGTTTTCCAGGCAGGCGATCTGGTCGGGGAACACCGAAGCGATCAGGTCCTCGCTTTTCATCCGCTGGAGCTGCGGGGCCACCTTGCGCCCACCGACGAAGCGCGGCAAGGCCATGGCCACGGCAGCGTTCCAGCGCCAGCGCACGCCGAACAATGGCGCATCGAGCAGGGCCTGGATGAGAAGCTGTTCGGCGCTGCGGCTGGACAAGTAGCGCCACACCTCATCCAGCGTAAAACTGTGGCTGGTGGACAGCGACAGGACGATGGCATCTTCGCTGGCCGCCGCCTGCAGTTCAAAATTGAAGGTACGGCAAAAGCGCTTGCGCAGGGCCAGGCCCCAGGCACGGTTGATGCGGCTGCCGTAGGGCGAGTGGATGATCAGCTGGGTACCGCCGGACTCATCGAAGAAGCGCTCCATGATCAGCGTCTGTTGCGAGGGCAGGGCGCCCAGCACGTCGCGGGTGCGCCCCAGGTAATCGAGCAACTGGCTGGCGCTGTCTTCGCCCAGCTCGAAGGTGCGCTGCAGCCAGCCCTGCACGGCGGTACTGTCGGCGCCGGGCAACCCCAGTCGCTCATCAATGCGTGCCTGCAGCCGAGCGACCGCGGCGGACAATTCGTCACTGCGCCCCGGTGCTTCGCCCAGCCAGAAAGGGATGGTCGGCGGCAGGCCGTGGGCGTCTTCTACCCGCACCCGGCCCGATTCGACGCGCAAGATCCGGTAGGAGGCGTTGCCCAATTGGAAAATATCGCCGGCAATGCTTTCCACGGCGAAGTCTTCATTGACGCTGCCAATGTTCAGTGCCTGCGGCTCGAGTAGCACCGCGTAGTCGGCGGTTTCGGGGATGGTCCCGCCACTGGTCAGCGCAGTCAGTTGGCTGCCGCGGCGGCCGCGCAAGGTGCCGCTGACCGCGTCGCGGTGCAGGTAGGCGCTACGGATGCCCTGGCGGCCGTTATAGCCTTCGGCGAGCATGCGCAGCAGCGCCTGATAATGGTTGACGTCGAGTTCGGCGTAAGGCGTTGCCTGGCGCAGGCAGTCGAACAGCGCTTGTTCCTGCCAGGGCTGATTACTGGTTTCGGCGACAATCTGCTGGGCCAGCACGTCGAGGGGCGCAGTGGGAATGTGCAGTTGGTCGAGCTCCCCGTGGCGCACGCAGTCCAGCAGGGCGATGCATTCGATCAAGTCGTCGCGCGAAGTGGGGAACAGGCGCCCTTTGGGGATGCCCTCGACTTGGTGCCCGGAGCGCCCAACGCGTTGCAAGAAGGCCGCGATCGAGCCCGGTGAGGCGATCTGGCAGACCAGGTCGACATCGCCGATGTCGATGCCCAACTCCAGTGACGCCGTGGCCACCAGCACCTGCAACTGGCCGGTTTTCAGGCGCTGTTCCGCATCCAGGCGCAGTTCCTTGGCCAGGCTGCCGTGGTGAGCGGCCACCGCGTCCTTGCCCAGGCGGTCGCTGAGGTGACGGGTCAAGCGTTCGGCCAGGCGCCGGGTGTTAACGAACACCAGCGTGGTGCGGTGCTCGCGGGCGAGGGTTGCCAGGCGGTCGTAGACCAGGTTCCACACGTCCGTGGCCATGACTGCGCCTAAGGGCACGGGCGGCACCTCGAGGGCCAGGTCGCGCCGGCGGGCGTGGCCGATGTCGACGATCGCGCAAGGGCGCTGATGGCCGACCAGAAATTGCGCCACGCGCTCCACCGGCCGCTGGGTGGCCGACAGGCCAATACGACGTAACGGCCGCCCGCTCAGCGCCTGCAGGCGCTCCAGGGTCAGTGCCAAGTGTGCCCCCCGTTTGTTGCCGGCCAGGGCATGGATCTCATCGACGATCACTGTGTGCACGCTGGCAAGGCCCGCGCGGCCCGAGGCCGAGCCCATCAGCACATAGAGTGATTCCGGCGTGGTCACCAGGATATGCGGGGCCAGCTTGCGCATGGCTGCACGTTCTTTTTGTGGTGTATCGCCGGTGCGCACTGCGGTGCTGATGCGGGGCGGCTTGAGGCCCTGGTCTTCCAGCGCCTGGCTGATGCCTTCGAGCGGCGCTTGCAGGTTCAGGCGAATATCGTTGGACAGCGCCTTGAGCGGCGAGACATACACCACTTGGGTGCACGCGGGCAGTTCGCCGCCGTGTTGGAGGCCTTGGCAGAACAGTTCATCGAGCACGGCCAGAAAGGCGCTCAAGGTCTTGCCGGAGCCGGTCGGTGCGGCCAGCAGCATCGACTGGCCGCCGTGAATCAATGGCCAGGCACGCGCCTGGGCGTCGGTGACCGTGGCGAAATGGCGACGGAACCAGGTGCCGACGGCGGGGTGGAACAGCGCCAGCACCGGGTGCTGTTGGGCGGGTAGGCTCATGTGTTGGTTATGGCGGGTGGGCGGCGGATTGGCAAGGGGCCGTTCGTCTGTGAGGGCAGGCTGCACCGACCTTGTCAGGCGATCAACCCCATGGGATCCTCTCAGGCTTTTCCAGCGAGCCCATCCCATGCCCAACACCCTTCGCATCGCCGCCGCCCTGCTGATCGACCCCCAGGGCCGCACCTTGCTGGTGCGCAAGCGCGGCACCGTGGCCTTCATGCAGCCCGGCGGCAAGATCGATGCGGGTGAGTCGCCGGTAGAGGCGCTGGTGCGTGAGCTGCATGAGGAACTGGGCCTGCGCATCGACCCCGCCCAGGCCATCCACCTCGGCCAGTTCAGCGCGCCGGCTGCCAACGAGCCAGGCTACCAGGTGCAAGCCGAACTGTTTCGCGTCGACAGCGCCGAAGCCGTGACCCCGGCGGCGGAAATCGAAGAAGTGGTGTGGCTGGCGGCGGACCAGGCGCCTGCGCTTGAGCTGGCGCCGCTAACCCGCGACCTGATCCTGCCGTTGTACCGCCAGGCCGTCAGCGTACAGCGCTGACCCCATCGAGGGTAGCGAACGAGGTGTCCTTGGCGGTCAGCAAGAAATCGCGCATGTACGGCGCATCGAGCATGTCGGTGCGCACCGCCGCATAAAGCGTGGCGAACAGGCCCTTTTCGCCCAGGCGCTTGCCTTTCACGTAGCCCCGCGAGCTGTACTCGTGCAGTGCCCAGTGCGGCATGCCGCACACGCCACGGCCGCTGGCGACCAATTGCATCATCATCACCGTCAGCTCCGAGGTACGCACGGCGGCTGGCTCGATGTCGGCCGGCTCCAGGAAGCGGGTGAAGATATCCAGGCGATCGCGTTCCACCGGGTAGGTGATCAGGGTCTGGTCGAGCAGGTCTTGCGGCACCATGTAAGGCTTGCTGGCCAGCGGGTGCTGGTTGGCCACGGCGAGCATGGCTTCATAGGTGAACAGCGGCACATAGGTGATACCGGCCAGGTCCAGCGGGTCGGAGGTGACCACCAGGTCCAGGTCGCCACGGGCCAGCGCGGGCAGGGGAGCGAAGGCGAAACCCGAGGCCAGGTCCAGCTCGACTTCCGGCCAGGCATCGCGGAACTGGTCGATGGTCGGCATCAGCCATTGGAAGCAGCTGTGGCATTCGATGGCCATGTGCAAGCGCCCGGCGGTGCCACCGGCCAAGCGCGCGATGTCACGCTCGGCGCCGCGCAGCAGCGGCAGTGTGGCATCTGCCAGTTGCAGCAAGCGCAGGCCGGCACTGGTGAAGCGGATCGGTTTGCTCTTGCGCACGAACAGCGGCAAGCCCAGGCGCTCTTCCAGCTCTTTGAACTGGTGCGACAGCGCCGACTGTGTCAGGTGCAGGCGTTCGGCGGCCTCTACCAGGCTGTCGGCCTCGCGCAGGGCATGAAGGGTTTTCAGGTGGCGGATCTCCAGCACTGCTGACTCCGAGGGTTGAATGCCAAAGGGAAAGAATTGAGTTGAGTTTCGCTCATGTTGCCCAGGCTGTCGACTGGACCGTTGGCCACACCACTCAGCGGGGGTCATCAAACTGTCACTGAACTGTGGCAGCGCGCCCGGCAGAAATTCATCAAACTCGCGCTCTACTGGGGATTTGCATTCTGGTGTTTCTTTCATGCGGGCTTTGCTGCTGTTTCTCTTCTTCCTTTTCAGCGTGCCGGCGAGTTTCGCCGACCAACGCTGTGACACGCAGGTAGCGGTACAACGGGCTGAACTGGGTGATTTGAGCCTGGTTTACCAAAGCGTCGGTGCGCCGCGAGACCCTGCATTGCTGCTGGTCATGGGCCTGGGCGGGCAACTGATCCATTGGCCGGACGACGTGGTCGAGGCTTTGTGCCGCCAGGGTTTTCGGGTCATACGCTACGACAACCGCGATGTCGGCCTGTCGCGCTGGAACCAACTGCCACCCTCGGCCAACCTGACGGTCGAGCTGCTGCGCTACAAGCTCGGCCTGCCGGTTTCCGCCCCCTACACGCTCACTGATATGGCGGGGGATGGGCTGCGCTTGATGGATTCATTGGGCATACGCCAGTTTCATGTGCTGGGTGTCAGCATGGGCGGGATGATTGCCCAGCACCTGGCGGCAATGGCGCCGGCGCGGGTCCGTAGCCTGACACTGGTGATGTCCAGCTCAGGCGCGGCAGGGCTGCCGGCGCCGGCCCCTGCCCTGGTGCAGCTGTTGGCCCGGCGCAGTGCGCCCAACCGTGAGGTAGCGATCGAGCAGCAGGCTGATTTGCTGGCGGCACTGGGCAGCCCGCAGGTGCGTGATGATCGGGCCGTCTTGTTGCAGCAGGCGGCGGTGGCCTATGACCGGGCATTCAACCCGGATGGCGCCAAGCGCCAGATCATGGCGATCCTGGCCGAACCGAGCCGGGTGGCGTTGCTCAACCAGCTGCGCGTGCCGACGCTGGTGGTGCATGGCACGGCCGACCCGTTGTTGCCGGTGATGCATGGGGTGCACTTGGCGGCGCATATCCAGGGCAGCCAGCTGCGCTTGATACCGGGGCTGGCGCACCGCTTTCAGGAGCCGTTCAAGGCGCCGTTGTTGGGGGCGGTGCTGCCTTACCTGCAATCGCATCGGCAGGATGTGACGCATATTGCGGGTCTGTGAGATTGGCATTGCCCGCGAAGCAGGCGCCGCCGTTTTTCAGCCCAGCCCGTACTTTTTCACTTTGTCGAACAGCGTGGTCTTGGCCATGCCCAGCTCCTGGCTGGCCTGGCTGAGGTTGCCGCCGGTGCGTTGCAAGGCATCGCTGAGCAGGTTGCGTTCAAACGCCTCCACCGCCTCGGAAAAGCCCAGGCCCTGGCTGGCGCCGCCACTCGGGCCCTTCTTGAAGGCCGGTAAGCCCAACGCATGACGCTCGGCAACGTTGCGCAGCTCACGCACGTTGCCCGGCCAGTCATGGGCCATCAACCGCGACAAGGTCTGGCTGTCCAGCGTCGGTGCTTCACGGTCGAAGCGCAGGGCCGATTGCTGCAGGAAGTGTTCGAACAACTGCAGGATGTCTTCGCGGCGCTCACGCAGGGGGGGGAGCTCCAGCGTCACCACGTTCAGCCGGTAGTACAGGTCACTGCGAAACTGCCCGTTCTGCCCCATGGCATCGAGGTCGGACTTGGTCGCGGCGATTACCCGGCAATCCACCGCGATGCTCTGGTTCGAGCCCAGCCGCTCCAGTGTGCGCTCCTGCAACACCCGCAGCAGTTTGATCTGCAGGTTGATCGGCATGCTCTCGACCTCGTCGAGGAACAGCGTGCCGCCATTGGCGTGTTCGATCTTGCCGATTCGGCGTTTACCTGCGCCGGTAAAGGCGTTGGCTTCGTGGCCGAAAATTTCGCTCTCGAACAGGTTTTCGGGCAGGCCGCCGCAGTTCAGCGCCACGAAGGGTTGGCCCTGGCGGCGGCTGAAATCGTGCAGGCAGCGGGCGACCAGTTCTTTGCCGGTGCCGGTCTCGCCTTCGATCAGCACGTTGGCCGAGGTGTCGGCGACGTTGGCGATCAGTTCCCGCAGGTGCTCCATGGCCGGCGAGCGGCCAATGATGCGGCCCTCCAGGCTGCTCTGTTCGGCCAGCTGGCGGCGCAAGGCAACCACCTCGCGGGACAGGCCGCGCTGTTCGAGGGCGCGGCGTACCACGTCGACCAGGCGCTCGGGCGAGAAGGGCTTCTCCATGAAATCGTAGGCGCCGTTGCGCATGGCGCCTACCGCCATGTCGATATCGCCGTGGCCGGTGATCAGCACCACTGGCAGGCTGCGGTCGCGGGCCTTGAGGCGGTTGAGTAGCTCAAGGCCATCGATGCCTGGCAAGCGAATGTCGCTGACGACGATGCCGGCAAAGTCGTCGCCGATGCGTTCCAGGGCCTGTTCGGCGCTGCCGACCCCTTCGCAGGCAATGTCTTCCAGGGCCAATGCCTGCTGGCAGCCGAGCAGCACATGCGGGTCGTCTTCGACAATCAGGACGGTGAGAGGCGCTTGGTTCATGGGTGCTCTGCCGGTTCGCTAGGGGGGGATACCAGGGGCAGGACAAGCACAAAGGCCGTGCCGCCACTGACAGGATGCTCGACGTTCAGGCTGCCCTTGGCAGCGGCGGCAAGGCTCGCCGACAAGGTCAGCCCCAGGCCCAGGCCATGTTCGCCCGGTTTGGTGGTGAAGAAGGGTTCGAACAAATGCTTGCGTGCCTCGGCGTCGATGCCATGGCCGTTGTCGCGCACCCGCAGGCGATACTTGTCACCCTGCAGTTCGCCTTCGAGCCACAGCTCTGGTAGGGGCTGGGTCGCCATGGCGTCGATGGCGTTGCCGATCAGGTTGACCAGGATCTGCTCCAGGCGGGTCTGGTCGATGGCCAGTTGATGGTCTTCGAACTGGTTGTGCAATTGCAAGTGGCAGCCACTGACGCGGTTGGCCAGTACCTGCAGGGTGGCGTCCACTGCCTTGGCCAGCGAGGCCTGGCCACCGTCGTCGCCACGGCGGGCGAATGAACGCAGGCTGGCGGTGATACGGCCCATGCGGTCGATCAGGTCGTTCATGGTACGCAGGTTGGTGCTGGCCGTTTCCAGCGCACCACGTTCGAGGAAGCGTACGGTGTTGCCGGACAACGTGCGCAGCGCGGCCAGCGGCTGGTTGAGTTCGTGGGCGATGCTGGTCGACATCTGCCCGATGGCAGCCAGCTTGCCCGCCTGCACCAGCTCATCCTGGGCATGGCGCAGGGTTTGCTCAGCATGCCGGCGCTCGCGGATCTGCCCCTTCAGCCGCTCATTGCTGGCGCGCAAGTCGGCGGTGCGTTCGGTGATGCGGCGTTCGAGTTGGCTGTTGGCTTCCTGCAGCGCCTCACGGGCAGCCAAGCGGGTGGCGATGACTTTGCGGCGTTCGTTCCAGGCGATGCCCAGGATGGCCAGCAGGGCGAATGCCACCCCGACCAGGATGCCTTGCACCATCGATTCTCGGCGCAGGTCTTGCAGCGGGGTCAGCAGGGTGAAATGCCACGGGGTGTCGACCAGGCGACGGGTCTGGGCCAGGTAGGCCACTTCATGGGCCTTGCCTTGCGCTGTTTCGCTGTTGGCCGGGAAGGTCAGCTTTTCAACACCATCGGCGAGGGTTTCCCGCGCCAGAGGTTGCAGCTCGTTCAGCGGCCACCAGTAATACTGCAGGCTACGCGCCAGGCGTTCCTTGATTTGCGGGGTCAGCGGGCGCACCGACTTCAAGCGCCGGGCCGGGTCACTGGACAGAATGATGATGCCGTTCTCATCGCTGACGAACGCTTCCAGGCGGGCACGCTGCCAACGTTCTTCGAGGGTGTCCAGGCGTACCTTGATCACCGCAACGCCTATGATCTTGCCGTGTTCTTCCAGGCCATGGGCCAAGTAGTAGCCGGCCTCGCCGGTGGTGCTGCCGATGCCATAGAAGCGCCCGGGTTCGCCGCGCACGGCAGTCTGGAAGTAGGCCCGGAACGACAGGTCTTCACCCAGAAACGAATCGGCATCGCGCCAGTTGCTGGTGGCCTGCACCCGGCCGTTGGTGTCGAGCACGAAGATTGCCCGGCTGCGGCTGCGCCGGTTCAGGCCTTCGAGGTATTCGTTGACCGCCTGGCGGGAGCCGCCATCGGGCTCGGTGAGCAGGTGCGAGACGCTGTCTTCAAGCTCCAGCAGGCTGGGCAGGTAGGTGTATTTGCTGATCTCGCTCTCGACCGTGCGCGCGTGCAGCTCCAGCTGACGCTCGCCGTTTTCGCTCAGGCTGCGGATGCCATTGCTCTCGCTGACCAGGTAACCGGCCATACCGAGGCCGACCATCAGCAGGATGATCAGGGGGGGTAACAGCAATTGACGAATCAGGCGGGAATTCACGGCAGGTCTGGCAGGGAGAAGAAGCGAAGGATCGCATTTCATCACAGTGGCCTTGTCACGACCAGCGTCCGCTGCCCGATGGGGGCGGGCAGCGGAGGCTGAGGCCGGCTTAGTGTTGCAGGATCTTGCTGAGGAAGTGCTGGGTGCGTTGGTCGCGGGCGTTCTGGTCGCCGAAGAACTCTTCCTTGGTGCAGTCTTCGATGATGCTGCCTTTGTCCATGAAGATGACCCGGTTGGCGACCTTGCGGGCAAAGCCCATCTCGTGGGTCACGCACATCATGGTCATGCCCTCGTTGGCCAGCTGAACCATCACATCGAGCACTTCACTGACCATTTCCGGGTCCAGTGCCGAGGTGGGTTCGTCGAACAGCATGACGATTGGGTCCATGGCCAGGGCGCGGGCGATCGCCACCCGTTGCTGCTGGCCGCCGGAAAGCTGGCCGGGGTGTTTCTTGGCATGCGCGCTGAGGCCGACGCGATCGAGCAGGGCCAGGCCTTTTTTGGAGGCTTCTGCCTCGCTGCGGCCGAGCACCTTGCGCTGGGCGATGGTCAGGTTTTCGGTGATGGTCAGGTGCGGGAACAGCTCGAAGTGCTGGAACACCATGCCCACCCGCGAGCGCAGTTTCGGCAGGTTGGTCTTTGGGTCGGCAATCGAGGTGCCATCGACCACGATGTCGCCCTTCTGGAACGGCTCCAGCGCGTTGACGCACTTGATCAGGGTGGACTTGCCCGAGCCCGACGGCCCGCACACCACTACCACTTCACCCTTCTTGACGTCGGTGCTGCAGTCGGTCAGTACCTGGAAGTCGCCGTACCACTTGTTGACGTTCTTGATGGAAATCATACGGTGATCCTTTTTTGCAGGCGCTTGACCAGCCACGAAGCGGAGAAGCTGATGAGGAAGTAGACGACCCCGGCGAAGATCAGGAACTCATGAGAGCGCCCGATGATGTCGCCGTTGGAGCGTGCCGAGTTGAGGAAGTCGACCAGGCCCACGGTGTACACCAGCGAGGTGTCCTGGAACAGGATGATACTTTGCTGCAGCAGCAAAGGGGTCATCTTGCGGAAGGCCTGGGGCAGGATGATCAGGCGCATGGTCTGGGCGTAGTTCATACCCAGCGCTTGCGCGGCGCCCATCTGGCCCTTGGAGATCGACTGCACACCGGCACGGACGATTTCGCAGAAGTAGGCCGCCTCGAACATCATGAACGCGACCACGCAGGAGGTGAACGCACCGACCGGCGTATCTTCACCGGTGATCCAGCGCAGCACGAACGGCACTGCCAGGTAGAACCAGGTGATCACCAGCAGCAGCGGGATCGAGCGGAAGTAGTTGACGTAAGCGCCCGCCACCCTCGACAGCAGCTTGCTTGATGACAGGCGCATCAGCGCCAGGACGGTGCCGAGTGCGATACCGCCGACCACGCCCATGACCATCAGTTGCAGGGTCATGATCATGCCTTCCCAGAGGGCGGGCAGGGCGGGGATGATTTCGCTGAAATCCATGTCCATTTACTTGCCCCCCACGGAAATCAGGCCAGGTACTGCGACTTTTTTCTCGACCAGGCGCATGAGCAGCATCAGGCCCATGTTCAGGGTGAAGTAGATCAGCGTGGCCAGGGTGAACGCCTCGAACAGGTTGGCAGAGAACTCTGCGGTCTGCTTGGTTTGTGCCAGCAGCTCCATCAGGCCGATCAGCGAGGCCACCGAGGAGTTCTTGAACACGTTGAGGAACTCGGACGTGAGCGGCGGAATGATGATCCGGTAGGCTTGCGGCAGCAGCACGTTGGTATAGATCTGCGGCAGGCTGAAGCCCATGGCGCGGGCTGCGGATTCCTGGCCGCGGGGCAGCGCCTGGATGCCGGTGCGCACTTGTTCGCAGACACGGGCCGCAGTGAACAGGCCCAGGCACACAACCACGCTGATCAGCGCCGAGGTGGTCGGGTTGAGGTCCTGCTTGAACCATTCCTGCAGGCCTTCGGGCAGCAGGTCCGGTACCAGGAAGTACCAGATGAACAGCTGCACCAGCAGCGGCACGTTGCGGAACAGTTCCACATAGACAGTGGCGATGCCCGATACCAGGCGGTTCGGCACGGTACGCATGACGCCAAGGACAGACCCCAGCAGCAGCGCGATGATCCAGGCGGTGATGGCGATGGCGATGGTCCAGCCCAGGCCGGTGATGTACCAGTCCAGATAGGTTTCGCTGCCCACGCCGGTGGACTTGAAGAACACGCCCCAGTCCCAGTTGTAATTCATCGGGATTTCCCCTCAGACGGTTGTTTCACGGGCACCTTCGAGCATCCGGGGGCGCTTGGCGCCCTCGGATGAAAGGTTAGACACTAATGAGTGGCCTGCAGAATTGATTCGTGCGCATGCGCACCAGGCCACTATCTGAGGATCAGGACTTCTTCTCGTCCGCCGCTTTGTCGGTCGGCTCGGCGATCAGTTTTTTCAGCTCGTCGCTCATCTGGAACTGCAGGTTCAGACCCTTTGGCGGGATTGGCTGCATGAACCACTTGTCGTAGCTCTTGTTGACTTCGCCCGACTTGAAGTAAGCCACGATGGCCTCGTCGACCGCTTTCTTGAACGCAGCGTCTTCCTTGCGCACCATGCAGCCGTAGATTTCGTACGACTGAGGGGTACCGGTGATAACCCAGTCGGCCGGTTTGCGAGCCTTGGCCATTTCACCGGCCAGCAGGGCGTCGTCCATCATGAAGGCCACGGCGCGGCCGCTTTCGAGCATGTTGAAGGCTTCACCGTGGTCCTTGGCGGAAATCACGTTCATCTTCATTTGCTTGTCGGCGTTCATCGCCTTGAGGATGCGCTCGGAGGTGGTGCCGGCGGTGGTCACCACGTTTTTGCCAGCCAGGTCCGGGAAGTCTTTATAGGAAGGCTGACCGTCCTTGACCTTGGTCAGCAGGCGGGTGCCGACTTCGAAGATGCCGACCGAGAAACCGACTTGCTGCTGGCGCTCGACGTTGTTGGTGGTGGAGCCGCACTCCAGGTCGACGGTGCCGTTTTGCACCAGCGGGATGCGGGTCTGGGAGGTGACGAGGTTGTATTTGACCTTGATGTCGGTGCCCAGTTGTTTTTTCAGGGCCTCGACCACGGCCAGCTGGATGTCGTGGGAGTAGCCCACGGGCTCCGGCTTGCCTGCCAGGTAGGAAAATGGAATGGAGGAGTCGCGGTGGCCCAATGTGATGGTGCCCGAGTCCTTGATCTTCTTCAGGGTGCCGGTCAGCTCCTCGGCCATGGCCGGCGAAGCGATGACTGCAGCCGCGATAGCGGCGCCCAGCAATTGACGAACGATACGCATCAAATTTTCCTCGACATGTTTGTTTTTTTTATGGAGCCGTTGGCGGACTCTTTCGTTCAACGAATACAACATGAAGCGGGTGCATTCGGCTAAAGAGTGTAGAGCATGAGTCGTGCCAAGCTTCCTTCTTGATCATAACGCCCCGAAATTACGGGGTATCGATCTTTTTTGACAGTAAATCGACAGCATGTGTTGTCCGTGATTCCGAATGGGTTGGCTTTTGGTGTTCGGAAACCCGAATGAATGGTGCCTTGATTTAGTTACCGCAGGTGACGGTTTGCCGTGTGGTCTGTTAGCGGTTTTTACGGATCTCACTGCCATGACCCATTCTGCCGATGAAGCGCCTGCTTCGATTGACGCCCTGATTTCTCAACGTTTGCCGGCCTGGCTCACGTCTGCCCCGGTCGAACAGCAGCGTGCGCTTCACCAGGCCCTGCGCCAGCAGCAGGACAGTGCCGAGCGTGTCCGGCAGGTGTTAAGCCGCATTCCGCCCCTGGATGATTTTGCTGCGACGTTGCTGCAAGAAGCGTTACGACAGCGTTTTCGGGTAAACACTGATGTACGCAAGGCAACGCTGCGCAAGGTGGTGCAGATCATTCTGGCGATGCCCATTCCGCCGACCCCATCGCCGAACATCACCCGTATTTCGACTCAACCCCTGTTGACGACGGCACTGCACAATTTCACCCAGGCGCAAACCAAGCCAGGCCCGTTCACGCAGGTCTCGTTGCGTGACGTGTCCGGCGTCACCCTGGCGGTATCGTTCGAGCGCTTCGCCAAGCTGTGCCGCACGCTCGATCTGGGTGGCCGCTACCAGGTCTTGCTGCGTGAGCATCTGTTACCAAAAGATCGGCCAGGGGATGAAGCTGGCCAGGCCCTTCGCGAGGTCGAGGCATTGCTGGAGGAGGCCCTGCGCTCATCGATGGAAGCGGCTGTACGCCTGGCAGCCCTCAAAGGCGAGATCAGCCATGCCCACTTCCTGCAAACGCTGCCGATCTTCGCCAAGCCAGCCGTAGTACCTGCCTACCCGGTAGTGTTGAGTACCCGCCAGGTGTACCTGTTGGGCAAGTGCCTGCACGGGGTGGTGGCCATCGAGATCCAAGACCGGGATCAGGCTATTCTGCGGGGCATCATGCTCTGGATTCCCGGGGACCCCTTGCAACCCGTGCAGGTATTCGAAACCTGGTGGGCGTTTTATCAGGCCATGGGGCTGCGCCTGCGTGACCCTCACTATGCGGCGTTTATTGCGCGGTTCATCGCCGAGCGCGACCGGGTCGCATTTTTTGGCACCTTGAGGCGCTTACTGTCGTCGAGCACCGAGGGCGCAGTACTGAAGCTCGATGGTCGTGACTTCGCTATCACTCAACCATTGTTTGCCTTTTTACGCGCCGCGCGCATCGAGAAGATGCTCGACGACGCCCGCGTGTTGGCCGTTCCGACGGCCGATGAGGACAGCGCGGCGCGGGACGAGCGGCTCAAGGGGTATCAGCAAGCGGGGCTGACGTTATTGAACCTGGCCGGGTTGTTCATGCCGGTAGTGGGGGAACTGATGCTCGCGGTCGCTGCCGTGCAGATTGCCGATGAGGTCTACGAGGGTTACCAGGATTGGCAACTGGGCGATCGCCAGGGGGCGCTGGAACACGTGTTCGGTGTCGCTGAAAGCGTCGCACTGGGGGCCGCGATAGGGGCTGGCACTGCAGTGGCGGGGCAAGTGCTCAAGCGTATTGCGTTTGTCGATGAACTGTCGCCGATTTGCACCGATGCCGGTCACGTCAAGCTCTGTGCCCATGATCTGGCTGCCTACCGGGTAAAGGAGCGGGGCGTGACGGTTGGCGAGCTGATCCCGGAGAATGACCAGTGGCAGTTGAAGTTGCACGAAGCCAGTTTTCAGTTGGCGGGCTACAAGGATGGCGAGCACCTGTTCATCCGTCATCCTCAGCGCAGCGAGGCTTTTCAGCCGATGCTCGAGCATAACGGCACTGGCGGCTGGCGGCATGCGCTGGAACGTGCAGAAGAGTGGGCGGAGCCTGCGCGCTTGATGCGGCGGTTGAGCGCTGAACTGGCCGACGTCAGCGATGAAGAAGTACGCAGGGTGCTCGACAGCACGGGCCTAGATGACGCACAGCTGAGGCGTCTGCACCTGGAAAATGCCCCACCTCCCGCACGGTTGCTCGATGCCTTGGAGCGCTACCGCTTGCATGAGCAATTCCCCACCGTGCAGGGCGAAGCGTTCGAGTTTCTGGTCAGCACATCGCAAGACAATGAGGAATTGGCCAGTGTCGTGCTGCGTCGGGACTTTCCTGGCCTGTCGCAACGCGGAGCCCATGAAATTGTCCAGCAGGTCGACAGCCAGCAGGTCGAGCAGATGCTCGCCAGTGATCGCGTCCCCTTGGCCTTGGCTGAACGCGCGCGCTGGTTTTTACGTGACAGCCGCCTTGACCGTGCCTGTGCAGGTTTACGTCAGGCTTCGGCAGCCAATGCCGACACCGCGAAATTGGCCGTTGGCCTTATCGAACATTTGGCGCCGTGGTTGGAGCCGTATGCCGTCGAAGTGCGAGCCGACAGCCGCACAGGGGCGGTATTGGCACACGCGGGCCCGGATACCGCCGCTCAGCGGTTCAGTATCGTCAAAACCCCAACTGGCTACAGCGCCTATGCTGCGACGGGCGAGCCGTTGGCAGGCTCTGCTCCAACTGACAGCCTGCTGCAGGCACTTTCGTTGACTTTGAGTGAAGCGCAAACAGGCGCACTGGGGACCCGCACGCTGGACACGCGAACATTGAGCGACCTGCTGGCCGAACACGCCCGCAGCCATCGCGACTTGGCCGCGCAGTTGATCGGCCAGGCGCCGATAGGCGGTGGCGTGCGGCCACCGGTGCGGTGGGGCGACGGGCGCCTCGGTTACCCTCTGAGTGGCCGGGGCGAAAGCCGCGGGCAGGCCAGCCGGCGTGGGATGCGGCAAATATTCCCAACCCTCGGCGAGAGCCAGTTGCAACGCTATCTGCTGGACCTGATTGCGCGCGGGGTCGACCCATGGCAGCACTACAGTGAACTCAGCCAGCACTTGTCGGGCCTGCGCCAGGTCCTGCGGCGATGGCGCATGGAACACTCTGGCGTGCTGGACCTGCTCCGGCGTGGCCGGGTAGCCAATAGTATCCGTCGTTGCTGGCGCTGCAAGACAGGCTTGCGCAGCGATGGTACTTACGCGCTGGACATTCGCGGTGAGCGTGTCGGCAGCTTGCCAGTACTGGAAGGGGGAGTCAGTTTCCCACATGTCACGCGCTTGACCCTGCGCGACATGGATTTGTCAGACATTGACCCCGACTTCCTCGCTCGCTTCCCTAATTTGCGCGAGCTTGACCTGCGCGAGAATCATCTTGCCGCCATCCCGCCGGGAGTAGAGCGCCTCACGCAACTGCGGGGGCTGCAGTTGGACCACAACCGGATCATCATGGACGTCGCCGGCAACCGCCGGCTCAATACCTTGACCCATCTACAAACGCTGGAACTCAATTACAACCCACTTGGGTTTGCCCCCGATGTCCGTGGGTTGATTCACCTCAGGCCCTTGGGGCTGCGTTCGACTGGCATCAGAGCATTCCCGTCGCGCCTGCAGCAGGTGCCGTTGCGGGGCATCGCCGACCTGCGCAACAACCAGATTCGCCAAGTCAATCGGGACTTGCACGGCCTTCGCCAACGTCTGCAACGCATGGCCCTGCATGACAACCCCTTGGATGAAGCGAGCGAGCATTACCTGGAGCAACTGCCTGGCCCATCAGGTAGCCACCATCACGAAGTCGTACATAGCCCGTCGTTCCGTCATCATCTAGTGCAGGCAAACGAACGCGAACAATGGTTGCTCGGCTCGACGGGCATGCAGCGCAGCGAGCGCGAGATGCAGTGGCGTAACCTGCAATTGGAAAGCACGTCCCGGCCTTTCTTCAACTTTATCCGCGACTTCGCTCGATCCTCCGACTTCGCGCAGCGGCCAGCCTATTACCGGGCCAGGGTCTGGAACATCATTGAGGCCTGCGAGCAGAACACTGAGCTGCGTGAACAGTTGTTCATCATGTCGGGCGGCAACGCTTCCTGCCAGGACCGCCTGTTGTGGCTGTTCAGCCAGATGGAGGTGAGGGTGTTGATCCACCGGCACACCTCGGGGATGTCCATTGCGCAAAGTGAGGTTGAGCTGATGCGCCTGAGCCGCTCACTGTTCCGTCTGGACGCGCTTGACGAGATCGCGACGCGGCGTATCCAGGGGATTCGCGCAGCAGGGCACGACGTGGACGATATCGAAGTCTATCTCACTTACCGTGTGCGGTTGGCGGGCCCGCTGCGCTTGCCGGCCCAACCTGCAGCCCTGCATTACGAAGCCTACGCCGGTCTAACACCTGCCGACCTGAATAACGCCAGGATCGAGGTACTGCGCGCAGAGACCCCAGAACGGTTGACTCAGGCGCTGGCTGATCAGGCGTTTTGGGAACATTACGTGCGAGACCGCTACGAGCGCCGCTTCACAGCGCTGGTGGACGCGTTCCGGGCTCCAGAAGAGGCCTACCGCGAGCGTGCAGAAGCGGGAGAGGTCACTGAGGAGCAGTACCTGACGTACTGCGAAGGTATCGTGCAAGCCATACAGGAGGGCGAGCGCAGCTTGATTCTAACGTTGGCCCGTGAGGCGTTTGACCGTTGGTTCAGTATCGGCGGTTTATTACCGTGAGCGGGTGCCGCTAAGGCGGCACTGGCTTCAACGTCGGCTTCAAGCGGCCTTGAACGATATCTGGCTTGCTGGTGCTTTCTCCAGGTAGTCGTGCAGCGCCTGCTGTTCCGCCGGTGATGTGAACAGGCCCAATTTAGTCCGGCGCCACAGGATGTCGGCGGCATCTACAGCCCACTCTTCGCTGCGCAGGTAATCGACCTCGCGGCTGAAGAGACCGCCGCCAATGGCCTGGCCCAGGTCTTCCGGGCCCTGAATACCATCAAGCAGGCGCCATACGCGGCTGCCGTAGGTCACTGCCCAGCGTTTGGCGATGTCCACCGGCAGCCACCCGTACTGCGCCAGAATGGCGTCAGTCAGTGCCTGCGCAGTCGTCATATCTTCCCCGCCTGGCAGCGGCGCTGTAGCGGTCCAGCTGGCGCGCATCTGGGTGAAGTATGGCTTGAGCTCGGCCATGGCCGATTCGGCCAGCTTGCGGTACGTGGTGAGCTTGCCGCCGAACACCGACAGCAACGGCGCCTGGCCTTCACCTGCCGACAGCGCCAGGGTGTAGTCGCGGGTCACGGCCGACGGGTTGTCCGACTCGTCGTTACACAGCGGGCGTACGCCGGAGTAGGTGTGCAGGATGTCGGCTCGGCTGAGCTGATGATTGAAGTGCGCGTTGACCACCTTGAGCAGGTAGTCGGTCTCGGCTTCGGTGATTTTCACCTGGGCCGGGTCACCGCTGTATTCACGGTCGGTGGTGCCGATCAGGGTGAAGCGGTCCAGGTAAGGGATGCAGAACACGATGCGCTGGTCTTCGTTCTGCAGGATGTAAGCGTGCTCGCCTTCGTAAAGGCGCGGGACGATCAGGTGGCTGCCCTGAATCAGGCGGATGCCGTAAGGCGCATCCAGCTTGAGGTCATCCTTGATGAAGCTGGCTACCCATGGGCCAGCAGCATTGACCAGGGCGCGGGCACGAATGCTCTGCAGGCTGCCGTCGGCATGCTGCAGTTCGACCTGCCACACGCCATCGACACGCTCGGCACGCAGGCAGCGGGTGCGGGTGACGATGTGCGCACCTTTTTCGCGGGCTGCCATGGCATTGAGCACGACCAGGCGGGCGTCGTCCACGGCGCAGTCAGCGTATTCGAAACCGCGGGTGATGGCCGGTTTGAGCGGGTAGCCAGGGCCAAAGCGCAGGCTGCGCGAAGCGCCCAGGCGCTTGCGCTTGCCCAAGTGGTCGTAGAGGAACAGGCCGGCACGGATCATCCAGGCCGGGCGCAGGTGCGGGCGATGGGGCAGCACGAAGCGCATCGGCTTGACGATGTGCGGCGCCTTGGCCAGCAGGACTTCGCGCTCGGCCAGGGCTTCACGCACCAGGCGGAACTCGTAGTGCTCCAGGTAGCGCAGGCCACCATGGATGAGCTTGCTGCTCGCCGACGATGTGTGCTGCGCCAGGTCGTCCTTTTCGCAAAGGAACACCTTCAGGCCGCGCCCGGCGGCGTCGGCAGCAATGCCCACACCATTGATGCCACCGCCGATCACGGCGAGGTCATAGCAGTCGGTGAGGGGGGGCTGGGACGAAACGGACTGGGACACGGGCAAGGCCTCCTGGGGCTGTTCACATCGAATATGAACATTGATGTTCGTTTCCGAAAATACTAGCGCAACAGAAGGCGGGTATCCAGTCAGTCTTTATAGAAAATACTGATCGGATGACAATAAAGTGAACATTTACGAAAATTCGGGTGTAGGGCTTGATTCATTAGGCGTTGTCGAAATCGAGCGCCGCCCGCGCGGCGCATCGCGAGCAAGGCTCGCTCCTACGTTTGTTTCGGGCCAGTCACGCCTGTGCCAGCGCACGCGACCGCCTGGTTGGTCCGACGCGACATTGAGGCGGGCGCCAAGGGGCCGCGCGCCAATGCCACAGGAATAATTGGCCGGAAACAAACGTAGGAGCGAGCCTTGCTCGCGATGCGCCGCGCGAGCGGCGCTCGATCTTGAGAGCGATAAAAATCTCAATCCATACGCTTCAGTCCCACAATCTGCTTCACACCACGTCGAGGCGGATCTTGTACTGGTTAAGCAAGTGGGCGAGGGCAGGCGTCGGCGTCTGGTCGGTCACCAAACAGTCCACCAGGCTGATCGAGCCCAGGCGAACCATGGCATTGCGCCCGAACTTGCTGGAGTCGGCGGCCAGGATAACCTGGCGTGCATTGGCGATCAGGGCCTGGGAAACCCGTACCTCCTGGTAATCGAAGTCCAGCAGGCTGCCATCTTCGTCGATGCCGCTGATGCCAACCAAGGCGAAGTCAACCTTGAACTGGTTAATGAAATCGACGCTGGCCTGGCCGACCACACCGCCATCGCGGCGCACCGTGCCACCTGCCACCAGTACTTCGAAATCGTCCTTGGCCGCCAGGATCGAGGCCACGTGCAGGTTGTTGGTAATCACCTTCAGGTGGTTATGGTTGAGCAGCGCGCGGGCGATCGATTCGGTCGTTGTGCCGATGTTGATGAACAGCGAGGCATGGTCGGGAATCTGCGAGGCCACGGCTTCGGCGATGCGCTGCTTCTCGTCGCGCATCTGGTCGGCGCGCATGGCGTAGGCGGTGTTCTCGATGCTCGAGTCATACGCGGCACCCCCGTGGTAGCGGCGCAGCAGGTTGAGCTCGGCGAGCTGGTTGATGTCGCGGCGGATGGTTTGCGGGGTGACGACGAACAACTGCGCCATTTCTTCGATGCTGACGTAGCCGCGTTCGCGGACCAGCTCGAGAATTTGTTGTTGGCGGGGGGGCAGATTCATGGGCGGTCCTTATGGGCTGCCGGACAAATTCTGCAATGATGCCGTAGGAAGCGGATGACGGCCAGTGGAGTATCGGGCCGCTACGCAGCCCATCGCCGGCAAGCCGGCTTGTGTCTTGAGGGGGTATTAGAATCAGGAGTGAGAGCGGTGAATGGCAAGCTGACTGCCGGAGGTGCTGCGAGCACGAGTGGGAGCACACGCTG